>CAZQFX010000138.1:0-7584 GCA_964592775.1 uncultured Actinomycetota bacterium
GGGGGCGCAGCAGGGGGAGGGCCAAATCTGCGCGGTGGCGGCACAGGTGGTGGTGGGCATCGGCTTCCTCGGCGTCGGCGTCATCGTGGTCTATGGCGGTACGCACGTCGTCGGCATAACCACGGCGGCCACCATGTGGGCCGCCGCCGCGGTGGGCATGGCCGCCGGGAGCGGATATTTCATCACCGCCCTCTACAGCACGGGGATAATCCTCGCCGTGCTCATCGCCCTGCCCTGGGTCGAGAAGAGGATCGTCGCCAGGTTCAGGAGCCGCCAACTGTATTTCACCGTCAGGAGCAGCCCGCGGCCGGGACTCGTGGAGGAGGTGGAGGCGACCCTGGCCCAGTACGGTATACACTTCACGCTGCTCAGGTTCTACCAGTGCAGGGGCGGCGGGGACGAATGCTCGATCCTGCTGCGGGTCGGCGTGCCCGCGCGCATAGACCTCATGGAGGTCATGGAGACCCTCTACCAGATCTACGGAGTCACCTCAGTAAGCTTCGAGGAATAACGCCGGCGAACGCGGGAGGGAAGGAATTGGCAAGCATCGCGCAGAACCTGAACTCGGTAAGGGAACGCATGGAAAGGGCGGCCGCGAGGCACGGAACGGATCCCGCCGCCCTCACGCTGGTGGCCGTGAGCAAGGGACGGCCGCTGGAGAAAATACTCGAGGCTGCGGATGCAGGCCAGAGGGTGTTCGGAGAGAACCGCGCCCAGGGGTTGCGCGAAAGGCTCGAACGGCTGGACATCAACCTGGAGTGGCATTTCATTGGCCATCTCCAGAGGAATAAGGTTAATATGGTGGTAGGCAGGGTGGCCCTCATCCACTCCGTGGACAGCCTGCGGCTGCTGGAGGCGGTTGCCGCGCGTGCGGGGGAGCTTGGGATTACCCAGGATATCCTAATGCAGGTGAACGTCTCGGGCGAGGAGAGCAAGTACGGCGCGGACGAGGGAGATGCCGCTGTGATGCTGAATGCGGCACTGGACATGCCGTCGGTCAGGGCACGAGGCCTGATGACCATAGCGCCCCTGGGAACCGGGGAGGAGGCGAGGCCCTGTTTCAGGCGCTTGCGTGAGCTCAGGGATGGGATGGCGCGGGGGTTTCCCACGCTGGACCTGGGCGTCCTGAGCATGGGCATGACGCAGGATTTCGAGGTGGCGCTGGAAGAGGGAGCAAATATGGTGCGTATCGGGACGGCCATATTCGATGCATAGTCGCTCTGGGAGGTTTAGCCATGGCTGGTTTTTTCCGAAGAGCCCTGATCTACCTGGGGCTCGTGGAGGACGACGAGTTCGAGGAGATGCTCGAATACGACGAGGGGCGCGCCGATGTCGCGATGGCTGGACCCGCGCCTTCGCGTCGCGCGCTGCGCGAGGAAGCCAGGGTCGCACCCATCCAGGCGGTCCCCAGCAAGCAGGTGCGCATGCACATGGTGGAGCCCAAATCGTTCAACGACGCGGAACAGATAGGGCAGAAGTTCAAGGCGGACATCCCGGTGATCATCAACCTGCAGCAGGCGGACGCCGAGCTGTCCAAGAGGCTCATAGATTTCGCCAGTGGCCTCACCTACGGCCTCGATGGGGGGATCCAGAGGGTGGCGGAAAAGGTCTTCCTTCTCTCTCCCCATAACGTGGAGGTCTCCGCGGAGGACAAACGCTGGCTGCGCGAAAAAGGGTTCTTCAACCAGTTCTGAACGGTAACGGCACCAGGAGGATTTCCAGGAGTTCCATCATGAGCAAGGTCGCCTTTATCGGCGCGGGGAAGATGGCGGAAGCGATATTGAAGAAGCTGCTCGAGGAGGGGTGGGCGGAGAATAGCGAGGTGGTCATCTCGGACATCGATCGGGCGCGCCTCGAGTATATGGGCACCGCATACGGCGTGCGTACGACAACGTCGAACCCCGATGCCGCCAGGGGAGCGGAGGTGGTCCTGCTTGCGGTGAAGCCGCAGAGACTGGAGGCGGTCCTGCGCGAGCTGTCCGGAGTTATCGACGATATCCAGGTGGTCATCTCCATCGCCATGGGGAAGACCATTGAGCTCATGGAAGGGATACTCGCGCCCGGGACGCCCGTGGTGCGCGCCATGCCTAACAACCCCGCCATGGTGGGAGCGGCGGTCTCCGTATTGAGCTACGGGAGCAACGCGAGAGACGAAGCGCGTCAAAGGGCGAGGGAGATCTTCTCCTGCCTGGGCAGGGTCTACGAGCTGGACGAGAAACTGCAGGACGAGGCGATGGCCATCTCCGGCTGCGGCCCCGCCTATTTCTACGTCATAGCGGAAGCGCTCTGCGACGCGGGAGTAAGGCTGGGCCTCGACCGCGCCCTGGCGCTGGAGCTGGTTTCCGGGACCATGATCGGGGCGGGGATGATGCTGCGGGAGACGGGCCAGCATCCCGCCCACCTCAAGGACATGGTCACTTCACCGGGAGGCTCGACCATAGCCGCGCTGGAGGTCTTCGAGGAGTCGGGGCTGCGCAACGCCTTCTACAAGGCGGTGGCGGCCGCCTGGAAGAGGGCCAAGGAGGTCTGAGGTGGAGATAGTCGGCGATATCCTGTCCTGGATATTGCTGGCCTATCTGGTGGCGGTATTCGCGAGGATCATCATAGCATGGCTGCCGGTGAAGTGGCCTCGCGGCATCAGGACGATAGTGGTGTTCATCTACGATATCACCGAACCCCTGTTGTCGCCTCTGCGCAGGGTGATACCCGTGATACCCGTGGGTGAAGGGGTGGGGCTGGACCTCTCGCCCATGGTGCTCATCCTGGCCATATTCTTCTTGCGATGGCTGGTGGAAAGGGTTTTCCATTGATGAGGGCGCGGGTAAACTTGTTAGCGGAAAGCCCCGATAGACTTTATACTTGTGTGTAACGGGAAGTCATGCCCGTGCAGGCGGTGTGGCGTGCCTAAAGGAGGCGGTTGAGTTGGCTATCAGCCCCATGGATATCCACCATAAGGAATTCAGTACGGTCCGGATGGGAGGGTACAACAAGGAGGAGGTCGACGCCTTCCTGGACATGGTAGCGGATGAACTGGACAGGTTGCTCCACCGCAACCAGGAGCAGGCGGAAATGGTCGAGTCCATGCGCCAGAAGGCGGGCCAGTTCGACTCCATGCAGCAGACCCTGCAGAACGCGCTCATAAACGCGCAGAAAAGCGCGGACAACATCGTGCAGGAAGCGAGGGCCCAGGCCGAAGCGCAGCTTAAGGAGGCGCAGGAGCAGAGCACGCGTATCCTCGAGGAGGCGCAAGCCGAGAGGTCCCGTATCTCGCAGTCGTTCGCAGGCATACGCGACCAGGTTTACCGTTATATGGCGGCCTTTCACGAACTCCTGGACAGCAACAAGGCTATGATCAGGGATTACGAAGCGCGCCTGGCCGCCGCGGAGCTGAAGGACCAGCCCGCCGCCGCGACGGCGCCACCGGAAACAGCGCCGGCACCCGTGCCCGAGTTCGAGCCGGAGGCGGTACCAGAACAGGCTGCACCCGGCATACCCCAGCCTTCGTTCCCACCCCGCGAACCCGTGGAGGGATTCATGCGCGCCGGGGGGCCTGCTCCGGCTGTGCAAGCCATGGAGGCACAGTCGGGGATCAACTTAGAGACATCTGCCGCGGCGCCGGTCCAGGAGCCGGCCGCCCCGCAATACGCCAGGGAGGAACCCCCGTCCGTGGTCGAAGAGCCTCCGGCACCGCCGCCAACGCCGACCTATACGCCAGCGCAGGAGATGGAGATAATGCGCGAGCCGATGGTGCGTGAGGAGCCGGCCCCCATGCCGCCCGCGGAACCCGTCATGGAGCCGGCCCCGGAACCGGCACCCGGGCCCGCCGCCGAACCGGAGGCGGAAGAGGGAGAGAAACACTTCTTCTGGGAATAGTTGTTTGTTGTTTGTTCCCGAGACCTGGGGGTAGCGGTCCTCGCTCGGTTCGGTTTGCCGGCCAGGAGCCTCTTTAACTCATCACCATTCCATATGAGAGGCCTCACAATGGCAGGACCGCCGCGCATGGCCCCTGAAAAGCGATTTCGTTGACACCCCAAGACGGCGCGTGCTAATAATGGAGCAAAATCCCAAGTTGTTCTCGGAGCCGTGAAATGATGGATTACCGCAAGACCTTGAATCTCCCGCGGACGGAGTTCCCCATGAAGGCGAACCTGCCGCGGAGGGAACCCGAGATCCAGAAGCGGTGGAAGGAAGAGGGCATCTACCGCCGCGTGCTGGAGGCTACGAAGGAAAAACCCCCCTTCATACTCCACGACGGACCGCCGTATGCCAACGGCGACCTCCACCTGGGCACGGCGCTGAACAAGATCCTCAAGGATATCATCATCAGGTACAAGAGCATGAGCGGCCATTTCTGCCCCTACGTGCCGGGTTGGGATTGCCATGGCCAGCCCATCGAGTTCAACGTGGAGAAGCTCCTCGGGGAGGAGGAGGGAAAACTCGACGTCATGGAGGTGCGCAGGCGCTGCCGCGATTACGCGCTGCATTTTGTTGACCGCCAGTCCGAGCAGTTCCAGCGCCTGGGCGTACGGGGGGATTTCGAGAACCCCTACCTTACCCTCAAACCCGCCTACGAGGCGGTGAACATAAGGGTGCTCTCCGAACTCCTCTCCAAGGGGCTCATATTCCGAAGCCGCAAGCCCATCCACTGGTGCCCGCGCTGCGTGACCGCCCTGGCCGAGGCGGAACTGGAATACACGGACAAGACCTCGCCATCCATCTACGTGAAGTTTCCCCTGCTGGGCCCGCTGCCGCGGACGGGAGAGGAGGCGGCGGTGGTCATCTGGACCACCACCCCCTGGACCCTGCCGGCCAACGTAGGCATCGCCCTCCATCCCCGCATGGACTATGCCATGGTGCGGGCAGGCGGAGAGAACCTAGTCGTCGGGGATCCCCTCCTCGAAAAAGCCATGCAGGAGATGGGAAGGGAGGATTACGAGGCGAGGGACAAGTTCAAAGGGAGCGAGCTCGCGGGCCTGGAGGCCCGGCATCCATGGCGGGACCGGCCCTCCAGGCTGGTGGCCTCGGACTACGTCACCACGGAAGTTGGCACGGGTGCGGTGCATATCGCGCCCGGGCACGGCCAGGAGGACTACCGGGTGGGGCTGGAATACGGCCTGCCCATGCCCATGCCCGTGGACGACCTGGGGAGGTTCACGGCCGAGGCCTCCGAGTTCGAGGGGCTCTTCGTGGACGACGCCAATCCAAGCATCATCGAGGATCTGAGGGAAAGGGGACTGCTACTGGGGGAGAGCGACCTCACCCACTCCTACCCCCATTGCTGGCGCTGCAAGGGACCGGTCATCTTCCGGGCGACCCCGCAGTGGTTCGTCGCCGTGGACCGTCCCTACGACGGCGCTTCGCTACGCGAACGCTGCATCGCGGCGGTGGACGAGGTGAGCTGGATACCGGGCTGGAACCGCCGCCGCATGCTGGGCATGCTGGAGACGCGACCCGACTGGTGCATCTCCCGCCAGAGGTCCTGGGGGGTGCCCATACCCGCCTTCTTCTGCGGAGATTGCGGCAGGGAGCTTTTCACCCGCGAGTCCCTGCGCAAGGTGGAAGAGCTGATCGCAGCCGAGGGGGCCGATGCCTGGTTCGAGAAAGAACCGGGGGATATCCTCGGGGAGGGTTTCGCGTGTGAACAATGCGGTTCGACCGCATTCCGCAAGGAGACGGACATCCTGGACGTGTGGTTCGAGTCGGGAGTAAGCCACGAGGCGGTACTCGAGCGGCGGGAGGGGCTTACCTGGCCGTGCGACATGTACCTGGAGGGGAGCGACCAGCACCGGGGCTGGTTTCAGAGCTCCCTCTTGACCGCCGTGGGTGCCCGGGGCAAATCCCCTTACCGCTCCGTCCTCACCCACGGCTTCTTCGTGGACGCGGAGGGGAGGAAGATGTCCAAGTCGCTGGGCAACGTCATCTATCCCCAGGACGTTTGCAACGAACTGGGCGCGGACATCCTCCGCCTGTGGGTAGCCGCCGCCGACTATACCGTGGACATCCCCGTCTCGCAGGAGATCTTCGACCGCCTGGTGGAAGCCTACCGCAGGATCCGCAACACGCTGCGCTTCCTGCTCGGGAACCTCTACGATTTCGATCCGGAGCGGGACGCCCTGCCCCCGTCGCGCATGGAGGAGCTGGATCGCTGGATCATGTCACGGCTGCAGGGCCTGGTGGAGCGCTGCACGCGGGCCATGGAGGAATACCAGCTGCACGCGGCCTACCACGCGCTGCACAATTTCTGCGCCGTGGACCTGAGCTCGCTGTATCTCGATATCCGCAAGGACTGCCTGTACACGTTCGCGCCCGCTTCGGATCAGAGGAGGTCGGCGCAGACCGCCGTCCGCAATATATTGCATACCATCACCCGCCTCATGGCGCCGTTACTCTGCCACACGGCGGAGGAGGCATGGGACCTGATAAGTGGCCGGGATATGGACAGCGTGCAGCTCCAGGAATGGCCGCGGACCGAGGAGGCCTGGAAGAACCAGGGGCTGGAAGCCGTCTACGAGAGCCTTCTGGGCGTGCGAGAGGCCGTGACCAGGTCGTTGGAGGAAAAGCGCGCCACGAAGGAACTGGGGACTTCCCTGGAGGCGGCGGTCAAACTCGCGGTTCCCCGGTCGCTGCGGGAGGTGCTCGAGGTCAGGGAGGAGTTCCTGCCCACATTCTTCATCGTTTCCCAGGTGGAGTTGTCTATGCTCGACGGTGAGGGAGACCTGCAGGTGAGCGTGGAGCGCGCCCCCGGCCGGAAGTGCTCGCGCTGCTGGAACTACCGTATATCGGTGGGCGAGGACGAGGCCCACCCCGAGATATGCGATCGCTGCCTGCCCGTGGTCCGGGATGCCGCCGAGGTCTAGGCGCCAGTTCCGAAGCCGTTGATTTCGCACCGAAGCATGCCTTGCCATGACGCCTCCGCCGCCATGCGCGCGCCCCGTATTTCGTACTTGTGTAAAGGGAATAATCGTGCATAATAGGGATAATGTATTGCGACAAGAGCGTTTGAGGCAGTGATCATAGATGAACAAGAGAAAGCTCGCGGCTTTTCAGAAGATACTCCTCCGGGAAAAGGAGGTGCTGGAGAAGCAGTACCGAGATCTGGAGGAGGGGAATCTGCATTCCTCCCAGTCCGACTTTTCGGGCGAGATGCCTTTCGAGGAGGAATACGCGGCCAGCGGAACCACCACGTTCGAGCGCGAGAGGGACCTCTCCCTCTCCGAGAACGTCAAGGATATACTGAAACGCGTCAACGAGGCCCTGGAACATATCGACAACGGCACCTACGGCATCTGCGAGATGTGCGGCCTGCTGATCCCGGAAGAACGGCTGAAGGCGCTGCCCTACGCCAACCTCTGCATTTCGTGCAAACAGAAAGAAGAAAAGGCTTACCGGTAACCCTCGTGGTAACCGCCCTCGTCACGCTGGCCATCGACCAGTTGAGCAAAGCCCTGGTCAGGGTTTATCTGCCGGCGGGCGAATCGGTCTCCCTGGGCGGGTTCGGCGACCTGTGCCAACTACGCAACCCGGGCACGGCCTTCGGTATCATACGGGGAGGTTCCTGGCCGCTTTTCGTGGCGAGCATCGCCT
>CAZQFX010000139.1:0-7563 GCA_964592775.1 uncultured Actinomycetota bacterium
GTCGCTGAAGATCTTCATACTCCGTGGTGTCGCGGCCGCGCGCCATGGATGACTGACCCCGTAAAGCATCCAGGGCTCCTGCGGCATCCTCGTCGGCCCCGGCTCCATGCGATACGGCTTTTTCGCATCCGCTTGCGCGCCCTGCCGCTGGTTGTGGCTGCAAGTATTGGCAATGCAATGCCTGCTATGGCGGATAAATGCGCTGGCCTGCCCTTGTCGCATCGTCGTGATTGCGTTCAATATACGGCGACATATAACATCAAGGCGTCGCGGCGGGGAAAGGAAGGCGTGTGCGGATAACAAGGCGCCATCCCCTGGACGTCAGCGTGGCGGAGGCCAGGGAGATACAGGAGAAGCTGAGCTGCGATGTGCGCGAGGGGCCGGCGCTGGACCCCGCGGGGGTCAAGCTGATCGCAGGTACGGACATCTCCTATCTGCGCGAGCACAGACTGGCCCTGGGCGCGGTGGTGCTCATGGGCTACCCGGGACTGGAAACGCTCCAGGTGTCCATCTCGGCCGCGGAGGTCGCCTTCCCCTACGTGCCCGGCCTCCTCTCCTTCCGTGAACTTCCCGCCCTGCTGCCCGCCCTCGAGGACCTCGAGAGCACGCCGGACCTCATCTTCGTGGACGGCCAGGGGCTGGCCCACCCGCGCGGCTTCGGGCTGGCCTCCCACCTGGGCGTCCTCACCGGCATACCGACCATCGGATGCGCCAAATCCAGGCTTCTGGGCGAGGCGGAGGAGCCGGGCCCCGAGGTGGGGGACCGGGCGCCGCTGCTCTACGAGGGGCGTACGGTGGGAGCGGTGCTGCGCACACGGCGCGGGGTCAAGCCCCTCCATGTATCGGTAGGCCATCTCGTGGACCTTCAGACATGCGTAGACATGGTGCTCGCGTGCTTGCGCGGGGTGAGGCTCCCCGAGCCCCAGAGGAGGGCCCACCTGGCGGCGGAGGAGTTGAAACGGGCTAAGCGGGCGGAACACCTCGGAATTTAACTCATCTTCGAGGCCGTCGCACAAACCCTGCGTCAGACATATTGCTCTCCACATATTCACCGAAACGGCCCAATATTGACCGTTCGCCCCCCGTATTGATGCCTATTTTGCCGCAATTCTGGGAGAGCGGGATTCATACGAGGGTTATGCAACAGGCTCCTTCAACGTTTCATTCTCCAGACTTCCAGGCAGAAGGATATATCTTCCGTTAGACTCGTCTTGAACGGCCGTTCGTTCATACTCCCAGGGGAAAAGCATGTTTCATTTCTAACAAAGGGGTCGTGGCATCAGGATCGACTTTTGCCGTCGATTCATGTAACAAAAGGGCCAAGCCATGGAAACGATCCGATGCAGCCGTATTCCTCTAGAGGAATGCTCCGAAACGGACGCGGATTCAGCCTAATCTTCCTGCGTTTGCTGGATGACCCTGGCGGGAACGCCGTACGCCAGGCACCCCGGCGGGAGTGAGTTCAGCACCAGCGAATGGGCCCCCACCACGGTGTTCGAGCCTATCTCCAGGTTGCCCAGGACGGTGACCCCGGTATAGAGGATGACGTTGTCGCCGATACGGGGGAAACCCTCCTCCCCGAGGTTGAAGGGGGAGGCGCCGCGGCCGCCCAGCGTCACGTTGTGCAGCAGCCAGCAGTTGGCCCCCAGGCTGACCCCGCGGCCGATGGTCACGCCGGCGGCATGCCAGATGTGGCAGCCGGGCCCGATGTCCGCCCCGGGATCGATCTCCGCCCCGGTGAGGAAATAATTAAGGCGCGCCAGGAACTCCGGCAGCAGCCTCATGCCGCGCAGGTACAGGGGGCGGTAGAGGCGGTAGAGGAGCAGGGCCTGCACGCCCGGTTTGACCAGGAGGATGCGCAGGGCCTGGCGCGGGCCGGCCTTGCCCCGCATGGTGCCCTCCTCGCTGAAGAGGGTCTTGATGTCTCCCAACAGGCCCTGTGGACGTTCCGCCATCGAGGTCCTCCCCGGCCAGCGTTTGCCGGCATCAAAAAGGTTTGCACGCAACCGGCCTAAACAGTCTACCAGAATCGCGGACTTGACCCCCAGGTTCGGCTTTAGAAGTCGACAATTTAACCGTTAAAAGGCGGATATTTCACCACACGATGGTGAAATATCGGGGCAACTGCCTATAGAACCGGCCTCTCTTTACGCTGCATCTTCCCGGACGCCTTGACAGTGGCGTTTGCTGCGCCGATAATCTAGTGACATCGGCAGAACATCCAGGAAAAGGATGGTAACGTGAGCGAAGTTATCAGGCTGCAAAGGGGAGGAGCTCTCTGGTGGTGGCAGGCCCGCCGTGGCGGTGTTTGCCCACCCCGCGTCCGGTAGCCGAGGGCAGGCATCAACGGGCCACGGAGAAAGCCACTCCGTGGCCGTTTTTATTCCGCGACTGGGCTAAAGCAGACAGGAGTCAGGAGGAAAGAAGATGGGTGAGAAGCCGAAAGTGATCCGATTGTCCGAAGAGCATATCCCGGAGGCCTGGTACAACGTGCTTCCCGACCTGCCGAAGCCGCTGGCGCCGCCGCTGCATCCCATCACCAGGGAGCCGGCGGGGCCGGACGACTTCGCCCCCCTGTTCCCCATGGGCCTGATAATGCAGGAGGTGAGCCAGGAGAGCTATATCGAGATACCCGCCGAGGTGCGCGAGATATATAAGATCTGGAGGCCCACCTCCCTGGTGCGGGCGGAGAGGCTGGAGAAGCGCCTGCAGACCCCGGCGCGCATCTATTACAAGCAAGAGGGAGAGAGCCCGGCGGGCAGCCACAAACCCAATACCGCCGTGGCCCAGGCCTACTACAACAAGAAGGAAGGCACCCGGAAGCTCACCACGGAGACGGGAGCCGGGCAGTGGGGGAGCGCCCTGGCCCTGGGGTGCAACTTCTTCGGCCTCGAGCTGCAGGTGTTCATGGTGCGCTCCAGCTACGCGCAGAAGCCCTACCGGCGCTCCCTCATGGAGACCTGGGGGGCCAAGGTGGCGGCGAGCCCCAGCGAGATGACGGAATTCGGGAAGAAGATGCTCGCGGAATATCCGGACACGCCGGGAAGCCTGGGCATCGCCATCTCCGAGGCGGTGGAGCAGGCCGTGCAGGCGGATGACGTGAAGTACAGCCTGGGCAGCGTGCTCAACCACGTGCTCCTGCACCAGACGGTGATCGGCCTGGAGGCCAAGAAGGCCTTCGAGATGTTCGACGACTACCCGGACATGGTCATCGGCTGTGTGGGCGGCGGCTCCAACTTCGGCGGCACGGCCCTCCCCTTCGTGAAAGAGAAGCTCGAGGGGAGCGGCATACGCCTCATCGCCGTGGAGCCCACCTCCTGCCCCACCCTCACCGCGGGCCGCTACGAATACGACTACGGGGACACGGCGGGCATGGCCCCCATCGTGCTCATGTACACGCTGGGACACGACTTCGTGCCCCCGCCGTCCCACGCCGGAGGGCTCAGGTATCATGGCGACTCGCCCATCATCAGCCTGCTGGTGGACGAGGGCGTGATGGAGGCCGTGGCCTACCACCAGGTGGAGGTGTTCGAGGCGGCGGTGACCTTCGCCCAGACGGAGGGGATCGTGCCGGCGCCCGAGACCTCGCACGCCATCAAGGCGGCCATCGACGAGGCTTTGAAGTGCCGGGAGAGCGGCGAGTCCAAGTGCATCTTCTTCAATTTCTCCGGCCACGGCCTGCTCGACCTCTCCGCCTATGACGACTACCACAGCGGCAAGCTGAACGACGTCTAGGCCCTGGAAGCCGTCCATCTACGTGAAGGGAGGCCCAAGCGGCCTCCCTTCCGCGCCCCCTATCAGGCCTTGAGGTCGAGCCTCGGAATCGGCCTGACTGGACCATCCCCATCCTCCATTCGCCCATGCTTCTCGCAGAAGAACCAGGTATAGCTGCTATTGGGAGGGTTAAGCCTTCTAACCACCCATGTCACTTGATTACCCAGGCCGATTCCGAGGCTCGACCCCAAGGCCCGGCGGAGAAAGGCCGCGGCGTGGGCTATAATGATGGCATGAAGAAGACGGCCCAGGCCCTGGTCGCCACCATGCTGCTCCTGCTGCCGCTGGCCCTCGTATCCGGCTGCGGCGGGGAGGAGAAACTGGGGGTCGAGGAGGAGCTGTTGTTCTATGCCATCAACAACATCCTCGTACCCGAACGGCGGGATTCCGATTTCCTCGTTCTGTGGATGAGGAAATCGACCGGCGTCTCGGACGTGTCTCCCGATGAGCTCGGCCTGGGGTTCTGGAAATGGGAGGGCGGGGCGCTCAGCGAGATAACCCTGGAGGAATTCAAGGAACTGGCCGCTATGCGGGAGGGCGGCGACCCCAGGAACTGGACCTACAGCCAGCACTCCGTCACCGTGATCGAAGTGGACGGGGAAGGGACGCAGGCGGTGGTGGAGATAGGCTCCCTCTACAATCCCCTGGCGGGCTCCGGCGTCCGCTACCTGTTGCGCAAGGAAGGCGGCGAGTGGAAAAAGGTATCGGAGGAGACGATCTGGGTTGCATGAGCCAGGCCGGGCTGCAAACGGAGAACCAGGGCCGGCTAACCGTGTGGGAATATAAGGGTTCGGCCAACAGCGGCCTTCAAGATGAACCGGATCGCAAACATGGAACCGGGGACCGCTTGCGGCGTGGACGGCAGGGGATCGTATCGGTCCGGATCTCATGAGCTGTACCGCGTCGCCGGCGGAGGTCCGGGAGCCGCTTTCGTTATGGAGAGCAAGGGGCTATATGCCTCCGGGGCCAACGAAATACGCCGCATCGCGAACATGGAAGCAGGGGCGGATTGCTATATGGAGACCAGGAGATCCGTGTCGGTTAGAAGCGCTGATGCCGGACGGCGCCGCGGTCGTGGACGGCAATCCATGGTCGTGGATGGCAGCAGCCTTCGCGCCCGAACATGCTCCCGTGGCCAGTCCGGCCATGGGCGGCGATACATAGCGGCGGATAACAGGCGCCTGGCGCCTCCGCTCCTGGCCTGCGCCCTCGCCGCCCTGCTGTTATCAGCCGCCGCCGGCTGCGGCGGCTCGCCCGCCGCCCCCCGCACGGAAGAAGAAGCGGTAGCGGACAGGGCCTTGCGGGCGGCGCTAAGCGGGGAAAGGGCCGAGTTCGTAGCCCTGGTGGCGCCGTCGTTTGTCGCGCAGGCGCGGGCGGAGATGCCGGAAACCGATGACAAGACCCTGGGGGGAGTGCTTATCGCCGGTTTCCTGGAGGGCGTCCCCTTCACCGGCATACAGGACGCGGCCTACGTGATCGAAACCGCCGGCGACAAAGCGGACGTCTACGTCTGGGGGGCGTTCTTCGCGCCCGATGGGAGCGAGATGGAGATTAGCGAGGGCGATGCCCTGCGCATCCCTCTTATCTACGAGGATGGCCGCTGGTATCTCGACCTCCTCGACCTGTGAGGGGGCTCTCAATGCTCTCAATAATTGAGGGCGCGGAAGACGAGCAGCCCCAGGTTTTCCGTGGTCTTCTCGCTATCCCCCTCGATGAACCCGGCCTGGCGGCCGTAAGCGGTGAACCCGACCAGGGTTACCAGTATCTGGGAAGCGACGCGGGCGTCGATACCCTCGCACTTGCCGGAATCCTGCATCTGCCGGATCTTGCTCTCGAGGATCCCCGAGAACGTGTTATGGAAGTCGTCGAAGACGCGGCTGAAGACCGCGCTCTCCAGGGCCGCCTCGATATAGACGTTGTTGAGGTCGCTGTGCCGCTCGAAGATATCGCCGATACCGTGCAGGAGGATGCGTATGGCGTCGTAGTCGTCGAAGGCTATGCGCGCCATGAGGACGCGCGAGGATTCGCCCAGGCGCCCGAGTTCGCGGATGAGCTCGTCGAGGATGGCCAGGAGCGCCTCGTCCTTGCTCTTGAAGTAGTCGTAGAAGGTGCCGTGCCCGCATCCCGCCCTCTCGATGATGTCCACCACCTTGGTGCCGTGATACCCTTTCTCCACGAACACCTCGTGGGCGGCGTCCTTGAGCCTTTCCCGCGTGATGTCGGATTTGCTGCGCTTCGCCATCTTAGACGATCCCTTCGCCCGTTGTTGTAGAGGGTTTGAACCCGTTCCAACATTCGACTTCGTGTCGGTTAACAATGATAACACATAGCTGGTGAGACGTGGCGAAACACGCACGGAGATTGACAGGGCGTGGCCATGGTGCAAGTATGTTCGCGTAAAAACTCCGGCAATATGTTCAAGGGAGCGGAAGGGGGCACGGATGACTGTCTTACCGGACAAGTTCAAGCTCGCGCTGCAAAGAGACCTCACGCTGGCCAATTTTCACGAGCGCATGGCGGAGCTGAGGGGGGACAAGCCCTTCAGCACCCTGTACGAGCCGCTGCGCTACCGCGATTTCTCGCAGCGTGACCTCTCCTACGACGACGCGGCCCGCTTCGTGGACAGGGCGGCCTCCGCCCTGCGTGACCTGGGCGTGCGCCCGGGTGAGAGGGTGGGCATATCCACCGGCAACAACGGAGACCTGCCCATGACCATATTCGCCATTACCCGTGCGGGCGCCATCGCCGTGCCTATGAACTACATGCTCAAGGGCAGGGAGATGCGCTACATCATGGAGAACAGCGGGGCCGAGACTCTCATCGTGGACAGGGAGGTCTTCGAGGGGAACATAGGGAGCAAGGAAAAGATCCCGAGCATCAAGCGCTGGATAATGGCCGGCCCGCAGGATGAGACGCTCGACGGGTTCGCCTCCCTGGACGAGACCATGAGCGCCGCCGGAGCGTGGGAGGGCGTGACGCTGGACCCCGACCGGGAGGTGGCCATCTTCTACACCTCGGGCACGACGGGATTTCCCAAGGGGGCGGTGATGACCTCGCGCTGCCTGCTCACGGCGCAGAAGATAGGCGCTGCCGTGATCCCGGTGGGCCCGAGCTTCTCCGGGCTCTTCTGCCTGCCAGCCGCCCACGTCATGGGCTTCGGCTGCTACATCATCGGTGCCTGCGTGGGGCTGCGCGCCTACTACATGCGCCACTTCGAGCCCCAGGCCGTCCTCGAGGCCATGCAGCGGGAGAAGATCGGGCTCTTCGTGGGCGTTCCCGCCATGTACGCCATGATGCTCGCGCACGGTATAGACTCCTACGACCTCTCGACCCTGAAGATGTTCGGCAGCGCGGCCGACGCCATGCCCGACGAGTACGCGGAGGCCTTCCGCTCCAGGGGCACCCTCTTCAAGCTCGGCCCCTTCCGCCCAAAGGCCTTCTTCACCGAGGTCTACGGCATGGTTGAGCTGGCCGGCATCGCCACCCTGAAGATCGCCATCCTGGGGCTGAAGTTCCCCAGGGGATGCGTGGGGTGGGCGCTGCCGCCGGTGCGCGTACGCATCATCGACGAGGACGGCAGGAAGGTCCCCGCGGGCGAGGTGGGCGAGGTGGCCGTGGCCGGGCCCGGCATCACCAAGGGCTACTGGGACAACCCGGAGGCCACGGCCGAGCTCATCGTGGACGGCTGGCTGCGCACCGGGGACATGGGGCGCAAGGACAAGCTGGGCCGCCTGTACTTCGTTGACCGCGTGAAGGACGTCATCAAGTGCGGCGGATACTCGGTGTTCT
>CAZQFX010000140.1:0-6250 GCA_964592775.1 uncultured Actinomycetota bacterium
CGGCGGTCGAATGCGGGCGTACTTATGGACCGGGGCACTAGGCTCGCGTCGGCCACCTTCACCTGCAGCGTGCCCGCCACGTCCCGCACTTCGGGCCTCTCGCCGCCGTCGAAGCGCAGGAAGACCACGCCAGCCTCGCGCGCCTCGCGGTAGGCGTCCTCGCGGAAGCCGTAGGTGCGCACGTCGCGGTAGAGGACGTAGACCTCGGTGGCGGGGCTAAGCTCCTTCAGGGCCAGGGCGTTCTTCGCTGTCTCAGTGCAGCATACCTTGGAGCAGTAGGGCCTCTCCTCCTCGCGCGAGCCCACGCACTGTATCATCACCACGCGTCCGAGTTCCCGCAGCGACGCGTCCGCCGCGGCTATCCTCTCCTCCAGCTCCAACTGCGTCAGCACTCTCCCGTCCGTGCCGTAGAGGTATTCCGTGGGCTGGTACTGGCCACCGCCGGTGGCCACGATCACCGCCCCGTGTTCGAGCAGCGTCTCCCGGCCCTCGCCGTCCCTGACGAGGGTCTCGAACTGCCCCACGAAACCGCGTATGCCGACGACTCTGTGACCGGCGAACACGCTCACCAGCTTCTCGCGCTCCACCCTTTCGGTCAGCTCCTTCAGGTAAGCCTGCACGTCGTCTCCGGTGCGGTTGAAACGGATGTCGCGCGCGAGGCCGCCGAGTTCCGCTTCCTTCTCCACCAGGTAGACCCGGAAGCCGGAAGCGGCCAGGTTGAGGGCCGCGTTCATCCCCGCCACCCCACCGCCGATGACCAGGCCGCGCGGCACGACGCCGCTCTCCCCCTCCGAAAGCGGCTCCAGGCGACGCGCCTTCTCCACCGCCATTTTCACCAGGTACTTCGCCTTGCGCGTGGCGTTCTCCGGCTCCCGCATGTGCACCCAGGAGCAGTGCTCGCGGATGTTGGCCATCTCGAAGAGGTACTTGTTCACGCCCGCCGACTGCAGTGTCTCGCGAAAGAGCTGCTGGTGGGTGCGCGGCGTGCAGGATGCCACCACCAGGCGGTTGAGCCTGTTCTCCTCCACCACCTGGCGTATCCAGTCCTGCGCGTCCTGCGAGCACGCGTAAAGCCGCTCTTCCGCCCATACCACCCCCGGCAGGTCCATGGCGTACTCGACCACCGCCGGCACGTCGACGAAGCCGCCGATGTTGGAGCCGCAGCGGCAGATGATCGCCCCCACGCGGGGCTCCTCCCCGCTGACGTCCCTCTCCGGCGGGTGATCGCGCCGGGTGAGCAGGGTGTTCCTCGCCCCGTGCAACGCCTGGGAGGCCATGCCTGCCGCGGCCGTCGCCTGGGTGACGGTATCCGGGATGTCCCGGGGCTCCTGTGCCGCGCCGCAGACCAGCACGCCGGGCCGCGAGGAGAGCACCGGCAGGAAGTGGTCGGCCTCCGCGAAGCCGTACTCGTTCACCTCCAGGCCCAGTCCCTCCTTCAGGCCGCGCGGCGCCTCCAGCCCGATGGAGAGCACCACCATGTCGAACTCCTCCTCCCGCATGCGCCCCGCTTCGTCCGCGTAGCGCAGCAGCAGGTTCCTGGTGCGCTGCTTCTCGCGTATGCCGGAGATGAGCCCGCGGACGTAGCGCACGCCGTAGCGCAATTCCGCGGCGGTGTAGTACTTCTCGAAGTCCTTGCCGTGGGCGCGCATGTCAATGAAGAATATGGTCGGCTCGATCGAGGGCAGGTGCTCCTTGGCGATGAGGGCCTGCTTGGTGGCGTACATGCAGCAGACGCTGGAGCAGTAGCCGTTGCCCACCGTGGTGTCGCGCGAGCCCACGCACTGCACGAAGGCGAGCTTGCGCACCTCCTCGCCGTCGGAGGGGCGCACCAAGCGGCCCTGGGTGGGGCCGTTGGCGCCCAGGATGCGCTCGAACTCGAGCGAGGTGACCACGTTCCCGTGGAAACCGTAACCGTATTCCGTCTTGCGCGAGGCGTCGAAGGGCTTGTTGCCGGGGGCGGCGATGACCATCCCCACCCGCAGCACCTCCTCCCTCTCCACCTGGTCGAAATCGACCGCGCCGGCCTGGCACACCTTGACGCAGTTGCCGCATTTTTCCCTGGTGAGCCAGCGGCACGCCTCGGGGTCGATGACCGCGGCGCCCGGAACCGCCTGGGGGAAGGGCACGCGGATGCAGCGCGTGGTGGAGAGGCCCGCGTTGTAGAGATCGGGTATCTTCACCGGGCACTTGGCGGTGCAATCCCCGCAGCCCGTGCACTTGTCCGTGTCCACGTAGCGGGGGCGGATGCGCAGCTTCACCTCGAAGTCCCCCGCCTCGCCCTCCAAGGAGAGCACGTCGGCCAGCGTGATGACCTCGATGTTGATGTTGGATGCCATCTCCACCATCTTGGGTGAGAGGATGCACATGGAGCACTCGTTGGTGGGAAATGTCTTGTCCAGCATGCCCATTATCCCGCCCACGGAGGGGGAACTTTCGACGAGGAAAACCTTGTAGCCCATGTTCGCGAGCTCGAGGGAGGCCTGTATGACGCCTACGCCCCCGCCCACGACCATCACCGCGCCCACGACGCTTACTTCGGTTGCGCGAGTCACATTGGTCTGCGTTTCACTTCCATCTATGGATTTTTCGCCTTTCTTGATACCCATTTTGCGGCTCTCCTGACCTGCTTTATCCGTCTTCCCCTTTCCGCTATCCGTCATGTTGCTCTTCCTGCTTGCGGAGATGCGCTCCGGCGCACCGCCTTTGTTGTCCGATGAAACGTCTTTGTGGTGTATTTTTCCTGCGTTTCCCCGCCGCGATCTTCTTCCTGTTCCCCCCTATGGCGCTTTCTTTCTTTGCCACTTCACTTTTTTCTTTCCACCATCTTTCTTGTTTGATTAGCTTCTCGCCCTTACCTCGTTTTTCTTGGAGCCGGCCTTCTTCTCCACTATCTCGCACCCCCTATGCCAGCCCCGCCGCGTAGAGCAGCGGGCGCGGGTCGATGAGGTGCTTGGCGAACCATTTCTCCGCCCCCGGGACGCCCAGGGCCAGGCCCAATAGCTCGGTGAAGAAAAAGACCGGCAGGTCGTGCTCGAGCCCGAAGGTGAGCTTGCCCTCCTTCTGCCGCATCTCCAGGTTGGCGAGGCACATGGGGCAGGCGACGACGACGCAGTTGGCGTCAGCCTCCTCCGCGGCTTCGAAGAGCCGGTTGACCAGCGTTACCACGATGTCGGCGCGGGTGAGCGAGAGGCTCCCGCCGCAGCAGTCCGTCTTGTAGGACCACCTCCTCGCCTCGGCACCCAGGGCGGCCATGAGATCGTCCATGAGGCGTGGATTGTCCGGGTCGTCGTTCGATATCATTCCCCGCGGGCGCACCATGAGGCAGCCGTAATACGAAACCGGCTTGAGCCCCTCCAGGGGCCGGACTACCTTATCCCCCAGTTCCTCCAGTCCCACCTCCTCGGCGATTACGTCCAGGAGGTGAACTATCCTGCCGCGGAAGCGCGGGTCCGCCCCCACGATGCCCTCCACGCGGCGGGCCAGCCGCTCGTCGGCCAGCATCTTCTCCTGCGCCTTCTTCAGGTTGTGGTAGCAGGCGGCGCACACCACCACCAGGTCATCGCCCCTCTCCTTCGCCTTGGCCAGGTCGCGCCCCGGCAGGGAGACGGCGAGCAGGCGGTTGGTCATATGTGCTGACGACGCGCCGCAGCAATTCCAGTCGGGGAGAGTGGCGAGGCGGAAGCCCAGCGCCTCGGAGACCTTTTCCGCCGAGACGCCGTACTCCTCCGCCGAGGAGAGCTGGGAACAGCCGGGGTAGAAACCGTAGCCCTTCATCGCCCGCTCTCCTTGATACGGATTACGACCTTGAAATGGCAATCGCGACCACTTGCGGAGAGGGTGGAGCCGTGAATACGGCAAAAAAGGCCCGCTAGACGGTTGCCTTCCCGGGAAGTGATGGCACCAGAACCACTGGAAGAATGGGCGAACCCCTTCATCGCTTGCTCTCCTTCGACTAAACGGCGGCATTCATGCGCTTACCGCGCAAGGGCAGTACACAGGCGGGAGGGCAATCCGGAGAGTTCCCGCATTTCATCTTTTCGCCTTCTTGAAGATACGCCTGATATCCCGGCGCCCCTTGACCATGCTGGGGATGAGTTTTATCTTGCCCTTCCTGAGCATCTCCATGGCGAGCCCTATATCGCTCACGAGGTCGCCGGAGAATGTCTTGTACGAACCCATGAGGATGGGCTCGCTGATACGGCCCGTGGCCTGGATATTGCCGAGGAAGCATGCATGGAAGAGCGGGATGTTCCTTTCCGCCGGCTTGACCCCCTCCTCCAGAGCCATGGCGCGCAGGGCGTCGATGACCCCCGCCACGTCGATGCCGTTGGGGCAGCGGGCGGTGCAGGTCTCGCAGGCGGCGCATATCCAGATTGTGTGGCTGGAGAGGAGCCGCTCCTTCTGGCCGTACTGGATGAGCTTCATGGCCTGGTGGGGGAGGATGTCCATGGCGAAATCGAAGAGGCACCCCGTGCTGCACTTGCCGCACTGGTAGCACAGGCGCGCTTTCTCGCCGCTCCGCTCCTCCACCTCCTTTTCCAGGGCCGGGCTCAACGCGTTGATCATATCATTTCCTCCCAGGCAACGGAGACGCACTACGTGAAGCCCGCATATGAACCCCTGGTGGCATATGGACATGATCTATGTCAATCTCCCTGGCTTGAGGAAATCGTTCTTGCGGGGGGGCGTAACCTATGCGGTGGACCGATCGATAGGCGCGGTTCTTCTCGCCGGAAATGCTGGCATTTTTTCGTCTCAGGCCCGGCCTGGCCATACTCATCCTCCGCTCACTCGCCCATCCTTCTTGGAAAGGACCTCCTTATGGCCTTGCTTCCCGGGGTCCGTTCCCCATGGAACATGATAAGCCTACGGAAATGTAATCGCAAATCATTAATGACCGCTTGGTACTGGTTAATGACTATTAACCACGGCCGCTATCATTCTACCTCTTAATCGCTCCGCTTTCCAGGGGATATTTTCGGCCTAATCCACCATCCAGAGCAGGTTCTCCGTCTCTGCCTCCCCGCCCGCGCACTTCATGAGGTCGGACGCGAGCTGGGTGGCGAGCACCTTGAGGTCGTCAGTGTTGAGGTAATGTGAGCAGCAGCGGTCGAATAGCACCCGGCAGTCGGGCACGAACTCCTCGTCGCCATGGTGAAGGATGAGAAGAAGCGGCGTGCGCGGAAAAGGGTGGAAGATTTGGGATTGGTCCCCGAACTCCGCCTTTATCCCACCCAGACGTTTGGAGACTTCTTCCAGCAGCCCATGCTTCCTTCCGAAGATGCGCGCCAGCGGCTGTTCCACCGTGGGGACAAGGGTGGCGGAATAGAACCTCCCGCCGGGCAGGTCGCGGTAGGCGATCCATTCCCCGCTCTCGGGCACCCCGCACGAGAGCCTTACATAGCGCAGGGCGAGGACGCGCATGGACAGGCTGTCGGTCAGGGGGGGCATGGAGACCTCGCCCGCGGGCACAGCGATCTCGATGCGGTCGCCGAATGAGGGCAGCGTAAGTACAAGGCCTCCCTCCGCCGTACTCCGGCAGCCAAATCCTCCCAGGCGGGCCTGTTCCGCGAGGTCCAAGCCCTCGAGCTCCGCCAGGGCTCTTTCTATGATGCGCCTGCGGCGCTGCTCGGCATCCGATGCGTCCATGTTCTTCCTTTACGCGGAGTGAAGAGATGTAGGCCTTGCGGCCTAACGTCCCGGAACCCGGAGACCGGGCGTTATTTCTTCCGCGGCTCCACAGCGGGGCTTTCCGGCAGATGGATCGGGCCGTTATCGACGATCTTGCGGGAAAGAGCCTGCTTGGAGTACCTTCCCTTGCCCTTCCAGAAATCTGGCTCTAGCATCTGCATGTCCCTCTCCTCCTCTTGTCCCAGAACCTGACAATATTATAATATCTTTAACTTTTATATTCAATACTTTAATCTTATTTACGTAATCAACAAGCAAGCCTGCGCGCTCATTATCTCACGAACTGACGACAGGACCGGCCGGAGCCGGGACCCGTCACCCGGCCGGGCTCACTGGAGCGGGCTTCTCAAGTATTGAAGGTATGGGGTCGTAATAATGGTAAGCGATATCCGCAATGCGGGCGCGATCGGCTACTGCCGGGATCCGTTCACGAGGTGATGATGGAAGCGGGGTTGATGCGCGAGATGTACCCGCCCGCATCGGAGGCAGGGTAATATAATGAGGCCACGATGAAGGCGGGGTACACGCGTGAGTACCGGGAGCCGGACGATCGGCGTTC
>CAZQFX010000140.1:6350-7529 GCA_964592775.1 uncultured Actinomycetota bacterium
GTGGTCTTTCTCTTCGGGTTGGTGGTGGGCAGCTTCGACAACGTGGCCATATACCGCATCCCGGAGGGGAAATCCCTGTGGGCTCCGCGGTCCTTCTGCCCGAATTGCGGCACGACCATCGTCTGGTATGACAATATCCCCCTCGCGAGCTTCTTCATCCTGAAGCGGCGCTGCCGGAATTGCGGCGAGCCCATATCGTGGCGCTACCCGGCGGTGGAGCTGCTGAGCGGGCTGCTCTTCCTGGCCGTTTTCGCCAAGCTGGGGTTCCTATGGGATGCCCTGCTCATCCCCTACCTGTTCATGGTCACGGCGCTCATCATCGTCGCCGCCGTCGACCTGGAGAGGCAGATCATCCCCAACAAGGTCATGTATCCCGCCATCCCCGTCGCCCTCGCGGCCATGGGCATCGTGTCCCTGGTGCGGGGAGATTATCACATCGTAACCGACGGCCTCATCGGCATGGTGGTGGTCGCCGTGCCGTGGGCCGTCGCCTCCCTCATCTTCCCCAGGGGGTTCGGCATGGGCGACGCCAAGCTGGCCGCCTTCACCGGCATCTTCCTGGGCTGGAAGATCGAGCTCGTCGCCTTCTTCATCGGGATACTTCTGGGCGCCATAGTGGGTGTGGCGCTGATGGCTGCGGGCAAGAAGGGCAGGAAATCCCGCGTGCCCTTCGGGCCCTTCCTCGCCGCGGGTGCCGTGATCGCCCTGTTCTGGGGCCAGGCCATACTGGATGCTTATCTGGGCCTTTTCAAATAATAAGGATCGGGAGAGGGGACGCGTCCCCTCTCCCGAATACCTTTGCCATCCTTACGACAGCAGTTCCACGCGGCGGATTAATCCGTCGGGGATCCGTGTTCATCGCATTCGGTTACTACACGAGCCTGTCCACCAGCGGTATACGCGCTTCCACCATTGGGTCCAGTCACATTTCCTCCGCCAGGGCACATGGGCATGTTAGCGCCGGTCAGGGCACCATCATAGTAACCAGCTGGCCATGCGGCTGTGTTCTGTCCACTAGGACCGGTTACGGACGAAGCCGCATGTGTAGCAGCCGTCGGATACCAGCCAACTTCTGACGCATAGATGTCCGATGCGCTCAAGAAGTTCCTCTGGTTGGCGAGGCAGGCCTTCTCGTCCGCGCTCCCACGGGCGGCCAGGAAGACCGGTACGGCAATACCA
>CAZQFX010000141.1:0-7512 GCA_964592775.1 uncultured Actinomycetota bacterium
GGGAGAGCGGGATTCGTACGAGGTATATGCAACAGGCTCTCTTGCCCCAAGATGTTACCCGCTTCTTCCCATATCTCTCCTTGCTCTCTTCCGATCCCGTTCCAGGGCTGACCCCAGGTGGGATCCAGGGCTGACCCCAGGTGGGATGACCCCAGGTGGGATCACGATCCCGTTCCAGGGCTGACCCCAGGTGGGATCATACGTTGTATTCGTCGCGCAGGACGCGCTTGAGGATCTTGCCCGTGGGCGTGCGGGGCAGCTCCGGCGCGAAGACCACGCTCTTGGGGATCTTGAACTTGCCGATGTTGCCCTTGCAGTACTCGATGAGCTCCACCTCGGTGAGCTCCTCTCCCTCCTTGACCACGACCACCGCGCGCACCGCCTCGCCCCACTGCTCGTCTGGGCAGCCGATGACACCCACATCGGCCACCTTGGGGTGGGAGAGGAGGAAGTCCTCGATCTCGGCGGGGTAGATGTTCTCGCCGCCGGAGATGATCATGTCCTTCTTGCGGTCCATGATGTAGAGGTAACCCTCCTCGTCCATCCTGGCGATGTCCCCGGTGTACAGCCAACCGTCCCTGATGGTCTTGGCGGTCTCCTCGGGCTTGCCCCAGTAGCCCTTCATCACGTTCTGGGACCTCATGATGACCTCGCCCAGCTCCTCGGGCCTAACGTCGTTGCCGCCCTCGTCCACCAGGCGGATGTCGATGTAGAACATGGGCAGGCCGCAGGAACCGGCCTTGGAGAGGGCGTGCTCGCCGTCGATGACCGCGGCGGGGCCGGTGCATTCCGTGAGGCCGTAGAGCTGCCTCACCTCGATGCCCGCCTCCGCGTACTCCTTGAGCAGGGTCACGGGAACGGGGGCCGCGTATACCAGGATCACCTGCACCGAGCTCCAGTCGTACTTCTCGAAGTCCGGCACCATCTTGAGGATCTGCAGCAGTTGCGGAACCGAGCCGAAGGCGGTGACCTTCTCCTCGCCCAGGAGCTCCAGGAAGCGCACGGGGTCCAGGGTACGGCAGAGCACGCAGCGCAGGCCGAACTGGGAGTTGAGGATGGCTCCCGGCAGGGCTCCGATATGGAACAGGGGAAGGACGATGAGGAAGGTATCGCCGGGCATCCCGATGGTGGCGATGATGGTGTCGGAGGTGACGAAGAAGCCGTTGTGGGTGAGCATGGCCCCCTTGGGCTTGCCGGTAGTGCCGGAGGTGTAAAGGATTGCCAGCACATCATCCCCGCCGCCCACGATCTCGGGCTCGTCGGCGGGCTCGGCGGCGATGGCCGCGGCGTAGGACGTCGCCCACTCCGGTGGCTCGTCCGAGATGGCGACGTAGTGCTCCGCCGGGACGTCAGTGCGGAAGGAGTCGACCACCTCCGTGAACTCCTTGCTGAAGATGAGCACCTTGGCGCCCGAGTCCTCCATGATGTACTGCAGCTCCGGCCCGGCCAGGCGGTAGTTCAGGGTGACCATGATGGCGCCCATCTTCGCCGCGGCGTTGAAGAGGTCGAAGTATTCCGGCTCGTTGAAGGCGAGGATGGCCACGCGGTCACCCTTTCCCACCCCCAGTCCGTGAAGGGCGTGCACGAGCTTGTTGCAGCGCTCGTTCATCTGGGAGAAGCTCAGGCGCAGGCCCTCGCAGACAAGCCCCTCCTTGTGCGGGAACAGCTCCGCCCGCTTGGTAAGGAATGTACCGAGGTTGAACTCCATAGCACCCATCCTTTCATCCGAACTGATATGCCGAGACAGCCTGGAACTCCAGGATACTATAACCGCGGTCCCATGGGGAGACCGAACGAGGCCGAGTGGGATCGGGCGCGGAATGGTTATCGCGGAATGGTTATAATAATATGAAAGCAGTCGGCCATATTCCGTGAAGGGATGGGCACATAAACCGTTAGGTGGTGCTGACGATGGACAGGATTTCGCTTTGCGCCGAGTGCGGGGTGCCCGCGCTGGTGGGCGCGGAACTAGCATGGGAGAGCAACGGGGTCATCGTCTCCAGGACGTCGCCCCCGAACCGTTGGGTGTTCTACGAATCGGAGAATATAGACCCGCTGTTCCACGGCATCGAAGAGCTGATCGGGATGCCCATCGAGAACATCGTCATCGAGAGCCGGCGCCGCGAATCGCGCAGGTACATGGAGAGGCTTTTTCCGCCCGAGGCAAAGGAACTGTTTCGCGGGCACGACGATCCACGGCTGACGGCGGAGGAAAAGAAAGCCAAGCTTCTCGCCGGCAGGGGCGTTCTCAACAACATCTACGACGTCGCCAGGATATTCGGCTACGCCGACATCTCCGTACATCCGGTATGGGAGACCGGCGAAGCCCACCCCTGGCGGTTCGGCATCGTCCGCAATCCCTACTCGGTGCTTTTCCAACTCGGCGAGAGCCTGGGAACGTGTGAGGCCTTCGAGGGCATAGACATGTGGGCAAAGCACGAAAAGGCCGCCGAAGACGCCTACGTGATGGAGTTCTTCCCGAGCGAACATCCCGTCGGCCTGACGGGAAGGCTCAAGCCCAGGCGGTACGACCTCAAGCCCGGAGACATCGCATACGATTATTGCCCGCGATGCGGAGTCCCGAAGGAGATCTCCCGCTACGCGTGGGACCTGGAGCACGGGATGATAACCGACCCGGACACGGGCAGGAGGATGGCGATATTCGGCCCCCATTCCCTGAACTCCATCTTCGACGACCTGGAGGAGGAGCTGGGGGAAGATATCTCGCAGACCATCATCGAATCCCAGAGGCGCTACATCAAGGGCGCCTGGAGCAAGGACAAATGGCTGCGCGGGGGAGAGGATTTCAGACGCCTGTCCGCCCTGCGCGGCATGGGCAACCTCACCAGCTTCGAGGGTGACCGGGAACGGCTCACGCTGCGCGTCGAAAACTTCGCCCTGCCCGTATTCCAGGTGGGGATAGTACAGGGCCTGGTGGAGATGGCCTACGGCGTCGAAAGCAGCACTTGCGCCTGGGAGTCCTCCGACGACGGCGACCTCTCGGTCACGGTTAAGGTGCGCTGAGCGCCGCTTCCACGCGCCCCCAATCCCGTTAGCGCGTTGAAAGCGACACTACCATAACCCTAACGCGGTCTTGAGATCGGTCGAGATAATCGGCGAGGCAACCAGGCATGTTCCGGATCCCATCCGTGTTCGCTACCCGGATATCCCATGGAAAGAGATGGCGGGAATGCGGGACAAGGTGACCCATGCATATTTTCGTGTGGACCTGGAAACCGTATGGGTGGTCATAACGGAGCGAATCCCGAAGCTGAGACCGGCTATCGAGCAAGTCGCCGCTGATCTGGAAGCAACACAGGAATAATCGTCCGGTAACTTCTCGCATTGGCTGGCTGATAGCCCCGCCCCCACCGTTTTACCAACTGGATCGTGTCGTCGCGTAGCGTCACGTGACGAGGCCCGACCGGGGCGCCCAATCCAACCCCTGGAAGCCGGAAAGGCCGGTGAAAGGCAGCCAACCCGGAGGCCCGAAGGCGGACAAGGGCCGGTGGACAACCCACTCCCACCCCTTCTTTTCACCCCAGACCGGAAACCCCATCCATATACGGTGGTAGAATATCACCGTTGGGAAGGGTGAGGATACGAGGCAAGGTGGTAGGGATGATGATTAAAGCTTCTAGCCGGGTATATCAGTTCAAGGTCACCCTGAAGGGCATCCGGCCCCCCATATGGCGCCGCATACAGGTCCCGGACAACTATACCTTCTGGGACCTGCACGTGGCCATCCAGGACGCCATGGGCTGGATGGACTGCCACCTGCACGAGTTCACCGTTCCCGATCCCCGCGGAGGAGCGCCGGTCCGCATCGGCGTCCCCGACCCGGAATACGGGTTCCATGCCGTGCTCCCGGAGGAGAAGCAGCGCATATCCGACTGGTTCTTCGTGGAGGGCAAGCCCGCGGTGTATACATACGACTTCGGCGACGACTGGGAGCACACGGTGAAGCTGGAGAAGATCCTCCCGAGGGAAGAGGGCGAGGATTATCCCCGCTGCGTGAGGGGAAAACGCGCATGTCCGCCCGAGGACTGCGGCGGCCCCTGGGGATACCTGCAACTGCTGGAGGTCCTGGCCGACCCCGGGCACGAGGAATACGAGGAGATGCTGGAGTGGCTGGGCGAAGACTACGAGCCGGAGTGGTTCCATCCCGAGGAGGTCGTCTTCCTGAACCCGGAGAAGCTCCGCAAACATATGCAGGTCGATGGGGGAGGGTTGGCGGCCCGGGCTGTGGGAGCGGGCGCCGGAGAAGAGCCGGCGGGCCGGCCGGGGGAAGCGGGCGCGGGGGAGGCGGGAGATTACGATAACCCGCATGAAGACCCGTGCGCGCGCGACCTGCTGGAGAGGATCCGGTCGGGAGAGGCGCCGCTCGCCAGGTTCAAGGGCGAGCTTGATACGCTCATGCCTGATTCCATCCTGGCCGCAGCCGCCGCGGTGGACGCGGCCTTGGCCGGATACGAGAAAGGGGAGATCACCCCGGAGGAGGCGGAGGAGGTCATCAGAAACCAGGCGGACCTCCACCCCCTGCACCCCTTCCTGTTCGAGATGTGCGCCGCCTTCGCGCTCCCCCGCATGGACGAGCTGGAGGTCTATGGCTACATGGCGCTGTCCGCCTTGAAGTCCGAGCGCCTGCTGGAGCTGACGGGGGAGGACTTCATCGAAGACATGCAGCCCGACGCGCCGCAAGGCTTCCGGGAACTCGTACAGAAGGTGGGGGAAAGCTGCGGCCTGCTGCAAGCCCGTGCCTACGTCGAAAAGGGCGGGGACCACCTGGTAAACCATTTCCTGGTCGAGGATATCCTGGGAAGCCACTGGGAGGTGGACGAAGAGCTGCTCGGCCTCGCGCTGGAGAGGAGCGAGCACGTGATACCCATCGCCGTCGCCATGTGCGGAGACCTGCTGGAGGAGGTGGACGCGGACCTGCTCCCGTACGGGTTCGTCTACCTGCTGCGCCTCATCGGCTGTCTCAGGCCGCGCGAGGCCCTCCCCGTCCTCTTGAGGGCGCTGGAGGAGTGCTCCGGCGAGGACCTGCACGAGGCGGTGCTGGCCCTGGCCAAGCTGGGCTCGCTCTACCCCGGCGAGGTCTCGGCCGGGCTGCGCGGCGTGGCGGGAGACCCCGATTGCGGCGAGACGAGGCTGGCGGCCGTAGAGGCCCTCGGGCTGCTGGGGAAGCAGGCGGGGAACTTCGACTTCCTGCGGGAAACGCTGCGGGGGCTGGACGCGGAGGACCCCGACTACAACGACATGTTCCTCTTTCTCGTGCAGGCCCTGGCCTCGTCGGGCCACGAGGAGGCGGCGGGGGCCATCGGCGCCGCGCTGGAGAAGCACGGCCCCTCCATCCCGGAGGATGCCGCTGCCTTCGCCCGCGAGTTCCTCGCAGATCCAGGATTCATCGGTTTGGGCTGCCGGCTCGAGGACTTCGTGGACGAGGACATGGCCGACCTCCGGGTACTCGAGCTGGATCCCGACGTCGACCTGAGGCGCTCGACCATGACCCGGGACAGGGAGGAGGCGTTCGAATCCGTGCCTGAGGAAGACGAGGAATGGATGCCGGACCTGGACTGGGTAGAGGAACAGTTGAGGACGGGGAGGAACGAGCCCTGCCCCTGCGGCAGCGGCCTCAAGTTCAAGAAGTGCTGCCTGCCGCGGCTGGAGGAGTTGCGCGATGGCCTGGTGAGCGGGGCTTTCGAGGAGGCCGAACCCAGACCGCTGGACCAGCTCGTGTCCTTACTGGAGGATTTCGCCCGCCAGCCATCCATGGAGACGGAGATAAAAGCCGCGCAGGTTGAATTCCTGGATTCGCTCGGCCGTTCCCGCTTCGGGGAAAGCGGGATCGGGGGCGCGGAACTGCTCGAGGAGGCCGTCTTCCTGGAATGGTTCCTTCTGGCCCGGCCCTTGAGCAAGAGCGGCAAGACCGTGGTCGAGGAATTCGAGGCGGCGCGCGGTCCGGGCCTGGACGGGGAGAAGGCCGGCATACTGCGGGGGTTGAAATCCTCCCGTTTCTCCATCTTCGAGATCGAGAGCATCGGCGCCGATAGCTCCGTATCGCTGCGCGACGTCTTCCGGAACGAGCGGTTCGAGGTTTACGACGAGGTGCTCGGGCCCGACACCGCGGAGGGCGATCTGCTTGCCGGATTCCTGGGGGATGCGGGGGGAAGATACAGCCTCCTGGGCAATGTCATCTACGCGCCCGGGGATTTCCTGGAGGATCTGGAGCGGTTCGCGCGCGAGGAGAGCGGGAGGTCGATCGAGAGGGGAGAGGCAGCGGACCTGGACGAGTTCCTCAACCGCTCGGGTTACCGCGTCGTCATCGAGGTAATGCGTTTGTACGAATATTACGAATAGGGGCGGTATACGTCCCACCCAAACGTCATCGCGAGAAGCGGAGCGACGTAGCGATCTCCATGCGCCCGCTCAGTCATAGGTGCTTGCCTCTCCAGCGACATCGCGAGGAGTAGTCCCCATCAAAGTCATCGCGAGCTGAGCGAGCGAAGCGAACGAAGCGCGGCAACCAGGGTGTGGGGAATCCCCATAGCTCTTGTGGGAGGATATGCCGGTGATGTTCTTCTTCCGGGGTACTAAGTAGGATATCGGCCAATCACTTAGGTTTGCCCCTTGGTAGACTCGGGACTTTAATGATGGTTGAAGGACCTCGATCTGTCCTGGTCCCGCATTTCGTGCCGCTCGCGGTCGCTTTTCTATCGGCCATTATTACCACTACCTTTCTTAGCCCATATTCATTATAGAGTATCATCCAGGCAAACGGCAGGGTGCATTGGAATCAAACAATATGGTTCTTCCGCAATAAGTGTGGGTGGCTTTAATTCACAGGCCTGAGTTGACCATCCTCATCCCCTATTCGTCCACATTTATTGCAGAAGAACCAACAATATAGACCTCCAAGGCGGTGATAACCAGAAGTACGAATCCTGCCATGAAAACCGCCAATCCCGCATAGACGATCGATCTCTTCCAGAAGTACTGTCTCTCGTTATCAAAACTCGCGATGCAATAGTCCTCCAAGATAGAACGTATAGTGGTCATTTGATCCTCATCTTCGTATTCGAGGAGTCCACTGGGCCAGCAGGGATAGGTCGCATGATAAACAAGGAATGAAGGCAGGAAGATGAAAGCGGATGATAGGAGAACGAACAATGCGTATCGACCATGACCTACATCGGAGAAAAAACAGCCCTGGGTGAGTAATATCGTGATGACAACTCCGTTCAGCCCCAACAGCATTCCGGCAAGCGAGTCCAACCTGTTCAGCCTTTCAAGCAGTCGTTGGAAGTAGGTATTCACCTCCTTCAAGAGAAATTCCAGTAGTTCCACTGATTCCCTTGTGCTCCCGGCCATTTCCGAGCCCCCGTCTATGCCCAGTTACCGGTCAACGATGCCCATTATAAGTCGAGGCGAAGACGTGAGACGTGAATGATGGATTGTCGTACAAGGTCAGGTCCATTCAGAGACGCAACCTCCCGACCCCGTTCCCCTTCC
>CAZQFX010000142.1:0-7509 GCA_964592775.1 uncultured Actinomycetota bacterium
ACGGTCTCTCCAGAGATCGCCATCGGCTCCGCAAAGCCCGACATCCTTCTCGTGGCCACCATCTGCTGGGCGCTCCTGGAGGGGCCGGGCAAGGGGGCGCTCTTCGGGTTCTTCGGGGGGCTCCTCGAGGGCATCTTCTCCACCGCCGTGCTGGGGGTTTCCGCCTTCGCCAAGACGGTCATCGGCTATTTTGGCGGCGAGCTGCGGCAGCGCGTGATCTCCAAGTCGGTCATCTGGCCCATGATCATCGTCTTTTTCGGCTCCATGCTGCAGGAGCTGACAAGGTTCGCCTCCTGGGCCATGGTGGGGCTGGAGCAGCGCCCCACCTTCAGCATCGGCATCATCGCCGGCCTGGCCCTGTACAACGCGCTGATAACCCTGGTGGTCTACCCCGTAATCGGGCGTTTCGCCGGAGGCGAGGAGAGGGCTTTGATGTTCCAATGAGGAATACAGGATGTGATGGATATGCCGATTAACCCGCAACAGAGGGGGGCCATGGTCCACCGCTTCACCCTTTTCATCATGCTCCTGGGCGCGCTTATGGCGGTGCTCGTGGTGCGCCTGTGGTTCCTGCAGGTGGTGCAGGGAGATCATTACAGCGTGCTGGCCGAGGGCAACCGCATACGCGAGGTGCCCCTGGAGGCGTCGCGTGGCAAGATCCTGGACAGGAGCGGGGATCAATCAAAACCCCTCGTGACCAACCGCCAGGCGCTCTCCATCTTCGTGCTCCCCACCGAGTTCGATAAGCTCGAGGACCAGGAGGGCGAGGTGGCGCGCCTCGCCGAGCTGCTGGGCATGGACCCGCAGGAGATCATGGACAAAGTGCAGGGGATGGAGGTGCAGCCACACAAGCCGGTATTGATCAAGAAAGACGTGAACCCGGAGACATACTTGTTCATTGACGAGAGGCAGGTGGATTTTCCCTGGGTAGAGCCGGCGGAGATGCCGGTGCGCGAGTATCCCGAGGGAGACGAGACCCTGGCCGCGCACGTGCTCGGCTACCTGGGGGAGATCTCCGAGGAGCAACTGGAGACGCTGAAGGAGAAGGGGTACAAGGCGGGGGATATCGTGGGCACTTTGGGGGTGGAGGCCTTCTACGAGGACACCCTGCGCGGGATCGACGGTAAAAAGGTATGGGAAGTGGACGTCCGAGGCATGCCCCTACGGGAGATCAAGGAGGGCGCCGTGGACCCCAATCCCGGGGATACGGTGATACTGACCCTGGACAGGGAGCTGCAGAAGGCCACCGAGGAAGCCCTGCGCGAGGGCATGGAGCGGGCGCGCACCTACTTCGACAAGGAGCGCGGCAGGAACTACGCCGCCTCTGCGGGGGCCGCGGTGGTGCTCGACCCGCGCAACGGCGAGATAATGGCCATGGCCAGCGAGCCCACCTTCGACCTGGAGAACTTCGTCGGTGGCATCGACGAGCAGGAGTGGGCTATCCTCAACGACCCCGCCAACAACTACCCCCTCAACAACCGGGCCATCGTGGGGCAGTATCCCCCCGGCTCCACCTTCAAGGTGATCACGGGCATCGCGGCGCTGCAGGACCTGCTCGTGACCGCCTACTCCCCCTTCTACTGCGACCACGTGTTCGACCGCGGCGAGTTCAAGGACTTCCCCAAGACCTGCTGGGGCACCCACGGTGGCGTCGATTTCATCAATTCTATCGTGCAGTCCTGCGACGTAGTCTTCTACGACCTGGGCTATTCCATCTACGAGAACCGCGAAAAGGACGGCTGGGTCACCCGTCTCCAGGACTACTCCATGCTGGCCGGGCTGGGGTCGAAGACCGGGGTGGACCTGCCCAACGAGTTCGAGGGCAGGGTTCCCACGCCGCAGTGGAAGTGGGAGTTCAACCAGGGCAACCCCGACTATCAGCGCTGGTATCCGGGAGATACGGTGAACATAGCGGTAGGGCAGGGCGACATCCTGGCCACCCCCCTGCAGCTCGCCAACGTCTACGCCGCTATCGCCAACGGCGGGCCGTTCTTCAGGCCGCATGTAGGCAAGGAGGTCATTACCTGGCAGGGGGATATAGTGGAGGGCATAGAGCCGGAGCTGATCGGGGACATAACCAGCAAGGACAACCAGCTCGGCGTCTACGTGGACGCCGGGAACCTGGGCATCGTGCGCTCGGCGCTCACCGGGGTCACCTACGGCGCGGGGACCGCTGCGGGGGCTTTCCAGGATTTCCCGCTTCAGGCCATACCCGTGGCGGGCAAGACCGGGACGGCGGAGATACAGGATAAGCAGCCCACCGCCTGGTTCGCCTGCTACGCCCCCGCCGACAACCCTCAATACGTGGTGGTGGTGATGATCGAGGAGGGCGGGTTCGGCGGCGCCATGGCGGCGCCGGTGGCGCGGCGCATCCTCGAGCATATATACAATATAGAGCCCAAGCCGGGCGCGATAGTGCCCGGGGGAGAATAGGCGGGAGAGGACATGCCGGAACGGCTGGGAAGGGTGCTCGCGCCCAAGATATCGGAGAGGAGGCAGACCGACGAGGTGGCCCGCCGCCTCAGCGAGCTGCCCGTGCGCCATGTCGACTGGACCCTGCTGGCCATCACCTTTTTCCTCATCGGTTTCGGCATGCTTATGCAGTACAGCGCCACGCGCTACGATACGGCCAACAGCCCCACCTACTACGTGATGCGCACGGCGGTAAACCTGCTCATAGGGCTGATCGTCGTGGGGCTGCTGCTCAGTTTCGACTACCGCCGCCTGAAGGTAGCCACGCCTTTCGTGTACGTGGCCTTCATCATCCTTCTCGTCCTGGTGTTCCTATTCGAGAGGGTCATGGGCTCGGCGCGCTGGATATCGCTCGGCCCCCTGAACTTCCAGCCCTCGGAGTATTGCAAGATCGTGCTCATCCTGGTTCTGGCCAACTTCTTCTCCGACAACAAGGCCGAGCCGGACTCCTTCCGCAGCTTCATCACCCCGGTGTCCTGGGCCGCCCCCCTGATGCTCCTCGTCTTCCTGCAGCCGGACCTGGGCACCAGCCTGGTGCTGGCGGCCATCCTCCTGGGCATGCTCTTCCTGGTGGGCTGCCGTATGCGCTACTGGGTCAGCTTCATTGCCCTGGGAATGATCGGCTTCACCTTCGGGTTCGTCTTCCACATCTTCAAGCCCTACCAGGTCGAGCGCTTCATGGCCTTCATCAGGCAGGGAGCCGATATCCAGGAGGCGGGATACCACCTCCTGCAGTCCAAGATCGCCATCGGCTCCGGCCAGCTGGTGGGCAAGGGGCTCATGCAGGGCAGCCAGAACAAGCTCGATTTCCTGCCCGCCCAACGCACCGACTTCATCTTCGCCGTGGTGGGGGAGGAACTGGGGCTGATCGGGGCCCTCATGCTCATTGGTGCTTTCTGCCTGCTGATGTGGAGGGCCGTGCACATCGCCAACAGCGCCCGCGATTTTTACGGCACCATGATCGCCTTCGGCATAGTGTGCTTGTTCGCCTTCCAGGTGGTGGTGAACATCGGCATGACCATGGGGATCTTGCCCATCACCGGCATCCCCCTGCCTTTCATGAGCTACGGCGGCTCGAGCCTTATCGTGAACCTGGCGGCCATCGGATTGCTCACCAACATCCATATGCGCAGGTTCTCCCAGATATAGGAAATAGTTGAATATTATGGTATATGATACGGGTTGCCGGGACGGGAGTTGAAGATCGATGTTGCAATCGTACCGGCGCGCAAAGGAGCGGAAAACAGGCGGGAGCCGCCCGTAGAGCAGCAGGAATCGTGGCCGAACGAGTTCGGCGACGCAGATGGGGATCAATACCGGCGGAACAGTGATGACGCGCTTTTCATGAGACGTTACATCGATCGCGTCGGTACGGACAGAAGGGGGCAGGCTTGGAGCCCGAAAACCCATACCGGTCCGGCTTCGCAGGTATAATCGGGCGCCCCAACGTGGGGAAATCCACTCTCCTCAACAACCTCATGCACCGCAAGCTGGCCATCGTCTCCGAAAAACCCCAGACGACCAGGAACAAGATACGCTGCGTATTCACGCGGGACGACGCCCAGGTCATCTTCGTGGACACCCCGGGATTCCACAAGCCCAAGAACGCCCTGGGGGAGCGCCTCAACAAGGCGGTGCGCGAGACCCTGTCAGAGGTGGACGTGGTCGTATTCATCCTCGACGGCACCCAGACCATCGGCAGAGGGGACCTGTTCATCGCCGGGGAACTCGCGGAGCTGGGCACACCGGTGATCGCGGTGCTCAACAAGAGAGACCGCCTCTCAGCCGACCGCATGGAGGCGCAGCTGGCGGTGGCCGAGAAACTGGGCGATTTCCGCGACACCATCCCCCTTTCCGCCAGGACGGGTGAGAACGTCCACGCCCTCATCGAGCGCATCGTGGAGTTCCTGCCCGAGGGGCCCAGATATTACCCCGAGGACGTCTTCACGGACCAGCCCGCCTCCTTTATCGTCGCCGAACTCGTGCGCGAGAAGGTACTGCAACTTACGCGCGAGGAGGTGCCGCACAGCGTCGCGGTGGTGGTGGAGGAGATGGAAAAGAGGGAGGACAAGGACCTCGTCGACATCGAGGCAACCGTATATGTCGAGCGCGAATCGCAGAGGGGGATTATAATCGGCAGGGGCGGGAGGATGCTGAAAGAGATCGGCACCAGGGCGCGCGCGGAGATCGAGCCGTTGCTGGGGGAGAAGGTATTCCTCAGGCTGCAGGTCGCGGTGGAGAAGGATTGGGCGAAAAAACCCCAGATGGTGAAGAGACTGGGCTATTGATCTCTTTACGGTAGAGGATGGGAGCGGATGGAAGAGAGAAACCGGGTACTGGGGGAGAGCCTGCACGATCTTCTGGAACGGGGGAAGATGCAGGCTGCGCTCGCCCTGCTCGACGGCCTGCACGCGGCCGACGCCGCCGAAGTCCTCGAGAGCATTCCCTACGAGGAGAGACTGCGTATCTTCAAGATATGGGATGCCGAGGAGTCGTCGGAAGCCCTCCTCGAGATGTCCGAGGACGGCCAGGTCGAGGTGATGCAGGGTCTGGCGCGAGGCCTGGCCGTGCGTATCATCTCGGAGATGCCCCCTGACGATGCCGTGGACCTGCTCGCCGACCTGCCACCGAAGACCTCCGAGGCGCTGCTCGCGGGCTTGAGCCCGGTGAAGGCGGGGCAACTGCGCCATCTCCTCTCCCATGGCGAGGAGACGGCCGGCGGTTTGATGACCCCGGAGGCGATGCGCTTGAGCGAGGAACTGACGGTCGGTGATGTCCTGGACAGGCTGCGGGAGGCCCCCGAGAACGTGGAGATGATCTATTACGTGTATTTCCACGATGATAAGAACCGCCTGACCGGTGTGAGCTCCCTGCGGGAGCTCATCGTAGCCGATCCGGACAGGACGGTGAGGGAGATCATGCACCGCAGCCTCAAGACCGTGGGCCCGGCGGAGGACCAGGAGGTCGTGGCCTCCCTCATCGACCGATACGACCTGCTTGCGGCGCCCGTGGTCGACGAGGAGGGCAGGCTCCTGGGCATCGTTACCGTGGACGACGTCATGGACGTCATCGAGGGGGAGGCCAAGGAGGACATCTACAACCTGGCGGGCAGCTGGGAGGCCGAGGAGAGACGGGAGCGCAATCCCTTCCTCGCCGCGGTACTGGGACGCCTCCCCTGGGTGCTCATAGCCCTGGCCATGGAGCTGCTGGTGGCGGGAGGCATATTGAGGGCGTTCTCCGACACCATGCAGGAACACATCGCCCTGGTCTTCTTCATCCCCGCGATCCTCTCCATGGGAGCCGCAGTCTCCCTGCAGAGCGCGACCCGCATGTCCCTTGACATCCTGGGCGAGGAAGGAGACCAGCGCAGGTACGTGAGGAGCATCCGGGGAGAGCTGGCGATCGGCCTGGCCCTGGCCCTGCTCAGCGGGACGGTGATATCCCTCTTCGCCTGGTCCATGCGCGAGGATACTACACGGCTGGGCCTGATAGTGGGTGTGGCCATGGCCTGCACGGTGATATTCGCGGCGCTTGTCGGCTCCCTGCTGCCGCTCATCCTCAAGGCGCTGGGCAGGGACCCTTCCAAGGCCTCGGAGCCTTTTCTCGCGACGGTCATGGATATCCTCGGGCTCGCCGTCTTCTTCGCCGTGGGCGCGGCCTTTATCTGACCCGGGGAGCGCGGATGGTAGAGCAGGCACTGGAGATGTTCCCCTCCGTGAGGCACCTGACCCATATCATCGATTCCACCCTGCTGCGTCCCGAAGCGACGGAGCGTGAATACATCGCTTTCCTGAGGGAAGCGGCCGACGCCGGGTTCAGGAGCGCGTTCGTGCCCCTGTATTACCTTCCCATGGCACGCCTGGAGCTGGAGGGCAGCGGAGTGAGGCTGGGGGCCCCCATCGGCTTTCCCTTCGGCTACGTGTCCACGGACGACAAGAAAGCCGAGGCGGTGTTCGCCCTGCAGAACGGAGCGGGAGAACTGGATATGGTGGCAAATATATCGGCCCTGCGTTCCAGGAGATATACAAGGGTCGGCGAGGACGTCGCCGCGGTGGTCGCGATGGCCAGGCGCTACGATACTGCCAAGGGCGAAGGCCACGTGGTGGTGAAGGTGATCCTGGAAACATGCTACCTGAGCAGGGAGGAGATGCGCCAGGGTGCGCTCCTGGCCAGGGAGGCGGGCGCCGATTTCGTGAAGACCTCCACGGGCTTCGGACCCGGGGGAGCCACCGCCGGGGACGTGGCCTTCCTGCGCGAGGTGGTGGGGCCGGGATTCGGGGTGAAGGCCAGCGGGGGTATACGCGGCCTGGCGTCGGTAATGGAAATGGTGCGTGCCGGGGCGAGCCGCATCGGCACCAGCTCCGCCTACAGCATCCTGCAGGAATACCTTCGCATCCTCCCCTGGAACAAACCCCAGTACCATACGTAAATGGGCTGTTGCGATGTTCTTTGCGTCCTCGCCTGAACGGTTATGGTAGTCGTAAGGTTTCTTGGCTCGGGAGGCAAAGAAATCCGCAACACCCGAATACAATGCGTATGCTGGGAGCGGCACCCCTCGTTCCTGCGAACGGCATTGATGAGCCGGTCCGGGCAGGATCCATTCAAACCGGTTCAAGCTGGTCCCGATGCGGATCGCCCGGCGCTGGGGTGAGAGCAAAAGGGGTCAGGTGACACCCATAGTCATAGCGGACGTGGGTAGCGGAACATGGCCCCTCTACCAGGTTGGGATTCGCATTCACCATACAGCTTGTGTACCGCCGGTTCGATCTGGTCCCGATGCGGATCGCCAGGCGCTGGGGAGTGAAAAAAGGGCAAAGAAGTGACCCCAAGTAACCTTTGGCACTTCCTTCAGAACTCCCTTCGAGCTCCCCCTTCCGGCTTTCGCCTTCCGGTTCTTCTCTCTGGTCGCCCCGCTGGTCTTACCTCCAGCCCCTTGGGGTCACCTACTACATTACTACTTTGGTATTAGTACGTCAATAGTTCGCATTGACTCATAATTAATCTACTCCAAACGGCTTCGATGCCTCAAAAATAAAA
>CAZQFX010000143.1:0-7499 GCA_964592775.1 uncultured Actinomycetota bacterium
GGCGATGAAGATGTCCTCCTTGCCGGTGAAGTACTGGTAGCAGGTGCCCTTGCTGATACCGGCTTCCTGGGCGATGTCGTCGACGGTGGCGTTGTGGTATCCCCTGATGGAGAAGACGCGGAAGGCGGCGTCCAGGATCTCCTCCGTGCGCCTCTCCTCGTCGCTCATGGCGGCCAGGCGCTCCTCGTCCTCCAGCTCGTGGGCCTCCTTCTCGCGCGCCTGCTTGCGGAATTCGTCCCAGTCGGAGACCTTCTCGAAGGGATACTTGTCGAGGATGCTCTTCATGCTCTTCACCGAGAGCCCCTCGGAGCGCATGTTCTTCACCACCAGCAGCCGCCGGAGGAAGGCCTGGTCGTAATAGACCACGTTGGGCTTCTCCTTCTCCGGCGTGGGGAGCAGGCCCTTGGCCATGTAGAACTTGATGGTGCTCACGGGCAGTCTCGAGGCCTGGGAGAGCTGCTTCATCTTCATGGGGCCGCCCTGCTTCCCGTCTTCCACGGCGCTCCGTCCTCTCTTCCCCCGTCTCTTGCCCTCTTCGCCTGCCATAATTATTGTCGAACCGTTCGGCTTGTACAAGTTAAACACGGCGTCCGGCGGACTCCGCGACCCCGCCGGGACGGAGGACGGCGGCGGATTACCGCGACCGGGCAGGAAAAAGCTCCCGGTGGAGACGACTTCACGGTTGAAGATCCGAGCGCGGCCCGCCTGGACGGGGCCTCCCGCGCGACGGGTCACGAGATCCTCTCGCCGTGAGCCCGTACCTTCTCCCAGTCCACCTCAACCCCCAGCCCGGGCCGCGAGGGGACGGCCACGTACCCGTCTTCGTCTATGGTGATCGGTTCCGCGAGCATGGCGTCCCTGCCCTCCGGCACCCAGCCCGGGGGGTCGTATGGGAACTCGCAGTGAGTGCAGTTGGGGATGGCCCCCATGAGCTGGAGGTTGGCGGCCAGGCCCAGCCCGTTGGACCAGGTATGCGGGTTGTAGGTGACGTTCGCCGCCTCGGCCATGCCCGCTATCTTGCGGCAGGTGAGTATGCCGCCCGCGAAGGTGACGTCCGGCTGGATGATGTCGTAGCATCCCCGGTTGATGAGCTCGCGGAAATCGTCCAGGTCGTCGTTCAGCTCACCGCCGCTTATGGCCATCGAGGTGGATCGCCTGAGGATGGACAGCCCCTCGTAGTCCCGCATGCGCAGCGGTTCCTCCAGCCATACCACGCCCAGTTCCTCCAGTTCGCGCGCCAAGTACATGGCGCGCTTCAGGTCCCACACGGGATAGCCAGCGAAGCCGTGGATGAGCCAGGCCTGATTGGCGTCGACCATGATCTCGATATCGTCGCCCACCGCCACGCGTACTGCTTCCACCACCGCGAGGTCTACGCGCGGGTCCTGGTTGCGGATGCGCAGCTTTATCCCCTTGAACCCCTCATCCGCCAGTCGCAGCGCGTCCTGGGCCCTGGTCTCCGGGTCGCGCAGCTCCCCGGTGGAGGCGTAGGCCTTGACCCGGTCGCGGGAACCCCCCAGGAGGCGGTAGACCGGCTGCCCCGTCGCCTTGCCGATGATGTCCCAGAAGGCGACCTCGACGAACCAGGGCCGGAAGCCTATGACCTTGGCGGCGCGCAGGACCTTGAGGAAGTCCTCCACCTGGAAGGGGTCCCTGCCGACGAGGAAGAGCTTGATGAGGTCCGGCACCCCTTTCCACTCCTGGGTGAAGGCCATGCCGGCGCACACCCCGTCGATGCCCTCGTCTGTGATGAGGCGCACGATGACGCAGCTGTTGTTCTGCAGGGGAAGTCCCGGTATCCAGCTGGGGTGGAACGGTTCCGCCAGGGGAAAATGGCATATATAAGCCTCGGCATCGACGATCTTCATCCTTCCTTCCTCCTTGCTCGATCGGTGCGCCCGTTGACGGACGGTTTATCTCTGACCCCGAATATTCACTTCTCCGCTCGAGGGGCTTTACCTCCCACCCCCAGATCTGCAACCCGCGGCTTTTCCCGCCCTGCTCCGTCTTTTCCCGTAGGGTGGGGTCAGCGTCTTGCTTTTTGCGCCGCAGACGCGAACGGCAAAAACTGACTCCCATTACCCATTACATAAGGCAAGCGTCCGATCTATGGATCCCTCTGAACGACGGGTGCCAGGTCTTGCCTGTTGCGGGTGAAATCCCCTTTGCGACCAGGGAAGATACCGCAGTATGCAAGAAACAAGACCTGGCCCCTTCCCCTTGAATCATTCCACGGGAGGTCTCGACTGGCTCCAGGGGCGGGCTATCTCCAGGGCCGCCGATGCGCGCAGCACCACCGCTTCCTGGAAGCGGTCTCCCACTATCTGCAGGCCCACCGGCAAACCCGCGGAGTTGAAGCCGCACGGCACCGATGCCGCCGGCTGCCCGGTCATGTTGAAGTGCATGGTGAAGGGGACCCACCCGGCAGGACCGACCTCCACCCCCTCGACGTCGGGCGGGCCGAGGGGCCCGATGTCGGCGTGATCGAAGGCCGGCGCGGCGGTAGTAGGGGTCAGGAGCAGATCGTAGCGGTCGAATATCTTCCTCACCGCGTCCCACAGGCCGTAGCGGTGGTGGAGGATCCTCACTATGTCCTTGCCCGTGAAGGCCCCCGCGAGGTCCAGGAAGGGCAGGTAGAGGGGATAGGCTATGGCCTTGTACTCCTCAAGCTTCTCCTCGTTGGCGGCCACCATCTCGCAGATGGTCATGGCGATGAAGTCCGCCTCCGAGGTGGCCGGGAGGACCGCATCGATCTCTTCGACGCTGCAACCCAGGTCCACGAAGGCGAAGGCGGCCTCTCTGACCAGGGCCGCCACCTCATGGTCCACGGCCGCGGCCACCCCGAGGTCCGGGCTGTAGGCGATGCGCAGGCCCTTTACGTCCTCCCGCATCTCATCCAGGAACTTGCCCGCATAGGCGGGGAGGGACGTGAAGTCACGCCGGTCCGGCCCGGAGATGACGTCCAGCACGAGGGCCGAGTCGGCCACGGTGCGGCTGAGCGGGCCCTCGTGTTCGAGGAGGTCGAAGCCGGGAAGGTGCGGGTACCACGGGACCCTTCCGATGTGGGGCTTGATCCCGAAGACCCCGCACAGCGCCGCCGGGATACGGATGGAGCCCCCGGCATCGTTGCCCATGGCCACGGGGCAGAGGCCCGCCGCCGCCGCCGCCGCGGAGCCGCCGCTCGACCCCCCGCAGTGTTTGCCCGTGTCCCAGGGATTGGCGGTCCTGCCGAAGAGGGGGTTCTCGGTGATGCCGATGACGCCGAACTCCGGCATATTGGTCTTGCCCAGGATGACCGCCCCCGCCTCCTTGAGCCTCTCCAGCAGCACCGCGTCCTCGTCGGGGACGAAGTCCGCGTAGAGCCTGGAGCCGTAGGTGGTCCTGACCCCCCTGGAATGGATGTTGTCCTTGATGGCCACCGGCACCCCTTCCAGGGGCCCGGCCTTGCCCTGCCGGTACGCCTCCTCCGACCGTCCCGCCGCCTCCTCCGCCGCCTCCGGCAGCAGGGTGACGAAGGCATTGATGCGCGGGTTGACACGGTCGATGCGGTCCTGCAGGTCCTTGACGACCTCGCGGGGGGAGAGTTCGCCCTTCCCGTAGGCAGCTATCAGTTCCCGTGCTGACATCCAGGCTATCTCGGACATGGTGTTGACCTCCCTGGTTCATCGGCGCCGCGCCGGCGCTTGTCGGTGTGGTGCTTGCGGTCGTCGTCCACCCCTTTTGCGGAGCGAGCAGTTTCAATTCCTTATACCCTCGCTGCGCGTCGACCAAACCGGGGGTCTGCGAACCCCCGCCGCGTGATATGCCCGCAGGCCTTCCCGCCCTGCTCCGTCTTTTCCCGTAGGGTGGGGTCGGCGTCTCGAGTTTTTCGTCCTGTGCCGCTTTTATCGCAGAGGCCGAGGGCAACTCCGAGACCTGAACCCTTTTCCCATTACATAAGACCAGCGTCCGATCGATGGATCCCTTGGTAGTCGCTTGCCGGTTGTACAATCAAGACTGCCGGCTCTTTATCTGGAGGTCCTCGTGGGTGACTGGAGCGACGACTATTGCATCATGGAGATCGTGGCCACGGGCCCCGACCCCGAAACCGCCATGCCGGTGGAGGTGGCGGCCATCCGGGTGCGTGGCGGCGCGGAGACCGACCGCTTCCACACCCTCATAGACGCGGGTGTCACCGTGCCAGCGTCCGTGTGCGAGAGGAGCGGCAGGAGCGAGGCGGAATACCGCGGCGGCGAGGATGCCCACCACGCCCTGTCGCGCCTGCGCGATTTCACCGGACGCCGCCACGTCCTCGCCCACGAGGGAAAGGCGGCGGAGGCCGCCGTGCTGGAGCGCTTCGGGGCGGTTCCCGCCGGCCCCGTCCTGGACACCCAGGAGCTGGCGTGGCTGGTCGCCCCCTACCTGCGCGACCATTCCCTCCCCACGCTCTCCGCCTCCATGCTGGGCGAAGGTCCTTCATGGAGGGCGCTGGAGGACGCACGCCTGCTCCTGCGCCTGGTCACGCGCATGCGCGAGGCCTGGGACGAGACGCCGCGCCGCACGCGCGAGGCGGTCGCCTGCGCACTCCATGAGGTCGAGAGCCCCTGGCACGAGCTGCTGCCGTCGAGGCGCGGGCGCAGGTTCCCGGACCTGGCGGACACCGTCGCAAGCGCGGGTGAGCCCGCAAAAACCCGCGAGGAAGCCCCGGCGCGGCCCGGGAGCGGAGAGGCGGACCCCGATGAAGCTGTCTCTATCCTGGCGTCCGGCGGCTCCCTGGCCGCGCTGCTGCCCGACCACGAGTCCCGCCCCCAGCAGGAGGCGATGACGCGGGCGGTGGCCGAGGCCTTGAGCGACGGCGCGTTCCTGGTGGCGGAGGCGGGCACGGGGGTGGGCAAGTCCCTCGCCTACCTCGTGCCCGGTGTGCTGCATGCCCGCGCGTCGGGGAGCCCCCTGGTGGTCTCTACGTACACGCGCAACCTGCAGGAACAGCTCTTCCATCGCGACCTGCCCACGCTCTCGCGCGCCATGGGTGCGGTCGAGTTCGCCCTGCTCAAGGGGAGGAGCAACTACCTCTGCCTGAGGAAGTGGGCGGAGTGGTGCGGCTCTCTTGTCCGGGAAGGGCCCGTCCTGCATTTCGGTGGGCTCAAGCCCGCCGAAGCCTACGCCTTTCTCGTCTCCTGGCTCACCCGCACTGCGTCCGGCGACCTGGAGGAGATATCTTTGAACCTGCGCCTGCTCCTGGACGAACTTACGCGCGAGCTCGCCTCCAGCTCGGAGGAGTGCCTGCGTTCCCATTGCGCCTATAACCATCGCTGCTGGGTGGAAAAGGCGCGCGGGCGGGCCGCGGCGAGCGAGGTGGTGGTGGTCAACCATGCCCTGCTGCTCTCGCAGATATGCGTGCCCGAGCAGGGGGCGTCCAACCTCGTTCTCCCCGACCATCATGCCCTGGTGGTGGACGAGGCCCATCACCTGGAGGACGTGGCCACGGACGCCTTCGGCCTCGCCTTCTCCCTGGAGGAACACCTTAGGGCCATGGACGAGTTGTCCGGGCGCAGGGGCCTGCTGGCCGCATGGGGGCGACTCTCGTTCGATCCAGTCGGCCAGGGCATGCTCGCGGAGGCCCATGAGCTGGCCGATAATCTGCGCTCCCAGGCCGAGTCGCTGTGCACGGATACCATCGGAGCCATCCTCTCAGAGGATGCAGGCCGCAGCGCCGGCGAAGCGGCAAGGCAGCGCCTCGACAGGCGCCTGCTCGTCCATCCCGCCTGGAGCGGGGCGCGGGAGACCGGTGCCGGCCTGGCCGCAAACCTTGCGCGACTCGCAGCCCTCCTCCCCGACCTCGCGGACAAGGCGCTGGCCCTGCAGGGCAAGGGCGACGAGGAGGCCCTGCGGGCGTGCAGAAAGGCCGAGGTTCTCTCCGTGCGGGCGCTGGAGGGCGCCGCCGCCCTGGAGGTTTTCCTGCGCGGACCCGACGAGCCTGATTTCCGCTGCCACCTGCGCTGGATAGAGAGGGACGGGGCGCGGACAAGGGGCTCCGCTCCCGCCTCCTTGCGCCTGTTGAGCGCGCCGGTAAGCGTGGGGGAGGCTCTCTCATCGCTGCTCTTCTCGCGCCTCGAGTCCTGCGTCCTCACCTCGGCCTCGCTGCGTGTGCCCGGCGCGAGGGACGGCTTCTCCTTCTTCCTGCGCCGCACGGGGCTCGAGTTCACGGAGGCGGGCGGCAGGGAGCTGCGTCTCCTGGCCCTGGATTCCCCCTTCGACTACTCCTGCCAGGTGCGCCTCATCGCGGTCACAGACCTTCCCGAGCCTAGGGCGGGCGGGGCGGGCCTGCGCCGCTACATGCAGAGTATGAGCCGGGTGGTGGAGGAGGCGCTGCTGGCCACCGGCGGCAAGGCGCTGGTGCTGCTCACCTCGCACCAACAGGTTGAGTTCCTCTACGATGAGCTCCGTCCCCGACTGGAGGAGCACGGCGTGTGCTGCCTGCGCCAGCGGCGCGGCATGCCTAACGCGCTGCTGCTGGAGAGGTTCCGCGCCGACCGCGATTCCGTTCTGCTGGCGACGGATGCCTTCTGGGAGGGCGTGGACGTTCCCGGCGAGTCGCTCTCCGCCGTGATCATGGCCAAGCTCCCCTTCCGCCACCCCGAGGACCCGGTGGTGGCGGGGCGCGTGGAGCACCACGACCTGGAGGGGAGCGGGGGATGGGGCTCGTACTACATGCCGCTGGCGGTGACCCTCTTCCGCCAGGGCATCGGCAGGCTCATACGCCGCTCCACCGACCAGGGGGTGATCGTGGTGCTGGACCCCCGCTTCCTCACGCGCTCGTATTCACGCTTCTTCCACGCCGCGCTGCCCGACGGCCTGCGTGTAGAGAGAGTGCGCCACGAGGACCTGGGCGACACCATCCGCGCCTGCTTCTGACCTGTGCAATGTGGATCGAAGGATGTCTCCATGGACTATATGATTGAATTCTTCACGCTGGTTGACAGCCTCCGAGCATGCCGGTGCCGTAGCGACTGGAGAGGGGCATGGGATCGGTTTGAGGCTGAAAAGAAAAGAGGCGGGCCCATCCGCCTCTCCCCGGTAGCTCTACCAAAGAGCACCCCTCTCGCAAGGTACTTTTATCTTACCACAGAACTGGGACTTCTTGTCACGTCAGGTTGTTATACTGTGGCTCGGATGATGGGCCCCCGGTAGCTCAGAGGATAGAGCGCCCCTCTCGCAAGGGGGAAGCCGTGGGTTCGAATCCCACCCGGGGGGCCATATCCACCCATGCAGGCCGAGACGACCGTTGAAGGGCATTGCGAACCTTGAGGAACGTCGGCTCATATGGGAAAGGTGGGTGACCGATCATCCTATATCCCTAGCGCCCTACCAGCCACTGGCCGCCTTCGCCCTTGTATGCATGCAGGCGTGGGGCCGCCTGCTCCCTCGAAGCCATCTCCCCTTCATCCATTCCTTCAATACACGAAGAACACCGAGTATCCGCCGCACTTGATGACGTCCTTCACGCGGTCAACGAAGTA
>CAZQFX010000144.1:0-7237 GCA_964592775.1 uncultured Actinomycetota bacterium
CCGCTACAAGCCCGGCGAGAACGTCGGCTTGGGCAAGGACGACACCCTGTACGCGCGCATCGCCGGACGCGTCCAGTGGCGCGACCGCGGCCGCATGGGCAAGTTTGTGAGCGTAGTCGCCGAGAGCTGACCGCTCGAGCGACGAAGGGTATTACCTCCGGGCCGCCTGGGTTGTTTCCAGCGGCCCGTTTTCTTTGCGCGCATGTTTGTCGACGAAGTCATCATCAGCGTCAAGGCGGGCGACGGGGGCAACGGCTGCATGGCCTTCCGGCGGGAGAAGTTCGTCCCGCGCGGCGGACCGAGCGGCGGCGACGGAGGCCGCGGCGGCGACGTCACGCTGGTGGCCAGCCCGCACCACAATACCCTGCTGCACTTCCGCTTCAACCCCGAACACAAAGCGGAACGCGGGCGTCACGGGGAGGGCAGCAACCGCAGTGGCCGCGCCGGCGCCTCCATCGAATTGCCCGTCCCGGTGGGCACCATCGCCTGGGACGCCGGCAGCGGCCGGCAGTTGCACGATTTCACCGTCCCCGGCGAGCGCTTCACCATCGCCCACGGCGGGCGCGGCGGGCGCGGCAACCAGCACTTTGCCACCTCCACCCACCAGGCGCCCACGCGCCACGAGCCCGGCAAGCCCGGCGACGAACTGCGCGTGCGGCTGGAGCTGAAACTACTCGCTGACGCCGGGCTGGTGGGCTTCCCCAACGCCGGCAAGTCGACCTTCATCAGCCGCATCTCGGCGGCGCGGCCAAAGGTTGCCTACTACCCCTTCACCACCCTCGAGCCCGTGCTTGGCGTGGTGCGGGCGGACGAGGAGAGGAGCTTCGTGGTCTCCGACCTGCCGGGGCTCATCGAGGGAGCGCACGCGGGAAAGGGATTGGGGCTGAGGTTCCTGCGGCACGTGGAGAGGACCGTGGTCCTGCTGCACATGCTGGACGTTTCGGCGGCCGCCGAGGCCCGGCCCGCCCGTGCGCTGGAGGTGGTGCTGAAGGAGCTGGCTTCCTACAGCACCCGCCTGCTTGACAGGCCGTGCCTGGTGGCGGGCAACAAGCTGGACGCCGCCGATCCGGAAAGGCTGCGGGAAGCCCGCGAGGCGAGTGAGTCGCGGGGATGGGAGTTCTTCCCCATTTCGGCGGTGAGCGGGGAAGGAGTACCGGCGCTGGTCTGGCGCCTGGCGGAGATGGTGGAAGGTGCCCACCGGAAAGAAGGCCCGGAGACCCCGGACGAACGCACTGTCTATACCTACGACCCGCGGCAAGAACTCGGTTTCAGGGTGGTCCGGGAGGAGGAAGGCTTCTACGTCCTCGGAGAGCGCGTGGAGGGACTGGTCCACCGTCTGGACCTGGGCAATCCCCAGGCGCTGGCCTACGTGCAGGGCTGCCTGAAGAAGATGGGGGTCGAGGAAGAGCTGCTGAGGCACGGCGCCCTGGAGGGCGACACGGTGGTCATCGGCGACTACGTCTTCGACTTCCTGCCCGAGACGTAGGGAAGGGGTCGTCGCAACGGGCTCATCGCATATGGGATAAAATTATGGCCAGGAAGGAAGGTTATTCTCCGCAAAGCGTGGGTGGCGAGAATGAAGATTTATTTTGGCGGGATCGGGTCAGACCTTGAATACATGACTCTGAAGAAACAGCAGATCACATGGAAAATAATATGCAGAGGAAAAGATCAAAGGCCCGACCCCCAGAGCTCCACAGCCACCCACGCTTATGCGGAAGAACCGAAAAAGGGTGCGTAGGATAGGAGCGGCAAGGGCGTGAGCGGGAAAAGGCGGGACATAAAGGCCGGGCGCGTGGTCGTAAAGGTGGGCACCTATACCTTGAGCGACAGGGCGGGACGCCTGGACCGCGCCCATATGGAGGACATGGTGGAGCAGCTCGCCTCCCTGCGCGAGGGCGGCCGCGAGGTCATCCTCGTCTCCTCGGGCGCCATCGCCGCGGGGGTCGAGCTGCTCGGGCTGCCCGAGCGCCCGCTTGACATCCCCTCCCTCCAGGCCGCCTCTTCCGTGGGGCAGGGGCTGCTACTGAACCTCTATGCCGGGTTCTTCGCCGCGCGCGGCATCCTGGTGGGGCAGGTGCTCTTCACGCAGTACGATTTCGCGCACCGCCAGCAGTACCTCAACGCCCGCAACACCTTCCGCCGCCTGCTGGAGCAGGGCGTCGTCCCGCTGGTGAACGAGAACGACACCGTCGCCGTGGAGGAGATACGATTCGGAGACAACGACCGCCTGGCGGCGCTGGTGGCCGTGCTCACCGAGGCCGACCTCCTGATCATGCTCTCGGACATCAAGGGCCTCTACACCGCCGATCCCAAGAGGGACCGCGGGGCCGTCCTCATCCGCGAGGTGGAGAGGATAACCCCGGAGATGGTGAGGTCGGCGGGCAAGGCGATGGAGGAACACTCCACCGGGGGCATGACGGCGAAGCTGGAGGCGGCGAGCATCGCCACCGCCTCCGGTATCGGCGTGGTAGTGGCGCCGGGACGGGAACGCGGCGTGGTGCCCGCCGTCATGGAAGGCAGGGCGGTCGGCACCTATTTCCATCCCGGGAAGAAGAAGCTGCGCGGCCAGAAGCACTGGATCGCCTTCGGCACGCGCCCGCGGGGCACCATCGTGATCGACGGCGGTGCGCGCGAGGCCATCCTGCACGGCGGGAAGAGCCTGCTCCCGGCGGGCGTGGTGGAGTGCAGGGGGAACTTCGACAGCGGTGACGCCGTCGAGGTCGTGGACGAGAGCGGGAGGAAGATCGCGCGCGGGCTCAGCGGCCTTTCGGCGGTGGAGCTGGACGAGGTGAAGGGGCTGCGCACCGACGAAGCGGCGCGGCGCCTGGGGGAGGAGCGGTGCGACGAGGTCATCCACCGCGACTACCTGGTCGTCTTAGAGAGGGAGGAATGAGGCCCCAGGCGGGGATACCGCCGCCGCCACGCCGGGCCCATCACCTGAGGGCGAGGCAGGAAATCCCGGGCGGCGCATATAAGAATTAGGCGGAGGAGAAGATGAGCGTAGTCGAAGAGCTGGGGAAGCGGGCCGCACGGGCCGCGCGGGCGCTCGCCGTGACCGCCGCGGAGGCCAAGAACGGTGCCCTGGAGGAGATGGCGCAGGCCCTCATCTCGAACGCGGAACGGATACTGGCCGCCAACGCGGAGGACCGCGAAGCGAGGCGCAGGAGCGGCATGAGCGAGGCGCTCATGGACCGCCTCACCCTGAGCGAGAAGAGGGTGGGGGAGATGGCGCGCGGGCTGCGCGAAGTGGCCGCCCTCGCCGACCCGGTGGGCGAGATCGTGGCGGGGTGGAGGCTGGCCAACGGCCTGGAGATCCACAAGGTGCGCGTGCCCCTGGGCGTGGTGGGGATCATCTACGAGGCGCGTCCCAACGTGACCGTCGATGCCGCCGGCCTGTGCGTCAAGTCCGGCAACGCCGTCATCCTGCGAGGCAGCTCCTCGGCCATCAACTCCAACCGCGTCCTCGCCGAGATCATCTCGCGCGCGGGCGAGGCGGCGGGGCTGCCCGGGGGCTGCATCCAACTCGTCCCCCTCAGCGACCGCGAATCGGCGAAGGAACTCATGCGCCTGCGCGGTTACGTGGACGTGCTCATCCCGCGGGGCGGCGCGGGGCTCATCCGCACCGTGGTGGAGGAGAGCACGGTGCCGGTGATCGAGACCGGGGTCGGCAACTGCCACACCTATATAGACGCTTCGGCCGACCTGGACATGGCGGAGAGGATCGTCATCAACGCCAAGACCCAGCGCCCCGGGGTATGCAACGCCATGGAGACTATGCTGGTGCACGAGACGGTGGCGGCGGATTTCCTGCCGAGGGCGGCCGCGGCGCTGACGGAGCGGGGGGTGGCCCTGCGCGGCTGCGAGCGCACGAGGATATATCTGCCGGACATCGCGGCGGCCACCGAGGACGACTGGTACGAGGAGTACCTGGACCTCGTCCTGGCGGTGAAGGTGGTCTCCTCGCTGGACGGTGCCATCGAGCACATCAACACCTACGGCTCCAGGCACTCCGAGGCCATCATCACCTCGGACCTGGAGGCGGCGCGCCGTTTCACCTCGCGGGTGGATTCGGCCGACGTCTACGTCAACGCCTCCACGCGCTTCACCGACGGCGGACAATTCGGGCTGGGGGCGGAGATCGGCATCTCGACCCAGAAGCTCCACGCCCGCGGCCCCATGAGCCTGCGCGAGCTGACCTCCACCAAGTTCATCATCTACGGAGACGGGCAGGTGAGATCCTGAGATGGGAAAACTATGGATCAAGCGCATCGGGGTGATGGGAGGGACCTTCGATCCCATCCATAACGGCCACCTGGTGACGGCGGAGGAAGCCTGGAAGCAGTTCCGGCTCGACCAGGTGCTCTTCATGCCCAGCGGCAAGCCGCCCCACAAGGAGGAGCGTGAGAGCTTGGATCCAGAGAGCCGCTATCTCATGGCCGTGATCGCCACCGCAGATAACCCGCATTTCCAGGTCTCGCGCATGGAGGTAGACCGCGGCGGATCCTCCTACACCATCGACACGGTACGGGAGCTGCACCGCGTATACGGCAGGAACACCCAGGTGTTCTTCATCACCGGCGCCGACGCCATCCTGGAGATCCTCACCTGGAAGGAACCGGAAAAGGTGCTGCGGGAGGCGGTCTTCATCGCCGCCACCAGGCCCGGCTACGACCTGGGGCGGCTCGAGGAATCCCTCCCCGAGGAGGAGAGGGCGAAGCACGCCACCGACCCGCGCGTGCTGGTGATGGAGATGCCCGCCCTGGCCATATCCTCGACGGACATCAGGAGGCGGGTGAAGGAAGGGCGGCCGGTGACCTACCTGGTCCCCAAGGGCGTCTGCGAGTTCATCGAGAAGAGCGGGTTCTATCGTTGAGCGGGAAGAAGAAGACGGGTGACGGCAAAGGGGGCGGAGAACCCAAGACCGCCCCCGGGGAGAAGGAAAAGCTATCACGCCTGAGCAAGAGGCACCGCAAGGAGGCGCGCAAGAGGCGCCGGGCCGTCCTCGTCGTCGTGCTCGCGCTGGGAGCTGTGCTCGCGGTGGGAGCGCTCCTGAACATACCCTACATCAACGTGGCGCGGGAGGCCGGCGCCTGGATGGGTGAACGCTTCTCCGGCCCACGGGAGACCGAGGAGCTCGTCGCCGACTACGAGTATTTCACCGATCCTCAGAACGGGAAGAAATACCAGGGCGAGGTCTCCGTGCTCCTGGGCATCTACAAGGCCGAAGGGGAGACGGGCGACAAACGGACCATCCTCGGCCTGGCCCTGCTGACCTACGACACCGGCAACGGGGTGGGCGAGGTCTACCTCATCCCCGAGACATCGGTAGCCTATGATGCCGCGGGCCAGCAGACGGACCTCGGGCGGGCGCTGCAGGAAGAGGGCGGAGAGGACCTGCTGCGCTCCACGGTCGGCAACATGGCCGGGAGCGAGGTGGACTACCTGCTGCTGGCCGAGTTCTGGGAGGCGGTGCGTCTGGTGCAGAGCCTGGGGGCGCCCCCCGTGGTCCTGGCCGAAAAGACGGTGCTGGTGAACCCGCTCAACGGCGAGACCAACTACCTGGTGGCGGGGCAGGAGATAAGGGACGCCGACCGCCTGCTCTTCTACCTGCTGGCCACGGACCACCTCGAGATGTGGGGAGCTTTCGCCGCCCGGCTGGAGCGTGCGGGGGATTATCTTCCCCAGGCTTTCCACCTTTTGGGACAGGAAGGCCCGCAAGGCTTGCAGGAGGCGATCCTGCCGCTGGGTGAGGGCTTTAGGCTGGAACCGGGTACCGGTTCGCCCCAGGGGGACGGCGGCTACCTGGCGTCCATGCTGCGGTCATACGTGGAGCTGGACGAAGGGGAGCTCGCCTTCAAGTCGGTGCCCGCGGTGGAAGTGCTCAACGGCTGCGGCGTACCGGACCTGGGGAAAAAGGTGGGGGACCGCCTCGCTTCGCTGGGGGTTCCGTTGGCCGGCACGGGCGGGAACGCCAAGGTCGTCGTGGATGGCGAGGAGTTGAACGATTTCTCCCACCAGGTGAGCACCATAATCTACCGCAGCCAGGACCCGCGGGTCGCCGCTTTCGCCGCTTACCTCGGCGTGCTGCTGTCCGTGGACGACGTGAGGTCCGAGCCGGGCCCGGGCGCGGAGATAATCGTCATCGCCGGGAAAGACCTGGCGTCCTAGACGGCGAAGCGATATCGGCCGAGCATCACACCGCTACTAGAGCTCTATAAAGGCGAATGCGGCGGCAGTCGAATGCTAGGGTGCTCATGGATCGGAGTACTAGAGGGTACAGTGTGATAACCTAGAGTCTAGGGGTGCCGCGCGAGCGGCCTCCGGTGCGAAATACGGGACTCAAACCCTGGAGGAGGTGTATAGCTGCGGACAGCAGGGAGATGGCCATAGCGGCGGCGCAGGCCGCTTCGAACAAGAAGGCCCACGATATACTGGTACTGGACATGCGGGACGTCTTCGTCCTCACCGACTACTTCGTCATCTGCAGCGGCAACACCGACCGGCAGGTGGGGAGCATCCGGGAAGCGGTGGAGGAGCGCCTGGCCGCGAAAGGGGTCAGGCCTGCGCGACGCGAGGGCGAGCATCACAAGCGGTGGGTGCTTCTGGACTACGTGGACATCGTGGCCCACATCTTCCGCCAGGAGGAGCGGCAGTACTACGAGATCGAGAGGTTGTGGAAGGACGCCCCCTGCGTGCAGTGGGAGGAGGAGGCGGACGAAGCCCTGCTCCGCTAGTATTTAATAGGACAAGCCCTCCTTCACCTAAGTACCCCGGTCCGTAAATACGCTCGCATTCGACCGCCGCTGCATCCCCGCCCGCTGCGTTCCGCTCCCTCGACGTACTCGCAGAGTACGCCTCAGTCGCGCGCCTTGCGGGCGTGGCGCAGCGACGCTCTCGATACGTTACCGTATTTACGGACCGGAGCACTAAGCTTCTGAGGACGGGTCCCGCTTCGCCGGAGCTGCATCCTTTGCCGGGGCTTTCTAGGAATGGATGGAAGACGGGATGGCTCCGTTCAGCGGAAGCTCTCACCGCGTTATGGCGATGAAGGGCGGGATTGCGGGACAGCCGCGGGGCGCCCGCGAGGTAATCCCCGCGCGGTGCGCGTCGTTGACGGTGTTTTGCCGAGTCCTTATACTTCTAGCAGTGTTTATACGGGGCCGTAGCTCAGCCTGGGAGAGCGCTACCTTGGCATGGTAGAGGTCGTGGGTTCAAGTCCCATCGGCTCCACCAG
>CAZQFX010000145.1:0-7183 GCA_964592775.1 uncultured Actinomycetota bacterium
TGGATCAGTTATCTTCCTGCAATTGAAGGTGGAGATCGAGGAGGTCATCCCATGACAGCGGAGGTTGGCTCGACGCCGTCTTGAGCTCGATGGGAGGCTCGAGAACGACCGGTTCCGTGCCGTTCATGCGCATGAAATCGATGAAGCGGCTATCGGCGGGGTATGCTTGCGCTCCTCCGCAAGTGCGGCATATGAAACTGTAGAAAGTGCCGTCCCCATCGCCGTGTTCAACCAGGAGGATGTCTTCCAGGGACAAGGCCACTTCTCCGCATTTCCAGCAGCGAGTTTTCACCCGTACCATGTCGCCTCCTTAATTACAATAAATATAATATATACGGTTAATATATATAATGTTATAATAACTCTGTCAAGCAGGATATTCGGAGTGAATCATGGCGACCTATAGCGAACATATCGCCCAGGTGTCTACCGCCTTAGCCGACCCCACGCGGCGCGGGATAATGGAGTACCTGCTTTTCTCGGACTCCCCTCTCTCGGTGCAGGAGGTAGCCGAGCATTTCGGATTGCACGCAAACGCCGCCAGGATGCATCTCGACAAGCTGGCAAGGGGCGGCCTGCTGCGTATCGTCAGGCGCCGCGGAGAGCGCGGAGGACGTCCTGCCAACCTCTACGGCGTAAGCGGCGAGGATTGGGAGCTGAACCTGCCACCACGCATGTACAAGCTACTGGCGGACGTACTGGCCAGGGGCATATCCGGTTGCGGTGAAAAGGTGACCTCGCGCATCGGAGAGGAGGCTTTCATACGCGGCCGGGAGGAGGCAGCGGCCGGCTCTTCAACGCTTGCGCGTCTTCCCCTGGAGGCGGATATGCGCAACGTAGCGCAGGCATGGTGGGAAGAGATCGCGCGCAGGGGGCACAAAGCCGAGCTGAGTACGCGCGAAGACGGCCTCGTCGAGATGAGGTTCCTTACCTGTCCCTTCGGAGAGCTCTCCCGTAACCATCCCGGGCTGGTATGCGATATTCACCGGCGCCTGGAGGAGGGCTTGTTGAGCCTGGCGGGAAGATTCCGGCTGGATGCGTCCGCGGAGAGCTGCCTGTTCATCCTCAGGGCGAATGGGAAACAAGATCGTTCGCTGTCCGCCGTATGAACGCTTCGTTTCCGTCTCGGATGGTGTCCGTACGGTCAACCGGGAATGCGCCTCGCGCAGGCTGAGTGCCCCGATCCGTAAATACGCCCGCATTCGATCGCCGCCGTATCCCCTCTCCCGTGCCATGCCATGGCCATGATCCGGGGCGACAAGCGCTAAGCGCGCTCGTCGCTGCTGATGTTGTACTTGGAGAGCAGGTGCTGATAATCCTTGCGGTAGAATATCTTGCACTTGATATCGGGGTAGAGCTCGAACAGTCGCCGGATCTTGCGGTTCTTCCTGGTTACCAGTTTCTGGTTCATGGTGGTTATCTCGATATAGAGATCGTATTCGGGCAGATAGAAATCGGGGGTGAACTTGGAGACGGGATTGCCCCTCTTGTCCCATTCGATGTCGAAGCTGGACGGCTCGTAGAGCCATTTGATGTCGTAGAAATCTAGCAGGCGGGCGAACTCCTGCTCGCTGCGGTGGGCAAAGCGCACTTCGTCCCAGCGCCTGAATTCCTTCCCCTGCGTCAGGGAACCACCGTTCACAGACGTCAAGGCCCACCTCACCTAAGCGACGTTCAACCACCCAGCGGGATCAATATCTCGAACTCCGTCCACTGCACGCCGTCCAGGCCAATGCTCTTGGCCGCTCCGAGGGATAGGTCCAGTACGCGCCCGGGAACGAAAGGCCCGCGGTCGTTGACCTGTACGATCGTCTGCCTGCCCCGAAAAGACACCAGCAGCCAGGTGCCGAACGGGAGCGTACGGTGGGCGCAGGTGAAGCCGTACATGTTGAAGAGCACCCCGCTGGCCGTGGGCCTGCCGTGGAACTCCTCGCCGTACCACGTGGTATAACCCGCATAGAGCATGCCCGTACGCTCGAAATCGGAGAGAGGGGGCTCGGAAGTTACGCGGTCGAGCAGTTTGCCAGGCGCTGGGACCACCCATGCCTGCGGATCCGGAGGGGACGGCCGCCTCTCTCCCCCACCGCCCCGCAGCGAGCGCAGCTCGGCATTCACCTCGCTAAGTCTCGCTTCCAGGCCGGCTATCCTCGCGGACAGGAATCCGTCATCCAGGCTCTCCGCGATGCGCTGGCGCTTTTCGCGCTGCTCGCGCAGGCCGCGACCCCGCAGGTCGACCTCGGATATCTTTGCCCTGAGGTTGTCCAGGGCCGCGGTCTCCGATTCCACGATGCGATTATAGTATATGTCGTCCTCCCACAGCTCCTCGAGCCCTCTCGCTTCGAGCAGCACTTCCAGCTCGCTGACCCGGCCTTTCTTGTAAAGGGACCTCAGGGACAGTTCGTAGGCCCGCTGGCATTCCTCCAGTTCCCGGTCGAGCATCTCCATCTCCGCCTCGGCTCCCGCGATGTTCTCTTCCAGCTCCGACAGCTCCTCGAGGAGGGCGACCCGATCGCTCTGCGCCGTTCGCTGACGGGCTTTCAGCTCGAGGATCTCGTAGGTCAGGCGGTTGGCCTCCGCCTCAAGTGACTCCTCCACACCCTCGGCCGTGGCGGCGTGGGAGAAGTACAGCCAGGGAGCGGACGTAAGCACCATGAGCACCGTCATCACCGAAATTACTGCGGTAAGATCTCTGTGGGTCGCGGCACACAACATCACATCACGGTCCTCGATCGAGTGACTACATTACGCCTCCTATAATAACAAACTACGTATATCTTAGGCAGAGGGTTACCAATGATTGGTAGAGCTGAAGTACAGGGTTCAAAAAGCGGCGTGGGTGGCAGGGGATGCAAGCGTCGTTGCGAGGTCCATCACATCCTGGATCTTTGTTTCTGAAGAAACGTCAGACCATTGACGAAATCAACAGGCGGAGTTAAAGATTCGAAGTCAGACCCGATCCCGTCATCATGCAGTTCCTTTCTGGCTCTTTTACAATAGGTGTGGGCGAATGGAGGATGAGGATGGTTAAGTCGGGGCGAGGGTTCTTGAAGGGGAACGGAGCACTCGGCCCGAGTAAAAGCCACCCGCTCTTCTCGCAGAAGAACAGAGATCCAAGATTCCAGATGCTCCTCAAGTGGAGGGACAGAGAAAAGACCGTTTATTCCGCCTCGCGATATCAGGTGTAGCGCCCGCCTTGCAACCAGGCCTTTGATGTCGCCAGTTCCTCCAGCTTGGCGAGCTGTTCCACAGTGCCGATGGCGACGATGTAATCCCCCGGATCCAGACGCGTGTCCTTGGCGGGCTTGGTGTTGAAACCCATGCCCCGTTTCTTGACCGCAAGGACCAGGGCTCCCGATATGGAATAGATCCTGGCCTCGCCGATGGACTTCCCGTCGAGGTAGGAATTCGGCTGTATCTCGACGTCGTCGATGCGCCATTCCAGGTTCTCGACATTGAATTCGATGTATTGTGCCTTGGTTACCAGGTCCAGGTAATCCCAGACCATCGGCTTCAAGAGCATGGCTGCCATGCGCCTGCCCCCGATCGAATGGGGGGATATGACCCTGTCGGCACCGGCACGCCTCAGCTTGGGTTCCGATTCCTCGTTGTCGCAGCGGCTGACGATGAAGAGGTGCGGACAGAGTTCTCGCGCGGTGAGAGTAATATAGAGGTTCTCCGCGTCGCTGGAAAGGGCGGAAACCAGCCCCTTGGCGTTCTCTATCCCGGCCTCTTTCAAGGTTTCGTCGGAGGTGGCATCGGCCTTGATGACCAGGAAGCCGCGTTCCTCCGCTATTTCCGCCGTGGCCTGGTCCCGTTCGATGATCACGAAACTGGCGCCCGCATCCTCGAGGTCCTCGGCTATGTACTGGCCCACCCTTCCGTATCCGCATAGGATGTAGTGGCCTATCATGGTCTCGATTCCTTTGCGCATCTTCCTCCTCCCCATGAAGCCGGAAAGGCTGTTCTCAATCATGAATTCTACTGCACTTACCAGCGTATAAGCTACCGTCCCCACTCCCGCGATGATCAGTAAGATGGTGAATATCTTGCCGCCGGATCCCAGCGGAACGACCTCACCGTACCCGATGGTGGTGATGGTGATGATCACCATGTACAGCGAATTCAGAAAGCTCGCGCCCTCGATCAGCATGTAGCCGATAACGCCGGTGATGATGATCGAGATCATCGCAGCCCCGGCTTTCAGCAGCGCCTTGCGCTGTTCCATCTCCCCGCTCTCACCTCTTTCGAGCCTGCTCCTGTTTCCGCCAACATGAATAGTATCGTACTTACCATGTGGTGGCTATGATCCGGGGTTTTCCGCGAGGGAGCCGGAGGGACGCGGAGCCTTTGGGGCAGGGCCTTGGATATTCGCTCATCTCCGGGAAGTGGGGATGGCAAGCAAGAGAGGGGAAACCATCACGGCGCCTGAGTTCAGAGGTCAGTTCGTGCCTCGCCCGGACTTACATGAAATCCTCGGGCTTGGCATCCTTGAGGAAATCGCGGAAGCGCTCTATCTCGTCCTCGTCGTCGGTCTGGATGAAAACGCTGGCTTCGTTGAGCACGTGCTCATCGGAGAATATGGACACGCCCGTGCGTACCGCCAGGGCGATGGCGTCGCTGGGCCGGGCATCTATGGTGAACGGCTTGCCCCCATAATCCAGGGTGATATCGGCGTAAAACGTGCCTTCCCGCAGGTCGGATATCACGACCTTTTCCATGGTGATGCCCATCTGGTCCATGATGTTTTTCATGAGGTCGTGGGTCATGGGGCGGGCTGTCTCTATCCCCTGCAAGGCAAAGGCTATGGCCGTGGCCTCGAAAGCGCCTATCCAGATGGGCAGGAAACGGTCACCCGTCTTCTCCTTTAACAGTACAATAGGCTGGTTCGCCGGTAGTTCAACCCTGACCCCTATTAGCGTCAACTCGACCATTGTCATCACTTCCTTACGGTATCAAGGCTAAACTATAGTACCCTCTCTCGCCTGTCAATCAACCTACTTTTTTTATCCGAGGCGGAGCTCGAGTTCACGAGAGGTGTGGATGCGGGCCGGCATCGCCCGCCGGCTACTCACCCGGCCGGGTATCCTTGAGCGAGCAGATGAAGGGCAGGTTCCTCCATTTCTGATGGTGGTCCAGGCCGTATCCGACGAGGAACTCCTCGCCCACCTCGAAACCGCGATAATCGATGTGCAGCGGAGCGATGCGTCTTCCGGAGCGGTCCAGTAGGGTGCATATCTTGAGGTCGCGAGAGCCGCGCTCCTTCAGGTTCCGCAGTATGTAACTGAGCGTGAGCCCGGTGTCGATGATATCCTCGACCACGAGGACATCACGCCCGTAGATGCTCTCCGAAAGGTCTTTCACTATGCGCACGCCGTCCGAGGAAGGCTTGGATCCGAGGTAGCTGCTTATGGCCATGAAATCCACCGTAAGCTCCAGGTCGATGTTCCGGATCAGGTCCGCGAGGAAGACGAATCCGCCCTTCATTATGGTGATGACGGCGATCGCGCCGCCCTTTTCCTGGGCGAGGCCGGCGGCGACCTCGTTCCCCAACTCCCGTACGCGCCGCGAGATATCGTCCTCGGTAAAGACGATGCGTTCCATGTTCTCAGGGTACACGTGAAAACACCCCCGCACCTCTCCGGGGCCTCATGCGCCGGGAATGAGCCACAATATACCCCTCCACCACAGGTTGAAGACCGCCGCGATAAAGGCCAGGAAGCGTACCAGAAAATTGGGTGCACCCCGGTACTCGCCGCTCACCAGCGCCACCCCGGACTCGTTGGGGGTTCCCTTCGCGACGAGCATATAGCCGATGTCCTGGCCGGCGGAAACCGGGTATGGAACCCATTCCAGATAGTTCACACAGGCGCTTTCATAATCCGCGAGCTCGTCCCGGCGTACGGTGAAGACCAGGTCTTCCCGGCCCACCGCGTTCACGGCCCGGCGCGGAAAATCGCCCACCTCGGTCTCTGCCAGCGGCTGTCCCGAATATGCGTATTCCACGTGGGTGAAATCGTTGAAGCCGTAGTCCAGGAGGGAGATGGTCTGGCTCCAGTAGCTCTCGTCCCCATTCAGGATCACGGAAACGAGCTCGCGGCCGTCTTTCTGCGCCGATGCCGCCAGGCACTTTCCCGCTCCCAGGGTGTACCCGGTCTTTATCCCCGTGGCGTCGGGATACAGCTTCAGGAGCTTGTTGTGGTTCTCCATCACCCGGGGAGAGGGATGGCCCGGCCTGGGGATCTGGTAGGTCCTGGTAGCTACTATTTCCCGGAACTCGGGGATGTTCATGGCATGGGTGGCCATGGCCGCGAGATCCCTCGCCGAGGTGTAATGGCCCTCCTCGTCCAATCCGTGGGGGTTGCCGAAAGAGGTATGCTGCAGCCCCATTTCGCCTGCCTTCGCGTTCATCATCTCCACGAAGGCATCCTCGCTTCCGGCCACGTGCTCCGCCAGTGCCACCGCGGCGTCGTTCCCAGACTGCACCATCAACGCGAAGAGCAGTTGCTCGACGCTCAACACCTCTCCCTTCTCCAACCATGCCGAGGCCTCTCCGACCGCGCTGGCATGATCGCTGATAGTCGCGGTCTCCTCCAGGGACGCGTTTTCGAGCGTCACCAGGGCGGTCATGATCTTGGTCGTGGAGGCCATGGGCAGGGGCTGGTCCGCGTTCTTTTCGTAAAGCACGTCTCCCGTCGCCGGATCTTCGAGGATCGCCGCGAGAGCGGTTATCGCGGGCGCGGATATCTCGGACGGGGACCTGGCCAGGCTCTCGAAATCCGGCAGGTTGGATGCGGGCAGGGTGATTGACAGGTAGCGCTCGTCCTCCCCGCTGGAGGCCAGAGCGTAGACGCTGGTCAGGAGGAAAAGCAGGCAGAAAGCCGCGAGCAGGATTGCGGCGGTTATACGGACCGCCCTGTTCGACCGCCGGCGCTCCTTGCGTTTCTTCCTGCGCAGTTCCCTTATCCTCTTTTCGAGGAGTATGCGACGTTCGTCCTCCGTGAGCGTCCTGCGTGGGGCCGGAGGTCGCGGTTTTTCGAACTGGTCCATATCGTTCATCAAAGAGGAGTGTAGCAGATGGCGCCGTTGGCGGTCACCAGTCATGTGTGTTGGGGTCAGTCACTCATGTCTCGCGGCCGCGGCACCACGGATAATGAAAATCTTCAGCGACTGGCGGCACAACATA
>CAZQFX010000146.1:0-7098 GCA_964592775.1 uncultured Actinomycetota bacterium
GCCTCCAGGGCCAGTTCGGTCACCCCTTCCGGGCTCGCCCCCACCCGGTGCATTCCGGTGTCCACCTTTATATGTATGGGGACCGTACCGGCGCGCGATGCGCACGCCCGCGAGAGGGCGCGGGCGTATTCCAGGGAATAGACGGTGGGGGTGAGGTCCAGCTCCACTACCCTTTCCGCGGCCGCGGGCGGGGGTTCGAAGAGGAGGTGTATGGGAGCCCGCAGGCCGGCCTCCCGCAGCTCCTCGCCCTCCTCGACCAGCGCGACGCCCAGCCGGCTTGCCCCGGCCTGTAGCGCCGCACGCGCCGTCTCCACCGCGCCGTGGCCGTAGCCGTCGGCCTTGACCGCCGCCATCACCTGGCAGGAAGGGCCGGCCAGTTCCACGTAGAGGCCTACGTTATGGCGAATGCACTCCAGGTCCACCTCGACGCGGGTGGGGCGCCAGGCGCCGCTCCCGGCCATGGCGGGTTCAACCCCCGATCAGGGTCTTGAGGATATCCGCCCGGGTGATCAGGCCGAGGAGCTTGTCGTCCTCGACCACCAGCACGTATTCGAGGTCCTTGTCGTTCATGAGGGTGGCCACGACTTCCACGCTGTCTAGGGGGTTAACCGCGCGGTATTCCTTTTCCATCACGTCACCGGCAGACGACCCCACGGCCTGCCGCAGCTCTTTCTCGAAACGGTTCAGAGATGAGGGAAGCATGATGAAGCTGTCCAGGAAATGGATGAAGGACGGGAAATGTATCTTGGCATCCTGGTGCACCAGGTCCTCCTCGTCCACCACGCCCAGCACCATACCCTCCTCGTCCACGACCGGCAGGCAGCGGATGCGCCTGTCCAGCATGATCTGGGCGATCTCCTTTACCGGGGTCGTGGGGCTCACCGTTATGGGATCCGGGGTCATGATCTCTCGCGCCGATTTCACGTCCTCTAACCTCCCTCTTTCTCGTGCATCAATCCGGATAACGCCAGCGGCAGGTGGGAGACGACGTCTCCCGCCACCATGCCGATGGGACCGACCATATGCGAGGCGAGCTCGGCCGCCCTGGTGTGTGCGTAGACGCCGCACAGCGCCGCCTGTTCGGGCTCCAGGCCCTGGGCGCTAAAGACGGCCGCGCATCCCGTGAGCACATCTCCGCTCCCCGCTGTGGCCAGGCACGGGAGAGCGGACGGGTTTATATGGATCCTGCCGCCGGGGCTGGCGACCAGCGTAAATGCCCCCTTGAGGACGACAACGCAGTTCAGGCCGCTTGCCGCTTCCACGGCTGACTCCAGCCGCGATGCCTGCACCTCCGCGGTCTTCTTTCCCAGAAGCCGCCCCAGCTCCCCGGGATGAGGGGTGATTATGGTGGGGTGTTCCCTTTCCAGAAGGCATTCGGGAGCGGCCGCGACGCAGTTCAAGCCGTCGGCGTCGAGGATGACCGGCTTTTCCGCGCGGCGCAGGAGTTCCGCCACGGCCTCACAGGTGGAGGGCGCCGTCCCCATGCCGGGACCCAGGGCAAGGTTGTCGTGGCCGTCGAGAGCCTCCAGTATCACTTCCACCGCCTGTTGTGTGAGCCGTCCTTCCTCGTCGGGAAGGGGCAAGGTCATGACCTCGGTCAGCTTCACCTCCATGATGGGGTTGAGTCCCGCGGGGATGCCCAGGGTCACCACGCCCGCCCCCGCCCGCATGGCGGCGCGCGAGCACAGTGCCGCGGCTCCGGTGAGCCCCGGCGAGCCTGCCACCACCAGCACGCGCCCGCATTCCCCCTTGTGGGCGCCGGGGCGCCGCCGCGGCAGCAGCGCCGCGACCTGCTCTTCCTCGATGGTGTGTATATCGCTCTCGACCACCTCACCGAGGAGGTGCGCGGGGATGCCGATATCCACCACCGCCAGTTCCCCCACACACTCCGCGCCGGGGAAGAGGTAGAGACCGACCTTCGGCCAGGCGAAGGTCACCGTGCGCGCGGCCTTCACGGCCGGGCCCACGACCGCCCCCGTCTCCGCATCCACGCCCGATGGTATGTCCACGGACAGCACCGGAGTGCCACTGTCGTTCACGGCTTCCAAAGCGGCCGCCAGGCCTCCCTCCGCCGCGCCTTGGAACCCGGTGCCGAAAACGGCGTCGATTACCAGGTCGGAATAGGGGAGCTCCTGGGCGAGCCGTATCCCTCCGGCCCTTACCACCTCTCCGCCTCCCTCCATGAAGCGGCGGTGGTTCGCGGCCGCATCCTCGCTCAGCCCCTCATCTCCGGCCGGCATGAAGACCTTCACATCCGCCCCCCAGGAGGCCAGGTAACGGGCGGCCACGAAGCCGTCCCCCCCGTTGTTCCCCCTGGCCGCCATAACGCATACCCTCTTTCCGGCGCAAAGTCCAAGGAGGTCGCGGGCGTGTTCGGCTACGTGCCTGCCCGCCCTCTCCATGAGGTCGAGGGAGGGGATGCCGCCCTCTATCGCCGCTCGGTCCAGGGCGGCCATCTCGCTCGGGAACACCACCCTCATACCCCGCACCTCCCTCCCATCGCCTGGGCTACGGCGACGGCCATGCCGCGGGTATGGGACACGCTTACCAGGATACTCTCCACGCCGCAGCGCGCGGCGATATCCCCGGCACGGCCGGAAAGTTCCATGTACGGCCTCCCCCTCTCGTCAACCAGCATCTCGACCTCCGGCCAGGACAACCCCCTGATCCCGGTTCCCAGGGCCTTGGTCGCGGCTTCCTTGGCGGCGAAACAGGCGGCGTAGCGGCGGCCCGGCCGGGCACAGTCCTCGCATCTCTCCCGCTCCCGCGGGGAAAAAACGCGCGGCAGGAAACCCTCGTGCCGCGCTATTGCCCTTTCTATCCTCGCGACCTCTACGAGGTCGACGCCGATGCCCAGTATCTCCATTTGCCCTTTCGCAGATCCTCTCACGCATGCGGGCGGGGGGCCCGATTCCCTATATCCTCATTCTCCGCGATGGCTCCGTTCCCTCCCCTACTCCACGGTCACCGTCTTGGCCAGGTTGCGCGGCTGGTCGACGTTGCACCCGCGCAGCTTGGCGATATGATAGGCCAGCAATTGCAGGGCGGGAGCGAGCACGACCGGGTTGAAGCGCGCTTTCACCTCGGGGACGTAGATGGTCTCCTCGCAGAAGCGGACGACTTCCCGGTCCCCCTTGGTGGCCAGGGCTATGACCGGAGCCTGGCGCGCCCGTACTTCCTCGATGTTATTGCGCACCTTTTCGTAGACGGTGTCCCTGGGAATGAGCGCCACTACCGGGAAGCCGGGGTGGAGCAGGGCGATGGGGCCGTGCTTCATCTCCCCCGCAGGGTAACCCTCGGCGTGGATATAGGATATCTCCTTCAGCTTGAGGGCCGCCTCCATGGCCATGGGATAGTTGATGTTGCGGCCGAGGAAGAGGAAGTCTTCACATCGGCAGTACCTGTCCGCGCAGCGCTCGACCGCCTCCGTGTCCTCCAGAACCTCGGATATCCTGCCGGACATCTTCTCCAGCTCCGAGAAGGTCTCCTTGATAAAGCCCTCTTCTAGCAGGCCCCGCTCCTGCCCCAGGTACAGCCCCAGCAGGTAGACGGCGGCGATCTGGGCCAGGAAGGTCTTTGTGGCCGCCACCCCGATCTCCAGGCCGGCATGGGTATAGATGACGCCGTCGGAATCTCGTGCCATCATGCTGCCCACGATGTTCACGATGGACAGCGTGGGCGCGCCGCTCTGCATGGCCCAGCGCATGGCGCTCATGGTATCCAGGGTCTCCCCGGACTGGCTTACCGCCACCACCAGGCAGGAGGGGTCGAGGCGCGGCTCGCGGTAATAGAACTCGGAGGCGATATCGACCTCCACCGGGATGTCCATCCAGGCCTCGATGATGTAACGCGCCAGGAGGGAGGCGTGATAGGAGGTACCGCAGGAGACGAAGATGATCCTTTCTATCTTCCTGAAATCGATCGTGGCGCCCTCCAGTTCCTCGATCCGCAGCGCCCCCGACCTGGTCAATCTCCCCCGCAGCGTATCCGTCCAGGCCTGGGGCTGCTCGAAGATCTCCTTGAGCATGAAATCCGCGTAACCGCCCCTTTCCACCGCGGATACGTCGAAGGGGACCTCGAAAGGAGAGCGCTCGGCCGCGTTACCCCGGGAATCGATGAGCTGCCACCCCTCCCTGGTTATCCTCGCCAGCTCGCCGTTTTCCATCACTACCGCACCCCTGGTGCTGTCCAGGAGAGCAGGTGTGGCCGAGGCGAGGAAGCCCTCGTCCCTCCCGATACCTATGATCAGGGGGCTGTCCTTGCGGGCTCCCACCAGTACCCCGGGCTCGCGTGAACTCATGAGTACCAGGGCGTAGGCTCCCTCTACGTCCCGCAGGGCGAGGCGTACCGCCTCCAGCAGGTCGCCCTGATAGTATTCCTCCACCAGGTGGGCGACGACCTCGGAATCCGTCTGGGAACGGAAGCGGTGCCCCTTGGACTCCAGGTCCTCGCGCAGCTCGTGGAAATTCTCGATGATGCCGTTGTGCGCCACCGCGATCTCCTCGTTGCAGTCCAGGTGGGGGTGGGCGTTCTCCATGGAGGGGCGCCCGTGGGTAGCCCAGCGCGTATGCGCGATACCCATTTCCCCCCCTCCCGGGAACCAGTCCAGGTGGGGCTCGAGGGCGTCGAGGTTCCCCTTCCGCTTGAGCACGCCTATCCTCTCCCCATCATATACGGCTATGCCGGCGGAATCGTATCCACGATATTCCAGGCGGCGCAGACCCTGGAAGAGGGTCTGCGGTATGGGGCGTCCTCCGACATATCCCACGATGCCGCACATATCAGCGCATCTCCTTTTCGATCAGCGCCGCCAGAGCCCGGGCCGCATCTTCGGCGAGGCCGGGGTCCAGGGCCTCCACCATCACCCGCACCACCGGTTCGGTACCGGAGGGGCGCAGCAGTACGCGGCCTTCCCCTGCCAGCCTTTCCTCCCACTCGCTCACCGCCCGCGAGATGGATGACGACCTTTCCAACGCTCCCTTGTCCCTGACCTCCACGTTGATGAGCCGTTGAGGTACCGCCTGCACGATATCGCCGAGAGCGGAGAGCGGCTCGCCCGATGACGTGACCGCCTGCAAGAGCATGAGGGCGGACAGCAGGCCGTCTCCGGTGGTGGCGACGTCTCCGAAGATGATATGCCCGGATTGCTCTCCACCCAGGCTGAGATCTTCCCGCAACATCTTCTCCAGCACGTAACGGTCACCGACCTGCGTGATGTGCACTCCTATACCCTCCCCTTGCATGGCGCGGTGGAAGCCCAGGTTGCTCATCATCGTGGCCACTAGGGCGTTCTTCTTGAGCAAGCCTTTCTCCTTCATATACAGAGCGCAGATGGCCATGATGCGGTCGCCGTCCACCAGCCGGCCCAGCTCGTCCACGGCCAGCATGCGGTCGGCGTCGCCGTCGAAGGCCAGGCCCAGTTGCGCTCCCGCCTCGAGCACCGCCCGCCGCAGCGACTCGGTATGGGTGGAACCGCACTCGCGGTTGATGTTCAATCCGTCTGGGTCGGCGTTGAGCACCGTCACCTCCGCTCCCAGGCGCTCCAGGAGCAGGGGCGCCAGGCGGTAAACGGCTCCGTTGGAACAGTCCATGGCCATCTTCATGCCCGCCAGGTCGGGGCTCGCCAGGGACACCAGGTGCTCCAGGTACAGATCCTCAGCGTCCCGCGCAGCTTCCACGCAGCCGACGGCATCGCCATTAGGCCGTTTCTCGGCCGGTTCTCCATTGATGAGCGACTCCATCTCCGATTCGACTTCGTCGGGGAGCTTGAAGCCCGAGGAGTGGAAGAACTTGATGCCGTTGTCCCGCGCGGGATTGTGCGATGCCGAGATCACCACCCCGGCGTCCGCCCCCTTGTGACCGGTCAGGAAGGCGACCGCAGGGGTGGGGATGACGCCCAGGAGCTCCACCCTCCCACCCGCGGAACAGATCCCCGCGACCAGGGCGGACTCCAGCATGCTGCCCGAGATACGGGTGTCCCTTCCCACTACCAAAAAAGGCCGGGCGTTATCCCGGGCCAGCACCTCCACCGCCGCGTATCCTACCCGCAGAGCCAGTTCGGGGGTGAGCTCGCGGTTGGCGACCCCCCTTATGCCGTCGGTCCCGAAGAGCCGGGGTTCTCCCTCTGGCTTCCGCATATCTAGCTCCCGTTCGATCTATATCAGGACTATAGCACCCATCGTTTCGGACCTTCAAGGAAACACGGACCCAGTACCGGCCCAAAGCGGCGACCTGCCGCCGTGGACGTGGGATCCCGCGAGGAAAAAATCAGCGCTTGGAGAACTGGGGGCGTTTACGGGCTTTCTTCAAACCGTATTTCTTGCGCTCCTTCATGCGCGGATCGCGCCGCAGGAGCCCCGCTTTCTTCAACTCCGTTCGGAGGGTTTCGTCGCAGTCCACCAGGGCGCGGGCAATACCATGGCTCAATGCGCCTGCCTGCCCGGAGATCCCTCCGCCCTTGATGGTGGCGGCGATGCGGTAGCGTCCCGCGCTCCCGGAGACCTCCAGGGGCTGCATGACCTGGTAGCGCAGGGTCGGGCGCGGAAAATACTCATCGATATTCTTGCCGTTGATCTCGAACTCGCCCTCGCCGGGATACAGCCATACCCGCGCCACGGCCTCCTTGCGCCTTCCCGTCCCGTAACCCAACTGCTGCGGCAAACTATTCACCCGCCCTTTCAATCCGCGCCGGAAGCCAGCGACAGCTTCTGCGGCTTCTGCGCCTCGTGGGGGTGGTCGGGCCCGGCGTAGACATGCAGCTTACCCAGCATCGACCTGCCCAGGCGGTTCTTGGGCAGCATGCCGCGCACCGCCTTTTCCACCACCAGTTCGGGCTTGTCCCGCATGAGCGCCTCGTAGGGGGTCTCCTTGAGGCCGCCGGGATAACCCGAGTGACGATAATATATCTTCTTCTGGAGCTTGTTTCCCGTGAGCACGACCTTATCCGCGTTGATCACGATGACGTTGTCGCCCACGTCCATGTGAGTGGAGTAGATGGGTTTGTTCTTGCCCCTGAGGATCTTGGCCAGCTCCACCGCAAGCCTCCCCAGCGGTATGCCGTCGGCGTCCACCAGATACCATTCCCTGGTGATGTCCGCC
>CAZQFX010000147.1:0-7069 GCA_964592775.1 uncultured Actinomycetota bacterium
CACCTCCCGGGATATGCCCGTAGTCCTCCGCCCCGGCGGCAGGGTCGTGGATCGCACCTTGTTGGCAGCGCCGCGGTTCACTCCTGCGGTACTCCCGCGCGCTCTCCGCCTATCAACTTTATACCCCGCCGGATGTATATATAACCGCTCAAATAGGAGAAGACTATGCCCGCGCAGAAGGTGCCGAAACCGAACGGATTGACCTTGGTGAAAAACCCGCCGGCCGGGCTTTGGGGGAGGTTCCAGAGTATGAAGATGCATATGGATACGAAGAGCAGCGCCGTAGCCGTTTTTCCCGTCCAGTGCACGGCCATCTTCTCCCGCACCTCCTTGTCATTGATGCCCACGATGGGCGCACCGATGAGCATCAGGACGTCCCTGCCCACGATGAGCACGCCCATCCATATGGGCAGGAACTCCCGCCACATGAGGGCTACGAGAACGGAGATGACCAGGAGGCGGTCGGCGAGGGGATCGACCAGCTTGCCGAACTCTGAGATGGTGTTGGTGCGCCGCGCTATCTGCCCGTCGATGAAGTCGGTCAGTGCCGCGAACACGAACACGCCCAGCGCCCAGTAATGGGCGGCGTCAACCGTCCGCTGGGACATGATCGAGATGAGCCAGAGAATGACGGGGATGAGCAGGATGCGCAGGCAAGTGAAGAAATTGGCGACGTTCCTCCTGATCATGAATACCTCCCTCGTTGGCGCCGGCATACGAAAAAGGGCGGAAGATGCGTCCCGCCCGTCTTGCCTGGTCGGGATGGCCGGATTTGAACCGGCGACCTCTTGACCCCCAGTCAAGCGCGCTAACCAAGCTGCGCCACATCCCGATCTTCTCGTTCTCCAGGTTACTTATTCTAAATGCAGGACCTGAGATATTGCAACGGGCCGGATGGCGGTGACCGGATGGAAGGAAATCCTCGGTACGTACGCTTACGAGGCGGTTCGCTCCTTGGCCCTTATCCGGGACAAGTATATCGCGACTTTACGGGTTATAGAAAGCCGCCGGCGTGCTGCAATGAGACCTGTGAGCATCTCTTCATCGGCTCACCGGGAATTCGTCTATCCCCGGCCCGCCTGGCTCTCGCCCTCATCGCTGCCGGAACGGGTGTCGGGCATGTGGTCGGGACGGAGCTCATCTTCCGCTTCCAGCGTGCCGGAGGGATGGTAGGGATGCAGCGCGCGTGTGTCTTCGGCGGGTATGTAGACGCACACCCTGTTTCGCCCCGTCTGCTTGGCGATGTAGAGAGCACGGTCCGCCATCTCTATGAGGCCGTCCCCCTCCTCCGCGTCATCCGGCAGGTTGGCCACGCCCATGCTTACGGTAAGGTTGCCGTCCGGCTGGTCCTCCTCGTAAGGGAAGACGTGCTCCTGGATGACGCGGCGGATACGTTCCGCCATGGCGTATGCCTCCTGCTTGCCTACCTCCGGGATGATGACGGAGAACTCCTCTCCGCCGTAGCGAAAAACGGTGTCCACGTCGCGGGTGTTCTGCTGCAGCAGACCGGAGAGGATGCGCAGCACCTCGTCCCCCCGGGGGTGGCCGTGCTGGTCGTTGTATATCTTGAAGAAGTCGATGTCCAGCATGATGAACGAGAGGGGGCGGCCGTAGCGGAGAGAACGTTTTACCTCCTCCCCCAGTACGCGCCTGAGATGCCTGATGTTGTAGAGGCCGGTGAGGCCGTCGGTTATCGCCAGCCTGCTTATCTCCTCGAAGAGCTGCGCGCTCTCGACGGCCATGCCGATCTGTTCGCATATGGCGTTCGCCAGGGTGGCGTCCTCCTCGTCGAAAGCGTTCTGGTAGCGGCTGGCCATATGCAGGATGCCGTAGACCTTCTTGCCGGAGCGGATGGGCACGCAGAGCACCGAATGCGTCTCCGTGTCGACGAGCATGTTGGGGCAGCGGATATCCCGGGCCACGTCCATGCTGAGGAAAACGCTGTCGTGGCGAAGGACGAAACAATCGTTGACGGATTCGAAAGGCTGGCCGAGATGGCGGACGATGTAATCCTCGTTGTAGCCGAAACTGCGTACCGTCTCCATTAGCCCGGTCCGGCTGTTGATGATGTTGATCAGGGCCTTCTCGACCGCGAAGAGGCCGCGGATGACGTCGAGCGCGAGGTTGTAGAGTTGGTCTAGGCTGGACACGGTGTTGATGGCGTCGACCACGCGTATGAGGCTGGTGAGCTGGGCGACCTTCTCCTCGCTGCGGCGGTAGAGCAGGGCGTTCTCCAGGAATACGGATATCTGCGGGGCCAGGAGCTCGATAAGGTTAAGGTCACTTCGCCGGAACCCTCTGCGGTTCAACTTGTTCGCCAGCACGATGAGGCCGATGCACTTGCCCCTCGCCACCAGGGGACAGGCGATAAGGTCGAATACGCCGTAGTCCGGAACGAAGGGATGGATCTCGACCCCCGAGGACGACCTTCGCGACACCAGCACCGGCTTGACGTCGCGGAAGCAGTTGTAGATGATGCCCGGGGTAGAGGCATCCAGCCTCAATTTGGTGGTGTTGATAAAATCGAGCCCCAGGGAGGGCTGCTGCGCTTCGAGCGTTCCCGCCTCCTCGTTGTAGAGGAACACCAGCACCACCTCCGCCTTGAGGATCTCGGCCATGCGCTGGGTTATCTCCTTGAGCACGTTGTAGAGGGCAGGGCTCTTGCTCGAGCCCTGGCTTATCTCGTAGAAGATCTTCAGGCGATTTCTGTCCTTGAGCACCACGTCCACGACGAAAAGGCTCAGGATGGCGGCCCCGATGATATAGCCATAGCGTACGGTGAGGGCCAGGCCGTAGTTGTAACCGGGAGGCTGCTGGCGGTCGATGATGGCGACGGCGGTGAAGCCGGCAAGGCTGAGGGTGCTCGCGTAAACGACACCGCGAAAACCCCCGTATACGCCGCCGATAAGAGGTACGATCCCGAAAAGGAGGAAGGTATAGCTCTCTATGCCACCGCAGAAATATACCGCTGCGCAGAGGGTAAAGACGTCGGTGGCGGCTGCGAGCCATGCCAGTGAGCCCTTCAGGCTCAAGGTGTCGTAGAAATGATAGGTTATCATGGCATAGGCGGTATACAGCGCGGTCAGGATGGAAAGCGGCAGGAAGTCGATCTCGCCCCCCAGGTTCACGCCGGAGTAATCCATCTGGATGATGGCCATCAATAGGAGAACGAAGACTACGCGGAACAGGAACTCGCGCCTGCGCGCATTGTATACGTCTCCCTTGCCGTAATCCGGTTCGTACATCTCCCTCGCCTGCCCTTTATGGCGCCGATACCTATTACCCAATATTAGCACCAGCCGGGGTCACTCGCGCCCATGACCTCCGAGTTCGGAAGCGGCGATTCGCCGGCGCGACCCCGGAAGATCGCCCCGTCCGGCGGGTGCCGGTCATAATACAGATAGTCGAAAACGTAAGAGGACTCCTCCACCATCCCCCTAATGTGCAGCCGGTGTCCCTCTTATCATCGGTAACAAAGCGGTGTATTATTACGCGTTTTCCGACTCCGGACAGCGTCTGCGCGGCATGTCGCGGGCAAAATCAGGTCAGGTCTTCGTCCTCGTGCGGCCATGATGGCGCCTCTTGCGCGGGCAGAAAGGGCTCGAAGCGGTGCAGGAGATCGGGGGGGACGTCCGCGATCGCATGATGCCCTTCCTCGTCCGTTTCCAGAACCAGCACCTGCCCTTGCCGGTAAAGCAGGGACAGCAGCTCGCCCTCGTGAAGGGGTATGGTCACACGTATCGTGCGCATGGACGCCAGCGCTCCCGACATCGTCTCCAGCAGTCTCTCCAGCCCCTCTCCCGTGACTGCGGATGTGAAAACGCCCCTGGGCAGGACTTTCGCCAGATTTTCCCTCGCTCCCTCCTGAAGCAGGTCCGCCTTGTTGAGGATGTAGATGGCCGGTATCCCGGCGGCTTCCAGCTCCTCCAGGACGTCGTCCACCGCCGCGGTCTTACGCCGTATATCGGGAGCCGAGGCATCGACCACATGCAGCAGGACGTCCGCCTCCCTGACCTCCTCCAGCGTGGACTTGAAAGCCTCGACGAGCTGGTGGGGAAGGTGTTCGATGAAGCCAACGGTGTCGGTGATCACCGCGCGGCGGTTGCCGGGAAGCACGATGCGGCGGGTTATGGGGTCGAGGGTTGAGAACAACTGGTCCTCGACCGCGACTCCGGCATCGGTTAGGGCGTTGAGGATCGAGGACTTCCCCGCGTTGGTGTAACCCACGAGGGCGAACGTGGCCACCGCTTTCCGTTCGCGCCGCTTGCGCTTTACCTTCCTCACGCGGGAAAGGTCCCTGAGTTCGCGGTCGAGGGTCTTGATGCGCGTGTTTATGCGCCTGCGGTCCACTTCGAGCTTGGTCTCGCCCGGCCCCCTCGTCCCTATGCCGCCCCCCAGGCGGCTCAGTTCCACCCCCCTGCCGGAAAGGCGTGTCAGCCCGTAGCGCAGCTGCGCCATCTCCACCTGGGCCTTGCCCTCTTTGGAATGGGCATGCAAGGCGAAGATGTCGAGGATGAGCGCGGTGCGGTCCAGGACCTTCAGTTGCAACCTGTTCTCCAGGTTGCGCTGCTGGGACGGCGTGAGTTCCTGGTCGAATATCACCAGGTCGGCGCACACCGCTGTCGCAAGCTCTGCGAGCTCGTCGAGTTTTCCCTTGCCCGTGAGGGTGGCCGGATCGGGGCGGGCGCGCGCCTGCAGCAGGGTGCCGACGACATCGGCTCCGGCGGTCTCCGCCAGCGAGCGCAGCTCCGGCAGGTTCTCCTCCGCCGCCTCCTGGCCGGCCTTTCTCCACAGCACGCCGACCAGGACAGCCTTTTCCTTATGCGCATCGCCGCTCACGGCGTTTCTGTCGTCACGCATATCCAATCACTGCCGTTCTCTCCGGCAGGGGCATACCGCCTACACCTCTCTGCGCATCATAACTCGACCGCTCCCCTGACGAATACGATGATCATAACGGCCGTCTCCAGCCAGGCTTGCACGAGACCGACACCTGCGCCCATGCCGCATGGGCGTCCCTTCGATTCTCTCCGAGACCTCCGCAAGACCTCCCCGGGCGAACGGGAGCCACGGCGCCCTATACCCCCGCGTCGGCACGAAAACGGTGTGGAGCGATAACCGGCCCCGCGGAGATTCAGGAGAACGCCCTCTTCATGCGTGTGATCCCTTCCAAGAGGCGCTGGTCGGGCAGGGTCAACGAGAAGCGGACATAACCTTCGCCGAGAGAGCCGTAAGCGGAACCGGGCGCCACCACGACCTCGGCCCTCTCGAGCAGTTCCGCCGCGAAACCCTGCGAGTCGTACGGTGGGGGTACCCTCATCCACACATACAGGGTCGCCCTGGGCACGGCGACCTCCCACCCGAGGGAGCGCAGGCCTTCCACCAGCAGGTCGCGCCTGTGCCTGTAGACCTCGCAGCTGCCGGCAACGCAATCCTGGGGTCCTTCCATCGCGGCCACGGCCGCCATTTGAACGGCGTTGAACACCCCGGAGTCGATGTTCTCCTTCACCTTCGCGAAAGCGGCGATGATCTCCGGTCCTCCTGTGGCAAAACCGATGCGCCAACCCGTCATATTGTAGGTCTTGGAGAGGGAATGGAACTCCACTGCCGTTTCCCTCGCTCCGGGGACCTCGAGCAACGACGGCGCCACGTAGCCGTCATAGGTTATCTCGGAGTATGCGAGGTCGTGGGCCAGGATGACCTCGTGCTTGCGCGCGAAGCGCACGAGCTCCTCGAAGAAGGCATGGTCGGCCACCGCCGCCGTGGGATTGTTGGGATAGTTGAGGAAGGCCAGCTTCGCCCTGCGCCAGACGTCTTCCGGAACCGCCGAGAGGTCGGGCAGGAACCCCCGTTCCGCATCCAGGGGCATGGTTACCGGCACGCCGCCGCAGAACTGGACAGCGGTGCGATAGACCGGGTAGGCGGGATCCGGGACGAGCGCCATGTCTCCGGGATCCAGGAAGGCCAGGGGGAAGTGCGCGATGCCCTCCTTCGAGCCGATGAGTGCGAGCACCTCCTTCTCGGGGTCCACGCGCACCCCGAAACGCCTGGAGACCCATGACGCCGCCTCTTCCCTGAACCTCGGCATTCCCCGGTAAGAAGGGTAACGGTGATGTTCGGGCCTGGCGGCCTGCTCGCACAGCGCCGCGACGATATGTTGCGGGGTGGGAAGATCGGGATCGCCCACCCCGAAGTTGATCACGTCCACACCCTGGCGCCTTTTCTCCTCGATGCGCCTGTCTATCTGCGCGAAAAGATAGGGCGCCAGCTCATTCAAGCGTCTCGAGATCCTCAATGCCTGTCCTTTCCTCCCTTACGGACCTGTATGCGCCGGTATCATCCGATGTCAGGCCGTGAAAGTCCCCATGCGGGCGCCAGTTCGCCCTTGAAGACCTCGACCGCGGGGCCGGTCATGAGCACGTGGCCGCTGTTATCGATGCTTACCTTCAGGATGCCGCCGGGAAGTCGTATCTCGACGGGGCTTTCGCACTTTCCCAGGTGTATCGCCGCCGCGGCCGCGGCGCAGGCCCCGGTTCCGCACGCCCGTGTTTCCCCCACTCCGCGCTCCCATACGCGCAGGACGACGTGGTGAGAGTCCTCTACCTGAGCAAACCCGACATTGGTACGGTGGGGGAAGAGCTCGTGCCTCTCCACCGCGGGGCCGATCCGCGTAACGGGTGCCGCCGCGGCGAAGTCGACGAAGAGCACGCAATGGGGGTTGCCCATGGAGAGGCAGAAGGCGCGCAGGGTCTCGGGGTGGATTGGCTCGGCGCCGCAGCCCAGCACCTTGACACAGCGCAGGTCGAGGCGCGCCACCTTCTCGGGCGGGGTGCGCCGGCGCGCCAGCGACCGGATCGATTTTGCTATTGGATGACGCTTGCCTCCTCCGGTCTGGGCTATGTCGTCGCGGTCACGTGCGTAGCCGGCTTCGCCTGCAGAGTGCGACTGCCGCTGCGCACGCGCGCGTTGCTCATGCCATGGCGCATGATCGCGATCAGCACGACGGTCGCGGCAAGATAGACCTTGCGGCCGAGGAAACGCAGCGAGGGCGGCGTCTCGCGCTTGCGGC
>CAZQFX010000148.1:0-2992 GCA_964592775.1 uncultured Actinomycetota bacterium
GTGCTCTTCCGATCTCACGGACACCGCCTACCTGCGCGACGTGCAGACGCAGCTCGAACGCAGGGGGGCGTACGTCGTGCCCGCCACGGACATCACCGAGCTCATAAACGACACCATGGGGGGGACCAAGTCCATGCTCCTGGCCATCGTGATGATCGTTCTTCTCGTCGTGGGCCTCTTCATCTTCAACACCATCCTCATGGCTACCTTCGAGCGCAACCAGGAGTTCGGGTTCCTGCGCTGCGTGGGCGCGCAGAAGGCGCATGTCTTCGGTCTTATATCCATAGAGACCATGCTCATCTGCGCCGCCGGCGTGGTAGTCGGGATCACGGGAGGATTCGTGCTCTCATATACCATCGACAGTTGGATAAGGCAGTTCCTCGCCTACGCCCCCGCCGGGAGGCTCCTGCGCCCCGACCTGGCGGGCATGCTCATCACGCTCGGCGTCGTCTTCGTGGTCGGTGTGCTTGCCGGATTATACCCCGGTTACCGCGCCTCCCGCGTATCTCCCATCGAGGCGGTGCACAATGAATGACATCGTCGTGGTCGAGAAGGCGGTGCGCCACTACCAGCGCGGGGTGGAGGAAGTGCGCGCCATCGACGGGGTGGACCTGGTCGTAACGCAGGGCGATTTCGTCGCCGTAATGGGGCGTTCCGGCTCCGGGAAGACGACGCTTCTCAATCTCATCGGCTGCGTGGACAGGCCGACGAGCGGGAAGGTGACGGTGCACGGCATCGAGACCGAAGGCCTGTCGGAGAAAGCGCTCGCGACCATTCGCTCCACGACCATAGGGTTCGTGTTCCAGCAGTTCTTCCTCATACCTACGCTAACCGCGCTGGAGAACGTCATGGTGCCGGGGCGGTTCTGCGCCGCGCAGCGCGACCACGACCTCAAGGCCAGGGCTCTGAAGCTCCTTGACACCGTGGGTCTCGCGGACCGTGCCGACCACCTCCCGCATGAGCTTTCCGGCGGGGAGATGCAGAGGGTGGCGCTGGCCCGGGCCCTCATCAACGGGCCCGCCATCCTGCTCGCCGACGAGCCCACCGGAAACCTCGATACGAAGAGCGCAGAGCAGATATCGGCCATCTTCGAGGAATTGAACGAGGGCGGCCTGACCATAGTCGTCGTCACCCACAGCGCCGAGCTGACCGGCAACGCGCGGCGCATCCTGAACCTGGTCGATGGCAGGATAGTCGAGGACCAGCACGCAAAACCCTCAAGGGCGGCGCCCGCCGCGGAGAGCGAGGAAGAGGAGGCCGAGGCCGCTGAGGAGCCTCTCGCGGTACCGGACTACATGCCTTCATCGATGAAAAGGCGCCGGTTCGGCTCACTCTGGGCGGCGCTGGGCATGGTCCTTCTCGGCGTCCTGATCTTCGCCACCGCCTTCATGCCCTGGATAGGGAAGTTCAGCGGCTACGGGCTCTTGGACCGGGGCACCTTCATGGCACAGTTCACCAGGGACAATCCTCTGACGAGGGTCATCACCACCGATCCCGCGGTGCTGCTAACCGGGATATGGCCCATGGTCCTCGGACCCCTGTTCGTGCTGGCGGGCATGCTCTTCTTCATGAACCTGCAGCGCACGGGCCGCTGGGCGGCGGTGGTCATCGGGGCTGGCGCGACGGCGGTGGCGGCCTGGGACATGTTCATGATCAACAACCGCCTCGGTCCGGGCGTACCGGTGGAGTACGGCCTGTGGGTCCTTCTCGCCACGGGCATCGCTGCGTTCGCCTTGGGCGCGTTACTCATTGTTCTGCGAAGACCCCGCCCCTCGATGGGATGAGCGTCCGCGGGTGCTGGCGTCCAAGTACTTAAAACCATCCTGGTTCACCGGACTCCAGCATGATACGCAGGCGGCGCAGGGCCTTGCCGCGGTGGCTGACGGCGTTCTTCTCCCCCAGGGGCATCTCGGCCAGGGTCCTCTCCATGCCCGCAGGGGCGAACACCGGGTCGTAGCCGAAGCCCAGCCCGCCCCGGGGAGCGGTGGTGACCGCGCCCTCGCAGGTCTCCCTTATCTCGAGCGTCTCACCGCCGGGCGAGGCCAGGACGAGGACGCATACGAAGCGGGCGCCCCTGCCATCGCGCGGAATACCCTTCATCTCCCGCAGCAGCCGCGCGACGTTGGCGGCGTCGTCGCCATGCGCTCCGGCGTAATGCGCGCTCCCCACCCCGGGCTCTCCTCCCAGCGCCTCTACCTCCAGGCCGGAATCGTCGGCCAGGGCGGGTATGCCTGCCCAGCGGGAGAGACCCAGCGCCTTGGAGGCCGCGTTCTCCTCGAAGGTCTCGCCCTCCTCGGCCAGGTCGGGCCAGCCGTCGAGGTCGTCACGGGTGAAGACCTCTATATCCAGGCCGGCCAACATGTCGCGTATCTCGCGTATCTTGCCGCGGTTTGACGTGGCCAGCACCAGGCGGGCCGGGCTCAACCGCCGCCCTCCAGCAAGGCCTTGCCGTCCGCGGCGAAGATGGCCTGGTTCTGCAGCCAGGTGACTTTCTCGATGCCGCCCTGGGCCAGGTCCAGGAGAGCGGCGTGCTCCTCGCGCGAAAAGGCCCGCTTCTCGCCCGTCCCCTGCACCTCCACCAAGCTGCCCGAGCCGGTCATGATCACGTTCATGTCCACCTCGGCGCGCTCGTCCTCCTCGAAGTCCAGGTCCAGGAGGGGAACGCCGTCCACTATCCCCACGCTCACCGCCGCCACGGAGTCGGTGAAAGGCATCTCCGCCAGTTTCTTCTCCTCCACCATGCGGCGGAAGGCGTCGTAGAGGGCGAGGTAGGCGCCGTTGATGGCGGCGGTGCGCGTGCCGCCGTCGGCCTGGATGACGTCGCAATCCATCCAGATGGTGTATTCCTTCAGGGCATCGAGGTCGGTCACCGCGCGCAGGGACCTTCCGATGAGCCTCTGGATCTCGAGCGTCCTCCCGCCCTGCTTGCCCGTAACAGACTCGCGGTTCATCCTCTCCCGCGTGGAGCGCGGGAGCATGCCGTACTCGGCGG
>CAZQFX010000148.1:3002-7061 GCA_964592775.1 uncultured Actinomycetota bacterium
TTCTTCACCTGCCCGTCGAGGGCGGTTTCAATGAGATACCCCAGGTCGCCCGACTCGTAGAGCCGCGGGAACCGGATGAACGGACCCCAGCCCTGATCCCGCAGGAACTGCGGCACCTTGTATTCCAGGCTGGCGGTGCACGCCACCCTGGTTTCCCCCATCTGGATATAGGCCGAGCCCTCGGCATGGATGTTGTATCCGCGCACGATCTCGATACGGCGCAACCGGTCCGCCTTCCTGCCGTCACGCCTGGCCATCATTCTCACCTCCCAGGTAGAGCACCATGCCCTCGCGGGCAAGCTCCACCTCTCCTCCGTAAACGGACTTTACCTCACCCAGGATATCCTCCGGGTCGAAGGTTGGCCAGATGTGCGTGAGCAGCAGGCTCTTAGCCCCGGCCCGCTCCGCCGCCTCGCCGGCCTGCAACGACGTCAGGTGGCCGTGGGAGGCCTCCTCCTCGTAGGAGGCCGGCAGCGTCGCCTCGCAGATGAAGAGGTCCGTCCCGGCGGCCGCCCGCTCCAGCCCGGGGGCGGGCGAGGAATCGGAGGAATACGCCATGGTCCAGCCCCTTCCCTCCAGGCGCACGCCGTACCCTTCCACGGGGTGGCGGGTGGGAAAGAACGAGATGGCCATATCCCCCACACGGTATTCCCGCCCCTCTGCGATGGTCTCGGCGGCGAAGACGCGGGGGAGATACTCCCTGGAGTCTCCGCCCAGGATCCTGCCCATCAGCTCCAGCCCACCCTCGGGCAGGAGCAGCCGCAATCCCCAGGGTTCGTCGGGGTGAAATCGCAGGGCGTAGAAGAGGAGGTAGAGGTCGCCGAAATGGTCGATGTGCATATGCGTCACCACCACCGCGTCGAGGGCGGTGAAGTCGAGTTCCCGCAGGAGGTTGGAGAGGCAGCCGTTTCCCAGCTCGAGCGCCAGGGCGGCGTCGCCGTCCTGGACGAGGAAGCCGTTGGTGGCCCCGCCGGGGCGCGGGTAGGTGCCCGAGGCCCCGAGCACGGTGAGCTTCATGATCCCATGCCTCGCGGGGGGAGTTCCACCTTCTCCACCCTCTCCACCTCGGGCCCCAGGAACATGCGGCCCAGGCTGATGGCCTGCCCGATGTCGCCGGAGCACATGAAACGGTAGGCGGGAGGCCGCTCCGGGCCACGCAGGTACCCCCGGCGTACCAGGTTCTCCTCCACCTCCCTGGCCACCTCCTGGTCGGAGCTGATTAGGCTCACGCCCTCCCCGGCCGCTTCGCCGATGACCTCTCTTATAAGGGGGTAATGCGTGCATCCCAGCACCAGGGTGTCCACGCCACGCCTGGATAGCGGAGCGAGGTAACGCCGCACCTCCTCCTCTATGTGAGGTCCCCTCACCTCCCCCCTCTCCACGAATCCGACCAGGGCGGGGCAGGCGCGCGAATGGACCCTCGCCCCGGCGTCCAGGGCGTGTATGGCCTTGAGGTAGGCGCGGCTGTGGATGGTGGCGCGCGTGCCGATGACACCTATGCGCCGGTTGTGGGTGGCCTGCACCGCCCCGCGGGCCCCGGGCTCCACCACCCCCAGCACTGGTACCTCGCACCTGCGTTGCACCTCCAGCAGACCGGCCGCGGCGGCGGAATTGCACGCGATGACGATGAGCTTCACCCCCAGTTCCTCCAGGAAGGAGGCGATCTCCAGCGCGAAACGCCGAATCTCCCCGATCTCGCGCGGGCCGTAGGGGCCGCGCGCGTTGTCCCCGAAATAGCAGATGGACTCGTGGGGGAGCCTGCGCATGACGGCCTTCATGACCGTAAGGCCACCTATGCCGGAGTCGAACATGCCTATGGGAGCGTCGTTCAAGCCGGGATACCTCCTCCTTCGCGCAATGGAACGATTGTAGCATACCGTTCCCGGGGTGCCGCGGACGGCTCCACCGCTCCGCCCATCATGTTGACCAAGCGTACATTACTGGATAGACTGTTCATTCTAGGGAAACGGACGGCACGTTCGTATACAATACTCGTAGCGATCGATGGGCAAGCGGATGAGGGAGGCTGAGATGAGGGATTACTTCCTGGAGAGGGTGTGCCGCCTGGCGCCGGTCTTCATCGAGCCGGTCGAGGGGCTGCCGGAGGCCGATCCCGGCCAGGTGGCGGGGTTCTGCCGCGAGTTTCTCGGCGCGGGAACACCCGCCTTCCGCATCGTCTTCTACGCCATGGTCCTGGTGCTGCAGGCCCTCTGCCTCCTCACCCGCGGCAGGTCGGTGTATTCCCTTCCCCCCGACGAGGCGGACCGCTTCATCCAGTCCCTCTACAACCATCGCGTCTCCGCGCTCAGCGCCATTCCCACCATCCTGGGAACCTCCATCTACATGGCCCACTACAACCGCGACGACATGCAGGCGCCGCTGGGATTCGACATCGCGGCCATGCGCGATGAGGCGGCCAGGAGGGGGGTGCAGCGATGATCGTCAAACCGGAGGGAATACCCGGCAACATAAGGCGCGAGGCGGACGTGGCCATCATCGGGTCGGGGGCAGGCGGCGGGCCCATCGCCAAGGAGCTGGCGGAGGCGGGGTACGGCGTGGTCGTGCTCGAGGAGGGAGGCTATTTCGCCCGCGAGGATTTCGATTTCTCGCCCGGGCGGGCCTTGATCCGCCTCTACCGCGACGCCGGCCAGACCGTGACCCTGGGCCTGCCCGTGATCATCGTCCCCCAGGGCAGGACGGTGGGGGGCACCACGACCATCAATTCCGGGACCTGCCTACGCATACAGCGCCACGTCCTCAAACGCTGGCACCTGGAGTGCGGGCTCAAGGACCTGACAGAGGACGAGCTCAACCTCCTCTACGGCGCGGTGGAGGAATATCTCTTCGTAAAGCGCGCCGATCCCGAGGTCGCCGGCAAGAACAACCTGTCCTTCCTGCGCGCCGCCGAAGGCATGGGGTATTCCGGGGGCTTCCTGCCCCGCAACGCCAAGGACTGCGAGGGTTACGGCGTATGCGCCTACGGCTGCCCGTCAGGGGCGAAGCAGAGCGTCAACGTATCTTACATACCCGGCGCCGTGGCGGCGGGAGCGGACGTCTACACCGGGTGCAGGGTGGAGCGCATCGTGGTCCGCAACGGAAGGGCCACGGGTGTTCGCGGCCGCTTCCTCGATCCCGACACCGGCAGGAAGACGCATCACATGGAGGTGGAGGCGTCCGTGGTGGTGTTGGCGGGCGGGGCCATCCAGACCCCGTCGCTGCTCATGCACAATCGCATCTGCCTGGAGTCGGGAAAGGTCGGCAGGAACCTCTCCATCCACCCCTGCGGCGCCGCCCTGGCCCTCATGGACGAGCCCCTGGAGAACCCCAAGGGCATACCCCAGAGCACCTACGTGGACGAATTCGCCCCCGACGGCATCATGCTCGAGGGGGTCACCCTCCCGCCCGCGGTGATGGCCATGACCCTGCCCTGGGGCGGAAGGCGCCATGCGGAAACCATGTGGAGATATCCTTATATAGGCAGTTTCGGCTCCATGATCAGCGAGCACGACTCCACGGGCAAAGTGGTCGCGGGACCGTCGGCGCGGCAGCCCCTGGCCTTCTACAACATGGGCCGCGGTGACCTGGAGAGGATGAAGCGGTCCGTATTGCTCATGGCAGAGATCTGGTTCGCGGCGGGAGCAAAGCGCGTCTACACCCCCATCGACGGCTTCAAGGAACTGGCGGGACAGCGCGACCTCAACCGGCTCGCCCGCACCCACCTGAAGCGGGCCGGCGTCTATGGCCTCTCCGCCTACCATCCCATGGGCACCTGCAGCATGGGTGGCGACCCCTACAATTCCGTCGTCAAGAGTTCCGGGGAGACCTGGGAAGTGGAGAACCTCTACATCTGCGACGCCAGCGTCCTGCCTACGTCGCTCGGGGTCAACCCCCAGCTCACCATCATGTCCCTTGCTATACGCACCGCCGGCTTCATCGATGACCGGCTGAGCGAGGGTTCCATCGAGAAGCAGTCCGCCGGCCGCCTGGAACGGCTGCGGGCCCGCCTGCGTCCCGCTCGGGGGTCAGGCCTGGAACGGGATCGGGAGGGGATATCGCGTT
>CAZQFX010000149.1:0-6980 GCA_964592775.1 uncultured Actinomycetota bacterium
CAGCACTTCCTGATGTCCAGGCCGATGTCCTCGAGGACCTTGAAATCCCCGTAGTAGAGGTCCACGTCCGTGAGCTCGAACTTGAAGCCGTTCTCGGGCATCCTAATCCACCATCCCCAGTCTTTTCTGATAGAAGCGGGCGATCAGTCTCGCCCCCAGGTTCAATGCCAACACCACCAGCAGCAGGAAGGCCGCTTCCCCGTTGGCCACGCGCATCCAATCCGAGACCAGGGCGCCCTCGGTGTACATGTGCCATATGTTGGCGGCCATGGGCGCGGCCGGCTGCAGGGGAGAGACGGGCACTTTCCTCGTGAAGAGGCCGACGGTGTAGATGACCGCCGCGCTCTCTCCCACGATCCTGCCCATGGTCAGGACGATGCCGGTGGTTATCCCCGGCATGGCGCTGGGCAGCACGATCTTCTTTACCGTCTCCCAGCGGCTCGCCCCCAGTCCCATGGCGGCCTCGCGGTAGGAATAGGGCACGGCCAGGATGGCCTCCTCCGTGGTGCGCATCACCGTCGGCATGTTCAGCAGCGCGAGGGTGAGGGCCCCGGCCAGCAGCGAATACCCGAGGCCGAAATAGATTACGAAGAGCACCATGCCGAATATCCCGAACACTACCGAGGGCACGGTGGAGAGGGAGTCGGCGCCGAAGCGCACCAACCTGGTCAGCCTTCCCTCCTTCGCGAACTCGGCCATGTAGATGGCCGCCCCGACCCCTAGCGGCACCACGATGGCGATGCTCAGGAGAGCGAGGTAAAAGGAGGACACGACCATGGGCCAGATGCCCCCTCCCTCCCTCATGGCCTGGGGCTTGCCGAACACGAAGCTGGGGGTGAGCGCGGTCGCGATGCCCCTGTAGAGGATGACGAAGACGATGAAAGCGAGGATGCCGAAACCGATAAGGGCGAGCGTCCACGTGGCGGCCGTGGCGGCACGGTCGAGCAGGTACGCCTTCCTCTCGTTCCTGGTGATGCTCTCCTGGATGATCCTCTCGAAGCGCTCGTCCTTGAGCTCGAACGCCTCCCCGATAACTTCAACGCGCGGCCCTTCCGGTTTCACCTTCGACTCCAGGTCAGCGCTCACCTTGCCACATCCTTCTGCCGCGACACCACCCTCACCAGGAGGATGAGAAGCATGGCCAGCAGCAGCAGCACCAACCCCATGGCGAAGAGGGAGGAGCGCTGCACTCCCGTCGATTCCCCCATCTCGATGAGTATCTTAGTGGTCATGGTGTGCGTGGGGGTGGTCAGGGAGGTGGGGAAAGCGGTAGCGGGGCCTATGACCAGCGCCACGGCCATGGTCTCCCCGATGGCCCTGCCCATGCCCAGTATCACCGCGACCAGCAGTCCCGGCTTGGCCGCCGGGAGCAGGACGCGCCGTATCATCTGCCATCTCGTCGCCCCCATGGCCAGCGCCGCCTGCCGGTGCGATTCCGGGACCGCCTCCAGGGCGTCCTTGGCGATGGTGGTTATGGTGGGGATGACCATGATGGCCAGGATGATGGAGGCGGCCAAGATGCCGGTGCCGGTGCTTCCCGTGGCCGACCTTATCCACGGCACCATGACCGTGAAACCCAGCCAGCCGAGGACGATGGAAGGGACGCCGGCCAGAAGCTCGACGCCCCTCGTGGCTGTCGACCGAACCCGCCGGGGGGCCATCTGGGTCAGGAACAATGCCGAGCCGATGGCAAGGGGGGTGCCCAGGAGGAGCCCCCCGGCGGTGGTCGCCAGAGTGCCCGTAAGGAAGATGAGCATGCCGTACTGGCCGTTCTTGGGGTCCCAGGTCGCGCCGAACAGGTTCGCGGGGCCGGCCTTGGTGAAGGCGGGCATGGACTCCCTGGCCACGAAGAAGATGATGAGGACGATCCCCAACACGGTCATCATGGCCAGGACGAAGAGCGTCTTCCTGACGATCCACTCCCTGTCGATCACGCCTTGCAAAGCCGGCCCCCCTTGCCTTTTTGCCAGCAGTCGAGATCCCCTATATCTTCCGAGCCGCTCAGATCTCGGTCATGGGAACGTACTCTTCCGCCACTACCTCGTTCTGGAACTCGTCGGAGAGCACGAGGCCGAGGAAGGCCTCGGCCAGGCCCGCCGCCTCTCCCTTGGTGAACATTTGCAGGTAGCGCGAGAGGGCATAGGTCTTGTCTGCCGCCGTCCCTGCGCTGCCCTCAACTCCGCCATACTTCACGGCTTTCACTGAGCCATCCAGGTAACCGAGGGAAACATAGCCGACGGAGAACGGGGTGGAGGACACCGCCTGCCTCACGATGCCGTTGCTGTTGCACTCGACGGCGCCGCCCTTCGGCTTCTCCTTCTTCAGGGCCTTCTCGTCGAACATCTCCCTGGTCCCCGAGGCCTCGTCGCGCACGACAACGTTGATGGCCCGGTCGGGCCCTCCGACGTCCTTCCAGTTGGTCACCTTGCCGGTGAAGACGTCGTAGACCTGCTCGGCTGAAAGGTCGTCCACCGGTACTTCCTTGTTCACTATGATCACGATGACGTCCAGCGCTATCTCGTGACCAACGAGCCCCAGGTTCCTCTCGTCGTCCTTGAGGTCGCGCGAAGAGTTGCCGATGTCGACGACGCCCTCGGCCGCGTTGGATATGCCCACGCTCGAGCCGCCGCCCTGCACGTTGACGGTCACATCAGGATAGCTTTCCATGAAACGGTCCGCAGCCTCCTGGGCAAGAGGCAGCACGGTAGTGGAACCGGAGAGGGTCAACTCTCCGGACAGCTCCGGCTGCGAGCCGGCAGGGCCATCGCCGCCACAGCCCGCCGCTGCGAACAATGCCGGCAAGGTCAGCGTAAGCGAGACCAACAACACCAGTCCCGCTCTCTTTTTCGACATCCTTCTCTCCTTTTCTCCTGTCTCCGCTCAAATCATATCTCTATCGGCCTCTATCTTAAAAGCGCCCCTTCGGACAGGCGCCGTTATCGTGCTCGGATCGGGTCGGTCCCCCCGGGCGGGATCAACCGCTTGGCGCGGCGCAGCGGCGTGGAAGGTGCAGGGTGAACGTGGATCCTTCGCCCTCGAAACTGCGCACGCCGACGCGGCCGCCGTGCAGGTCCGCGATATCTTTCACTATGGAGATGTTCGCGAGGCCGCTGACGATCTCGTCTTCGCCGTCCATTGCGAACATGGCGGGCCGGCACAGGAGATCGTATATGCCGCGAAGTTCCTCGTAGGGAATGCCTCTGCCGCCACCCGAGACCACGATGGTCTCACGCGCGGGATCGCGGCGATGGCGGACTACCACTTTCCCCCCCGGGCGGCTACTTCCCATGGCGGCCTCGATCATGTTGTTGACCGCCGTGCGCAGGAGACGGCGGTCGCCGCGAAGGACGGCTTCCGGATCGTCCAGGTCCTTCTCCAGCGCGACGCCGCGCTCGTTCGCCGCCGTGCCTTTGGTTTGCAGGCACTCCTCGACGAGCTCACGCACCGTGATTTCCTCTATCAGCATCCATCTTCCCTCCTCTCATCGTTGATACGGGCGTTTGCCGGGCCGGTCCCGGCATCCACTCGCTCCTCTCTATTCGGCCACGCAAGGATAAAAAGCGGGTTAAGGGCGGGGAAAATGAGGGTAAAATCTTGGTTAATTGCAGTTTACGCGCTATCGCCTTTTCGAGACGGGTCCGTGCTTCGGCGCGGAGGCAGGATGATGCTGAAGGTCGAGCCTTCGCCCTCGATGCTGTCCACGGAAACGCTGCCTCCGTGCAGCTCGGCGATATGCTTGACTATCGACAGCCCGAGCCCCGTGCCCCCGGTCTCGCGTGAACGTGTCTTGTCCACGCGATAGAACCTCTCGAAGACGCGCGGTAGCTCCTCGCGGGGGATTCCGATACCGCCGTCCTCGACCTCGATAGTCACGCCGCCTGCCGCCGCGCCGGCGTGCGCCCCCACCGTCACCTTTCCACCGGCGCGGTTGTACTTGATCGCGTTGTCCACGAGATTGTCGACCGCGGTCTTCAGCAGCCCGCGGTCGCCTCTTGTGCTTATGTCCTCGCTGCCGGGCCCGATACGCAACTCCACCCCGTGTTTCTCCGCAAGTTTCGCCTTTGAATCCAGGCACTCCCGAAGGAGCTCCGCGAGACGGAACTCCTCGACCTGGAGAGCCGCCTCCTTCGCCTCCAGCCTGCTCAACGCAAGCAGGTCCTCGATGAGCTGCGACAGGCGCGTTGCCTCCCGGACCAGGTCCCCGAGGAAACGCTCGGCTCTCTCCCTCTCCCCCACGGCGCCGCCCAGCAGGGAGTCGGCAAGGGCCCGGATGGTGGCCACGGGGGTACGCAGCTCGTGCGAGACGTTGGCGACGAAATCCTGCCTGATCTGGTTCAACCTCTTGAGGGCGGTTACGTCCTCGATGGCGCTGACGGTCGCGGCGATCTTGCCGTCTGCCCCCATCACCGGGTTTGCCTTGAGATGAAGCGACATCCTATGCGGATAGATCAGCTCTATCTCCTCGTCCACGCTCTCTCCCGCAGCGGCCCGCGACACGGTGACGTCGAGTTCCCTGCTGCTGAATATCTCGATGGTACGGTGCCCCACGGCTTTTTTCCCCTCTACTCCCAGGATGCTCTCGGCGGCCTGATTAAGCAACAATATCTTGCTCTCGGAATCCGTCACCATCACCCCCGCGGATATGTTGTTGAGCACTGCCTCCAGCTTGCCGCTCTCCTCGGCAGCCTCCTGCACCTGGTGGCGCACCTGATCGGCCATGGCGTTGAAGTCCCTGGCCAGCTCGGAGAACTCCTGTATGTCCGGTTCGGCCACCCGGCGGTCGAGGTCACCTCTTGCCAGCCCCGCCGCGGCCCCCTTCATCTCGTCGAGACCGGCCTTCACCGTCCTCTCCGTCCATATGCTCATGGCGATGATCACCGCGAACAGCACTCCGAAAGCCGCGAGAAAGATCCACCACAACTGTATGACCACCGGCATGACGTCCTCTTCCTCCAGGGCGACGCGGGAGGCGCCTACGACCTCGCCGCCGACCACGACGGGAGCGGCGGCATAAATGAAGGCCTCGTCCAGGGTGCGTGATTCCCGCCGCCGGGCGGACTCCACCCGGCCCTCGAGCGCGCCCGCCACCTCGGGCTTGCCGGCGTGGTTCTCCATCTCCGCAGCAGGGTATTCGGAGTCCCCCAGCACCACCCCCTCGGAGTCGATGGCCGTCAACCTCATGGGCATGTCCCCCGCGAGCCCCTTGAGATACGCATCGATGTCCACGCCCGCCGCGCCGTCCGCGAAGAACCTCTCCATCTCGCGCGCGAACAGCCTCGCCTGGTCCTCGAGGCTATCCTGCTCCTGCGCGATGGCGTAAGAGCGGATGGGTATGATTACCAGGAGAGAGACAGCGGCCAGCACGGCGGCGATCACGAGAGCGTACCTGAAGATGAGGATGCGTCTTATGCTCTTCATCAAGCCTGTCCGCCCGCTTCGAAGCGGTATCCGACCCCCCGCACGGTGATGATGCGTTCCGGGCTGGCGGGGTCCTTCTCCACCTTCTCCCTCAGGCGGCGTATATGCACGTCCAGCGTCTTGGTCTGGCCGTAGAAATCGCCCTCCCAGGCCTTATTCAGGAGGTACTCACGGGCCAGTGCCTTGCCCGGGTTGTGCATGAAAAGTTCCAGGAGGCGGTATTCCATCAAAGGCATATCCACCACTTCGCCGTCGACGATGACCTCGTGCCTCTCCTCGTCCAACACGATACCCCCCGCTTCCAGACGCTTCCCCGGGGGTTCCTCCGCCGCCGAATCGGTCCGGCGCAGCACCGCGCGGATGCGGGCTACCAGTTCGCGCATGTTGAAGGGCTTGGTAACATAGTCGTCGGCGCCCATCTCCAATCCCAGGATCTTATCCACGTCGGAATCCTTGGCGGTGAGCATTATCACCGGGGTAGCGCTTCGCCGCCTTATATCGCGGCAAATCCCGATCCCATCCATGCCCGGCAGCATGAGGTCCAGCAGTATGAGGTCGTATTCGCTTTCCTCGTACATATGCCACCCGGACTCTCCGTCCAGCGCGATATCCACCTTGTAGCCCTCTTTTTCCAGGCTGAACTCCACGGCCTCGGCGAGCGGCCTCTCATCCTCGATGATCAGTATCCTCTTCACGGGTGCGCCTTTCTTCGACACTCTTGTCTGTCTTCATTATTATCTCACTTCGCCCATTTTCAAGCCTTGTCCTTCCGGGACCGGCAGGAGATGGAAGAGGAGGCCGCCGGTGACCATGAGCAGGGGATCGTAACCGAGTATGGTGGGCGCGCCGCCGAGCGTCCCGTTCGATTTCGAGAAGGTGGAGGTAAACTAGTGCCGCTTCCATGCCGCGGGGGAAGGTACCCGTCCGGCGCGCAGCGCCTTCAAGGCCGCGCTCCGCCACTGCAGGGAGCGGACCCGCCAGGCGCATGCGTCGTTCTCGCCCGCTTCGTTCACGAAATCCACCCGCAGCAGGTCCGCGGCCCTGCTCTTGCCGAGGAAGCCGCGCGGGTGCGATATGTCCCTCACCGACTCCAGCGGGATGAAGATCTCTTTTCTGGGCAGAAGCATGCGGAAGTGGATGCCCCTGCCGGTGAGGGCGAGCACCCCCCGGGAGAAAAAAACGGGGGCGGAGATCCCGCCCCCCTTTTTAAGCCTGTCAGACTTTTTCCCACAGGGTGGCGTTGCCGTTGCCGAAGCCCCCGCACAGGGTGGCTACGCCGTACTTGGCGTCGGGGAAGTCCGTCTTCATGATGTTGGAGAGGGTGATGACGATACGGCATCCGGACTCGCCCAGGGGATGCCCCAGGGCCAGCGCCCCTCCCCACACGTTGATGTTGTCGAAGGGGGCGTTCTCGCCGATGCCCAGCTCGCGGATGACCGCCAGCGACTGCGTCCCGAAGGCCTCGTTGAGTTCCCACAGGTCTATGCCGTTCACGGCGAGGCCCTTGCGCGCCAGCAGCTTCTTCACCGCCGGCACCGGCCCGATGCCCATGATGGTGGGAT
>CAZQFX010000150.1:0-4516 GCA_964592775.1 uncultured Actinomycetota bacterium
CCCAGCGCACCGGCGACTGCTGGCAGGCGACGATCTTGCTGGCGTCGCCCTCGAAGTAGACCATCTGCGCGATCTCCTCCATGCACCAGTGCTCCTCGGCGTGGACGATGACGGTGATCTTCACCTTCTCCCGCAGCGCCGTCTCCATCTCCATGAAGTTGAAGCCCGCCGCCCCGTCACCGGTGATGACGTATACGTCCTTGTCCGGGTTGGCCAGCTTGGCGCCTATGGCCATGGGTATTCCCGTGCCCAGGTGGCCGAACTCGAAGATGCCCAGGGATGTCCTGGGGTTGGTGAAGCGCAGGTACAGGGCGTCGAAGAGGCTGGTGTTGCCGCCGTCGCCCACGTTGATGGCCGCGGGGCCGAAGACCTTTGCCGCCGCCTCCACCGAGGTGGCGGGGTGGACCCTGTCTCCCTCGTAGCTCTTGGGCGCCGCCTCGAGGATGGCCATCTGCTCCGCCTCCATGTCCTTGTACTTCTTCACCGCCGCGCCGTCGGCGGGCTTTACCCCCAGCTCTTTAAGCCTGCCCAGCAGGGCCCGCAGGGTGGCGCCGGCGTCTGCGACGATACCCATGGCGATGGGGCGGTTGGTTCCCACGTTGCGGGGATCGATATCCACCTGGATCAGCTTCTGTTCCTCCGGGTCCCCGAAATAGATGTCATAAGGGAGGTCCAGGTTGCCGAGGCGCGTCCCCACCGCCAGGACCACGTCCGCCTCCCGCCGCGCCGTTAGGGCCGCCTCGCCCAAGCCCAGCAGGTAGTTGGAGTGGCCGTTGTCGAAGGCGGACCGCGCGGACATGGAGGTGGTGGCGGGACAGTTGAGGAGATCGACCAGTTCCCGGAACTCCTCCCACGACCCGGAGTTCAGCACGCCCGTTCCCGCGATGAGCATGGGGCTCTCGGCCTCGGCAATAAGCCTGGCGGCCTCCTCGATCTGTACCGCCGGCGGCTCCATGACCATGGGCCGGTATTGGCGTGGTTCAAGGTACTTGAACTCGGAGTCGTCGGCCTCCTCGAAGATGATGTCGTAGGGGATGTCCACGTGCACCGGTCCCGGCCGCCCCGACATGGCCTCGCGGAAGGCCCTCTGGATGACCTCAGGTATCCTGTTCCAGTGGTGGGCCACCTCGTTCCACTTCACCACCGGCTTCATGATGTCGTACTGGTTCACGGCCTGGAAGGCTCCGGACACGAAGGGATAGACTATCCCCGACCGGGCCTGCGAGGAGATGGCCACCACCGGCACTCCCTCCTCGCGGGAGCAGATTAGTCCGGATACCAGGTTGGCGGTGCCGGGACCGTAGCCGGCCATTACCACCGGTATCTCGCCCGTGGTCTTGAAAACGCCGTCCGCCATGTGCGCCGCCGCCGCCTCGTGGCGGGGGCCCACCCACCTGATGCCGTGGTCGACCGCCGCCCCCATCACCGCATGGTAGCCGGCGTCGGTGATGCCGAATATCCTCTTGACCCCCTCCTTCTTCAAACACTTGACGATTACTTCTCCACCCGTGACCGTTGCCATGATCGCACCTCCCGCAATCCTTTTCGCCGACGTCCGGTTATCCTGATGGTTATCCTGATGGCCCATCTGCCCCTTTCGTCCGTCTATCCCGATGGCCCGTTTGCGCTGCTGCCCGTTTATCTTTCCGCCTTGAAATCCTCTATGTCCAGGGCCTTGCTGAAGATCTTCTCGTAGAGGGGCCCTATGGCCCCCAGGCTCGGCCCCGCGGTCATGCCGCCGGCGATGCCGGCATTGTTGACCACCGTGGTGAGCTTGCCGTATTCCGACAACGCCGCCTGCATGAGGTCTTTCACCTGCTCCTCTCGCGAAACGTCGGTTTTCACGTACACGCCGCCGGCTTCACCCGCGACCTCTGATGCGTCGGCTACGTCCGCCAGCACCACCTTCGCCCCCGCCCGCGCGAAGCGCAGGGCCGTCGCCCTTCCCAACCCGGAAGCAGCCCCCGTCACCACCGCCACTTTTCCATCCAGTGAGAACACGGCATCTCCCCCTTCCCCCTTCTCCATCGCCGCAGGCCCGTCCCGTCGAACCGTCTTTGAGCATGAAGACCCTCGACCATCGCGGACAGGCCAGGTGTTGCGTTCAATCCGTAGCCCGCTATGGTCCCTCAGGTGTTTTCGTCCCCGTGACTTGCCTTCAATATGGCCATGGCATTTCGTTTCAGGAACGGGGCAAGCTCGTCGAAATCGAGTTCGTCCTCCATGACTCCCCGGTAAAAATCGTATCCCTCGAGCATGGAGATGATGAGGTCGGCCATTTTCCCGGGATCGGCACTCACAAGAATGCCTCTCTGCATGAGATCCCTTGTCTCGCCCTCGAGCACCTCGCGCAGCCGGGAGTACATCTTCTTGAAACTCTCCTTCACCCGTTGGTTGCGAAAGCTCAAGGAATAACAGGCATAGAAGACGCCGGCATCCACGAGCCTGGCCCAGTCCAGGCCGAAGATGGCATCGATGGTTGCTTCCAGCTTATCCTCCGGGTCCTCGATCTCCCGCAGGCGGGGCAGGTAGGTCTCTTCGTACCTGGCGAGTATATGGTCCACGAGCGCAATGATCATCTCTTCCTTGGTGGAGAAATAATGGATGATGAGGCTGGGGTGGATGCCCATGCGGGCCGCGATCTTGGCTATGGATGCTCCCTCCAGGCCTTCTTCGGCGAGAACGGCATAGAAGTTATCCAGGATCTCTTTCCTGCGTAACTCGGCTTTTTCCCTGGGCCGGGCCATATCTCCCCCTGGAGGATCCCCTTGAACATTAAATGTATGTTCAATTAATATTATCCGCGACAGCGATGCCTGTCAATAGGTTTACAGGCGAATTTCGAGTCCCCCATAATGCCACGGTCAGGATGTGAACTGATGCCTCGGAAGTGAGGTCCCCGGAGACGACGCCGGGGCGCGGATGTGACTCCTGGATCACAAACGGACCAGGAATGCGTAACCCTTCATCGATCTGGGCCCATCCTCGTCTTTACTCGCCTGCTCTGGAATCCCTCATCTTCTTGTATCGGTAAAGTGCGGCAAGGGCTCGAGCGGCGCTCTCGGGGGAGGTGAGCACGGGCACGTCGGGGCCGACGGCCTCGTCCAGGTCCTGGATGAACCCCCGGTCCCCGATGGAGCAGAGGATCACCGGTTTGCCCGGGGCCTGTTCGCGCAGTCCGGAAGCGCTGCCGAGAAAATCTCTTACCGATATGCCGCGCGCCATGAACTCGCGGAAGACCGCGAAGGGCATGACCGCGATGGAGAGCACCATGTCGATGTTGGGGTCGGCGAGCAGCGCGTTCATGGCCGGGATGAACGCGCCGGACGGGCCCACGTCCAGGGGGTTGCGCACGTTCATCCACTGCGGCGCTATGCCGCGCACTTTCTCCACCGAGGAAGGATCGAGGGGCGGCAGCACCAGGCCCGCCCCGACCGCGGCGTCGGTGGCCAGCGCCCCCAGGCTGCCGCTGGAGGTCGTGATGCCCAGGCGGTTGCCCGCGGGCAGGGGCTGGGTGGAGAAGACGCGCGCCATGTCCACCAGTTCGTCCAGGCTGTTCGCGCGGATTACCCCGGACTGCGCGAACACCGCCTCGTAGAGTCCGTCCTCGCCGGACATGCTCCCGGTATGCGAGGCGGTGGCCTGCCGCCCCGAGCCGGTGCGCCCGCTCTTGAGCACCAGCACCGGCTTATCCCGGGTGACACGGTCCAGCGTCTCACGCAGGAGCCTGCCGTCCGCGGCACCCTCCAGGTACATCATGATCACCTTCGTCTCCGGGTCCCGGTGCAGGTAGTCGAGCACCTCGCACTCGTTGACGTCCATGCGGTTGCCCAGGGTGACCGCCTTGGAGATGTGCAGCCCCTTCTGGTACAGGCCGTCCAGGAGGATGTTGCCGAAGACCCCGCTCTGGGCGATGACCGCCACCGGGCCGGGCTTGAGCGCCTCGTCCACCACCTCCACGGTTGAGAAGCGGTTGGCGGTGTTGATCACCCCCACGCAGTTGGGGCCGATGACCCTGATACCGTTGAGGGAGGCGACACGCTTCGCCTCCTCCTGCAGGGCCCGCCCTTCCTCCCCGATCTCCGTGAACCCGGCGCTCTCGATGATCACGTGCCTGATGCCGCGCTCCCCTATCTCCCGCAGCGCCTGCGGCACCGCCGCCGCCGGGACGATGACCACGGCCAGGTCCGGGTCGCCGGAGACATCCGCTACCTTGGGGAAGAGCGGCAGTCCGTGCAGTTCCCCGCCGGCGGGATTCACCAGGTAGAGGCGGTCTCCCCATCCCTGCCGCTGCAGCGCGATGGGGAGGATGAAGCCGAATCCGGGGGAACGCCTCGCTCCCACGATGACCACGCCCCTGGGCGTGAAATAGGGGCAGAGGTCGGCGCAGATCTGCATTTGCTCCTCCTTGAACATACTTGTCTCCCAAACAGCGTGCCCGCCGTTCAAGCCTCGTGTACCCGGTCTCGGAGCCCCGGGTCTATATATCATATAACGATTGCCCATTTCGCTCAGC
>CAZQFX010000150.1:4616-6842 GCA_964592775.1 uncultured Actinomycetota bacterium
GCGAGGCGGCATGAACGAAGGAAGCGGCGGGCACCTGGGCCTGGGAATCGACTGCGGCGGCACCTATACCGACGCCGTGGTCTACGACCTGGACACGGGAGACGTGCTCGCCTCCGCGAAACATCCCACCAGCCATCACGACCTCACGCGCTGCATAGACGGGGTCCTCGACCGCCTGCCTCACGAACTGCTGCGGCAAGCCCGCCTGGCATGCCTTTCCACCACCCTGGCCACCAACGCCATCGTGGAGGGCAGGGGCGGGAAGGCATGCCTCATCCTCGTGGGCTACGAGGACGCGGCCGCGGTCTCCCCCTTCGGGGCGCGGGTCGTCAGGCTGGCCGGCGGGCACGACGTGCGCGGCGAGGAGGCCGTGCCGCTGGACGAGGAGGGCCTGCTGCGCGCGGCGCGGGACAGCGCCGCATGGGCCGACGCCTTCGCGGTATCCGCGTATTTCAGCGTGCGCAATCCCGCCCACGAGATGAAGGCGCGCACAATGATCGCGCGGGAGACGGGCAAGCCCGTCGTGTGCGGCCACGAACTCTCCATGCAGCTCGATGCCCCCAGGCGCGCCACCACCGCCGCCATCAACGCCCGCCTCATCCCGCTCATCACCGGGCTCATCGCATCGGTGCAGTCCATACTGGAGGGGCGGGATATCCGCTGCCCCCTCATGGTGGTGCGCGGCGACGGCACCCTCATGGGCGCGGAGATGGCGCTCGAGCGCCCGGTGGAGACCATCCTCTCGGGACCGGCGGCATCGGTGGTGGGGGCCCTCACCCTCTCGGGGTGCCGCGAGGGAGTGGTCATCGACATCGGGGGCACGACCACCGACATCGCCTGGGTGAAGGACGGGCTCCCGCCCATCAACAGCGAGGGCGCGGTGGTGGGAGGCCTGGCGACACGCGTAGAGGCCATCGACATCCGCACCATCGGCCTGGGGGGCGATTCCTGGATCAAGCTATCCCGGGACGGAGGCATGGAGCTGGGTCCGCGCAGGGTCGTTCCCATCGCCCTGCTCCCCGGCGGCGAAAGCGTGCTCGAGGACCTGGAGAGGATCAGGACCTCCCGCTCCAGGTGGTCCGTCCCGGACATGATGACCTTCTGGGTCGCGGCGGGCGGTGGCATGGCCGCCGCATGCGACGCGGCCGGAGAGGAAGTGGCGCGCAGGCTCGAGAGGGGGCCGCTGTCGCACCTGGAGATCAAGTCGTCCGACCTCGACCCGGACATCTCCCTGCGCCTCATGAACCTCGAGCACCAGGGCTCCGTATACCGCGCTTCCCTCACCCCCACCGACGTCTTCAACGCCGCCGGGGAGTCCGCGGTGGGAAACGCCGCGCTCTCGCGCGCCGCCGTAGGAGCGGCGGCCGGATTGCTCGGCATCGCACCGGAGGAGCTCATACGCAAGGTGAAGGAAGCGGCGCGAGAGACCATCGCCAGGCAGGTGCTCGTCTTTCTCCTCGGGATGGAGAACAGGGACAAGACCCTGCTGGACAGGTGGATGCGGGGCGGCGCCACGCGCGGTGTGCACCTGGACCTCGAGCTGAAGGCGCCCATCCTTGCCGCGGGAGCGCCCGCCGCCCTCTTCCTCGTGCCCGTCGCCTCTTCCCTGGGCGGCGAGTGCGTGGTCCCGCCCTGCATGGAGGTGGCCAACGCCGTCGGCGCCGTGGCCGGCACCGTGAGCCACCGCGAGGAGGTCATCCTCAGGCGGCAGCCCGACGAGAGCTACCGCGGCTTCGCCAGCGACGGGCGTTACGATTTCGACGACCTCGCGCAGGCCACCGAGGCGGCGCGCAGGAAGGCTTCGGACCTTGCGCTGGAGGCCGCCCGCCTGGCGGGGGCGGACGAGATAGAGCTGGACGAGCACGTGGAAGATTTTACCGTCTCGGATCCCGCGGGCTCGGCGCTGGTGCTGGAGCGTAAGGTTACCGTACGTGCCTTCGGCAGACCGCGGCTGTGATCGGGGCCGGCCGCCCATGTCGCGCGGCCGCGACACCACCGGGGACGAAAACTACTGCGATATGGTACCGGAGAGTGTATTTACAGGGGTGGGTCTTTGATCTTGCATACTCCGGTATGTAGACTGGCTCATCGTGAAGAACGGCTCCCCGCAGACGCAAGGAGCTTACTACGAGAGCGAGGCGGCATGAGCTATAATCGGCGACGTGATTTAATCCTTAGTACTCCGGTCCGTAAATACGGTAACGTATCGAGAGCGTCGCTGCGCCA
>CAZQFX010000151.1:0-6834 GCA_964592775.1 uncultured Actinomycetota bacterium
CCATCTGTCCCTCTCCGCCAGATACTCCCGCTCCGCCTGCCGCAATTCCTCCGCGAAGCCCGGGATCTCCCTCGCCTTGCGGCGCAGCACCTCCCTGAAGTCGCCGTTCTCGAGCCCGGAGACGCCGCGCTGCAGTAGCGGGCAGGTCAGCCAGAAGAGGGTCGGGAAGGGGGTCCCGTCGGGAAGCAGCGGCTCGGTCGCGATGACCTCGACGATGCCGTAGGGGCAGCGCGCGGCCACCATCACCTTTCCGCGCAGCGGCCGGCCGAGTTGCCTCTCGGCCGTCTCGCGGTCCCTGGCTCCCAGGGGTTCATACATGGCCGCGATCACCTGGGCGGAGTGACCGAGCCCCGGAATCTGTCTGAGCGGGGGGGTCGAACCCCGCGATCCTGACCGGGGGAACGACGTCGTCCACGAAACCGCCATCCGTCAGGTGAGGCATGTGCGACGCTATCTCCCCGTCGGATGGTATGGGCCTGCGCATCGAAGCGCGACATGAAGCCGGCCGATCCGGCATCCCCGCCGCAGCGGCAACGCCGGCTACCCTGGCCATCATGCTCATGCCGTACCCCCTTGCTTCCCCGCCATACCCATGCTCCGAGCCGCGCCCCTCCACACCTCCTGGCCCGACAGGGGTTAATCCTTTCTGGCCATGAAGATCTTGAAGGAGGCGACGGCTTTTTCGTTCCCCTGCTGGTCCACTATCTTCTGCTGGAAGGTCACCACGCCTCCCAGTTCCCCTTTCTTTTTCTTTTCCGTCACTTCCGCCTCCACGTGGATGGTCTCCCCTATCTTGGTCGGGCCCACGAAACGCACGCGGTCCATGCCATAGAAGGCCACGATGGCGTAGTCGGTGAGGGGCATGAGGCCGGAGGCGGCGGAGAGCACCAGCATGCCGTGGGCTATCCTCTCCCCGAAGGGGCTCTTGGCCGCGTATTCCTTGTCCACATGCAAGGGGTACCAGTCGCCGCTGAAGGCCGCGAAGTTGACGATGTCCGCCTCGGTGATGGTGCGGCCGCGGCTGACATAGATGTCTCCCACCTTGAAATCCTCGAAGTAAAGCATCTTCTTCCTCCCTTTCGCGTTCCGGGTGAGCTTCGACCGTCTCTGCCTGATTATATATGGTTCTTCCGCGGGAAGTGCGGGCACCGGATAGAGGGATCGATCGAGCCGGGCACGGTATAAGTACACCGTTTTATGATCGCGGCGTCGTGCCGGGAGCGTAATGGTGAAACGATGCACTCAGTGTCCGGTTTTCATGCTTAAACCACTCTTGGGTTTTAAGCAGCACTGGGCGGTGAAGCCTTGAAATCGAGTCCAGTTGAGGTTATCTTATATATATCCCTAGAATATTAAGTACAGGTTAATAATCTGTCCGGCGAAAGGAGCAGGGAATGGGAGCGAGTCTGTTTTTCACCGAGGAACACGATATGCTGCGCCAGAGCATACGGGAGTTCGTGGAGAAAGAGCTGGCCCCTCACGCGGAGGAGTGGGAAGAGGAGGGGATGTTCCCTGACTGGGTTTTCAAGCGCATGGGAGAGCTCGGCTACCTGGGGCTGCACTACCCCGAGGAGTATGGCGGCGGCGGCGGGGATTACTTCACCAACATCGTGCTCGCGGAGGAGATAACCCGCTGCGGTTCGGGCAGCCTGGGCATGGCCATCGCCGTGCAGGTGGGCATGGCCACCCCGCCCATCCTCAAGTTCGGCAGCGAGGAGCAGAAGCAGAAGTACCTGGTGCCGGCCATCGCGGGCGACAAGATCGCCTGCCTGGGCATCACCGAGCCCGGCGCCGGCTCCGACGTGGCCGGCCTCACCACCTACGCCGAGAAGGTGAACGGGGGCTGGAAGGTCAATGGCAACAAGATCTTCATCACCAACGGCTACCGCGCCGATTTCATGACCCTCGTGGCGCGCACCGAGAAGGTCAAGGGCTACAAGGGGATGAGCCTGTTCATGGTGGACGCGGACACCCCCGGTTTCGTGGTCAACCGCAAGCTCGACAAGGTGGGGTGCCGCGCCTCGGATACGGCGGAGATATTCTTCGAGGACATGATGCTCCCCGAGGGCGCCATCATGGGCGAGGAGGGGCGCGGCTTCTACAACATCATGTGGGAGCTGCAGGGCGAGAGGCTCATCGGCTCCGCCCTGGCCATCGCCGGCTCCAAGCTCACCCTGGAGGGCGCCATCGCCTACACAAAGGAGCGGGAGCAGTTCGGCAGGCCCATCTGCAAGAACCAGGCCATAGCGCACCGCATCGCCGACCTGGCCACCGAGATCGAGGCCGCCGAGTCCCTCATCTACCTCTGCGCCTGGAAGGTCGACCAGGGCGAATACCCTGTGAAGGAGATCTCCATGGCCAAGCTGTTGAGCGCCCAAGTGGCCTTCAGGGTCGCCGACGAGGCCATGCAGTTCATGGGCGGCTACGGCTACATGATGGAGTATCCGGTGCAGAGGAGCTGGCGCGACGCCCGCCTGGGGCGCATCGGGGGCGGCACCGACGAGATCATGCGCGAGATCATCGCCACCACCATGGGGCTGTACGCATAGACCGAAACCACGTATGAGGGGCGCGGGAAGCCACGCCCCTTTCACGTGGGGATTCAGGGGAGGTGGACGGTGGCCTCTCCTCCCTTGAGCACCTCGCTGCCGTCGTCCTTCTCCGCCCACACGTCCAGGACCACCAGGTTGCCCTCGAGCTTCTCCCGCACCTTTCCCCTGAAGATGACCGTCTGCTCCGGGATGACCATGCCGCGGAACTGGCAGGACAGCTTCTTGAGGTAGCCGGGGTCGCCGATCCAGTCCACCACCGTCTTGCCCAGCAGGGCCATGTTGAAGAGCCCGTGCGCGATGACGTCCGGCAGCATGGCGACGTCCTTGGCGAAGTAGGGGTTGGTGTGTATGGGGTTGAAATCGCCGCTGGCTCCCGCGTAGATGACGGCGTCCATGCGGTCGAACTTATGCGTGAAGGCGGGTATCTCCTGGCCCACCGTGACTTCGTCGTACTTGAGATCGCAGAGTTCCGCCATGGCCGTCAACCTCCCCGGATGATGAAGGTGGCCCGGGAGCGGCACGCCAGCTGGTCGCTCTGGTTCCTGGCCTCTCCCTCGTAGACCACGAAGTCCAGGTTGCCTTTCTCGTAGATGTCGGCGATCTTGCCCGTCTCGGTTATGACGTCGTTGGGCTTTACAACGTCGAACCACTCGAACTCCTGAGCGCCGTGCACCAGCATGGCCAGGTTGAGCCTGACCTCCTGGTCGAGGAGGACCATACCCGCCCCGCGCAGGCCGTAAACGGCGGCGAAGTTGGGCATGCCGATGATGTCGCCGTACCTGGTGGTCGCGGCGAACTCCTCGTCATGGTAGATGGGGCGCCCGTCCTTGGCCGCTGCGGCGTACTCCTTCATCTTCTCACGACCGATCTCGTACTTGATCGGGCCGTAGGTTTTTCCGATCCACTTGTGATCGACCATGGCCTCACTCCTTTCTGTGATCTTCCCCTCCCCGGCGAGAGCAAGAAGATTCTATCACCGCGCCCGGTCGGCGGACAACACGAAAGGGCTCCATGAGGAGCCCCTTGTGTATGGTGCGTGATGCCTTCTCATCCAGGGTCTTCCGCAACGGGCGGCGGAGACACTCTCGCTACGGCTGCTGGGCCGCAGCTACCCCGAGTAGCTCTCAGCTGCCGCCGCCGTTGCGGTTGCTCGCGCCTCCGCCGTCGCAGGTGCCTTCGCACGATCCGTCACCAAGCCTGTCCTGATCGCGTTGGCAATCCCCGGCACAGGCTCCGTTGCGCCCTTCGTCGCCCGCGCCCGCTCCAGGTCCGGCGGGTTCTCCCACCGCCTGGCCGCCGCAATGGTTCCGGTTCTGTTTACCGTCGCCATCACCCTCGCCGTCGCGGTCGCATACCCTGCTACGTTCGCAATCACCGCCGCATTCTCCGTTCTCCTCTCCGGTGCGGCTCTCCGCGCGTATGCGGTCTCCCTCATCGCCAGTGCGGCAACCGAAGGAATAGGAATCACCGGCGACCCCGGCCCGACCGTCTTCGGTCCTGCAAGTACCTGAGTCTCCTGCGATCCCCGCGGCGATGGCGATTCCCGCCGATGCCAGCAGCAGCAGGGCCACCGCCGCCACGGCGATAACCGTTGCCTTGTTCTTCACTCGCTCACCTCCTTTATCCGTGGCTTCCATTCCCTAATACGCTCCCGGCCGCCGTGATGTACGGACCGCTTCCGGGATTACGCGACCGGCTACCGCGCCCGATCATACCTCGCTCTTGGGGGCTTGATACCGGGATTCCGGCTATAGTGGGTGAAATATGGGGCTGTGGATCCCCTGGGGTCGGAGGGCGTTATCGTCGTCGACATCATGGCGATATCCGCGTTCATATGGGAATCTCTATACGTATATACAGTTGGGAAGAAAGGCAGGCTAATTGAGGCCCCTGGAGGAACTGGCGCAACGGACCGCCGCGGGAGATCGCGATGCCTTCGCGGAGATGTATACAACGCTGGTGGACCCCATATACAGGTATCTCTACTGGAACACGGGGTCCAGGGAGGACGCGGAGGACCTCGCGGAGGAGGTCTTCCTCAAGTGCCTGGTGAGCATCGACGGTTACGACGCCCGGCGCGGCCCTTTCAAGGCATGGGCCTTCCGCATCGCCCATAACCTGCTGGTAGATCACCAGCGCAGGCGGGGAAGGAGGGGCCAGGAGGAGCTCCACGAAAGCCACGAGGACGGCGCGCCGCCCGTGCCGGAGAGCCTGGAGGACGAGGAGAGGGCACGCGTGTTGAGAGGTTGCCTCGGGGATCTGCCCTCCAACCAGAGGCAGGTGATTGCGATGAAGTATTTCGCGGAGATGAGCAACGCCGAGGTGGCGAAGGCACTGGGCAGGAGCGAGGGGGCGGTCAACGCCCTGCAGCACCGCGCCCTGCGCCGCCTGGGAAAGATACTCGAGGAGCAGGGCTGGAAGTGACGGAGGACATGGGAAGAAAAAGACGGCGGGAGTTGGAGACCACGGCGGCCGCTTTCCTGGCACGGGTGGCGGCTCCGCGCCCCTCCGCGCGGCTCACGGAATACGGCATGCAGCGCGTGTGGGCGAGGGTGGAGGCGCACGAGGAAGGCAGAGCGCCGGTTACGGCACGGCGCGCCAGCCGCAATCCCGCCCTGCCGCGGCACGTAGTCGTCGCCTTGCTCGTGGTCCTGATGCTGCTGCTGGTATCCGCCTCGGGTGCCTACGCGTTCTCGTATGACGCCCAGCCGGATTCCCCGCTGTACGGCACCAAGATACTCTTCGAGCGGGCGCGCATCACCTTTACCCCATCGCGGGCGGAGGACGCGCGCTTGGAGATGGGATACTCCGAGCGCCGCATGGGGGAACTGCGGAAGATGGTCGCCTCCGGCAACCAGGGGGGGGCGGAACGCTGGCTGCGGGAGTACCGCCGCAACGTGGAGGGCGCAGGGTTGCTCTTCGAGACCATGTCACCCGAGGAAGCGGCCCGGCTCTCCGCTCTATTCCAGGAGATGCTGGAACGGCACGAGCACATGATGCAGGGCATGCGTCAGGGCCAGCCATCCGGCCTCTCCCGCAGCATCGAGGGCGCATACCAGGTATGTGACCAGGAAAGGATGCGTATGCGGCAGCGCTGCGGGCAGGAAACTCCCGGAGAACCCGGTGGAGAGCCCGGCGGGCAACCCGGCGGTCCGCATGGCCGGCCGGGCGGCCCGCAATATCAGCCGGGCGATCCCCGGGACCAGGGGAGCTGTCCCCCTTAGGGCGGGCTGTTGATTCTCGAGGGAACACGTGGGATGTAGGCGATTCGACCGAAGCCCGACATGCCGGCCGGGAATATCGCTTTGCGGTGCTCCTGGTATATCCTGCTAAGATCAGGACCAGGGGGGTTGTCCTCCTGAGGGTGGGTCGGTGATTTCCGAAAACTCCGTCTTTCCTGCTTGGTCAACGCCTCAGGGGCTGGGTGTGCCGGCTTCTTCCGCGGGCGCGGGCTCCTCTTCCCGGCAATCGAGGACTACGATGGGGATCTCGCCCGGTTTCACGAAACCTATCTTGCGCGCCTCCTGCTCAACGAACCTCTCGGTCATGCCCCAGGCCATGCGTCCTTGCAGGGCCTGGGTGCGTGACTGCTCTTCCGCGAGTTGGGCTTCCGCCCGCGCGAGATTGCGGCGGCTCTCGATCATGCGGGTGACCGGCCCGAGCAGGACGTAGGTTATGAGCCCCGCGGCGAGGACCAGCAGCACCGCCAGCGCGAACCTGCGCCGCCTCTTGACCCTCGCCTGCGGCTCGCGGCGCCCGGTCCCGGCATTCACCTTCCCGGCCGAGGGCGCCCCGCCCTTCCCGCGCCCCCCTTCGATTACGCGCAGCCCCCGACCGCCACGCTGAACGCGAGGCGGCGCGTTGCGCGCCGATACGTCTCCCCCGTCCCTGCCGCCCCCGGTTCCCCTGCTCATGTTTTTACTCTTCTTCTCTTTGCTAACAGTTTTGTTATCTTTCACCAATAATATTATAATTCACCATTAATTCACAAGTCTATCCCATCCCCGACGCGACACGCGGAGGGCGACCGCCGCGCTCCCGAAGGCCAAGCCTTGACGCGGAACATACGTCGACGTCTTCCTGCTCTCGTATTCCGCTCGGCAAGATGTCTCGTGTCCGGGTGATCCCAAGTACCCAGGAGGCTGCCGCACAAACCCCGCGTCAGACATATCGCTCTCCGCATATTCACCGAAACGGCCCGTTATTGACGCTTCGCCCTCCATAATGACTCCCATTCCGCGCATCTCCGAGCGGTTTTCTCCCTAATTATCCACCGGACTAG
>CAZQFX010000152.1:0-6733 GCA_964592775.1 uncultured Actinomycetota bacterium
TTAGGTAAATATGCGGAGAGCAATATGTCTGACGCAGGGCTTGTGCGACAAGCTCTTTGCCCGTGTTTTCTGGAAAACCCGGCGCAGTCGAAAACCCGCGTTTCACGTGAAACGCGGGTTGTGTCGTACGGACTCTGTGCGCATCAGGCAGGGGTGATGACGATCCTTCTCTGCGGGTCTTCACCTTCGCTCTTGCTCTCCACGCCCGCGACGTCCTTCAGGGCATCGTGGACTATTTTCCTTTCGCGCGGCGTCATGGGCTCCAGTTTGATCGGCCTTCTCGTGGTCAGGGCCGTGTCCGCCATTCTTTCCGCGTATTCCCTTAACTTCTGCCTGCGCCTTTCCCTGTATCTCTCCACGTCTATGACGATCCTTCTTGCCTCCAGGCCGCTCTTCCGCACGATGGTGGTCACCACGTCCTGTAAGGCCTGCAGCGTAGCGCCCCCCCTGCCTATGAGTATCCCGAGGTCCTCGCCCCACACGTCGACGTGGATCTCTTCCTCGTCCTCCCAGCTCGTCACCCTTGTTCTGAGATTCATGAGGTTCACGATATCCACGACGACGCTCTTAGGGGTCACTGCTCTCTCGACGGTTTCCATGGCCCTGTCTCCTCCTGCTATCTTTTCCGCCCCCCGCCCTTGCCGCCAGAGCCTGTCTGGGGCTTTTTCTGCTGCGGGGGCGGGCTTTTCGGCCTTCTCGGCTGCTGCGCGGGCTTTCCTTCCTTGGGCGGAGCGGCCTTCTTCTTGCTTGCCGCCGCCTTGCCTTTCTGGGCCGGCCCCCCCGATTTCTGCTTGCCAGCCGCCGGTCTGGCCTGGCCCTTGACCGTTGCCTTTTCCGGAACCGCCTTCTTCTCCTCTTCCTTCGGCTTCGGCACTTCCTTGGGATGTTTCTTGTCGTAGTATTCCAAGCCGAATTGCTGAATGATCTGGAGAACGTTGGTCGTCAACCAGTAGATCACCACGCCGGCGGGGAGGCTCCACCCGATGAAGGCCGTTACCAGGGGCATTATTATCAGCAGGTTCTTCTGCCGCGGATCGGTCATCACCTGTTTCTGGGAATACCAGGTCGTTGCCGCCAGCAGGATGATCAGTATGAAGGTGGGGTCCGCGATGCGCGCGGAGTCAGCGAGGTTGTCTATCCACAAGAAGCCCGCTGGCTTATTGTAGGGTATGTTCGCATACGCCACCCCGGCATAGCCTGAAATCCTATTTAGAGCGTCAAAGGTGTTTCCCACGATCACGGCCGGAGGAGTGAGCAGGTACTTTCTCAGCACCGTGAACAGCGCAAAGAATACCGGCATCTGCAGGATGAGCGGGAGGCAGCCTCCGAGGGGGTTGACCTTGTTGTCCTTGTAGAACTTCATCATCTCCCGGGAGAGCTTCTCCTTGTCGTCCTTGTATTTCTCCTGCAGTTTCTTGATCTCCGGCTGTATCTTCTGCATGGCGATCATGGACCTGGTCGACTTGATGGTCAGCGGCAGCAATATGAGCTTCACCAGCAGGGTCAAGAGGATGATCGCCACCCCGTAGTTGCCCGTCAGGTCGTTGAAGGCCTGCAGCAGGTAGTTGAGCCCCGCCACTATGCCGTTCCATATATCGCCCAATATGTTCATTGTAGTCTATCCCTCCGGTAGAGGGTCATATCCGCCATCGTTCCAGGGATGGCACCGCGCCAGCCTGCGCAACCCCATCCACACCCCTCTCGCGGGACCGAATCTCTCGACCGCCTCGATCATGTACCGCGAGCAACAGGGATAGAAGCGGCAAGAGGCCGGCGTCCAGCTCGATATCAGGACCTGGTAGGTCCTGACCACCGCCGTTATCGCTAGCCGCATCGCTTTCCTGGCCACAGATCTCACCGGGCGCTCCTCTGCCTCATCCCGCGGATATCGTCCTCTATGTCTCCGTATGCGGCGGACGCGATGCCGCGGCGCGCCATGATCACCACGTCCTCTCCGGTGGGAAGAAGGGGGGTGTTTCTCCTGACAGCTTCCCTGATTCTCCTCTTGATACGATTGCGCGTTATGCTCCCCCCCGCTTTTTTCGAGACCGTGATGCCGACGCGGGTCTTTCCTTCCCGGTTGGGGAGCCTGTAGGCGGTGATCGTTTCCAGAATTTCCCTGGTGCCGCCCTCGATCACTCTCCTGAAATCGCGGCTGTTCCTCAGGGTTTCCATGCGTCTTTCAGGCACTCAGACTCTTCCTGCCCTTTTGCCTCCTTCTTTTCAGGATGGCCCTTCCGGACCTCGTGCTCATCCTCTTGCGGAAGCCGTGGTTCTTTTTCCTTTTCCTGGTATTCGGTTGATAGGTCCTCTTCATCGTTCTACCTCCAAAAAAACATGAAAATTATATCGGTGGGCATATTGGGTGTCAAGGAAGGCGCTGCTAGTCGTATATATCGAATGTGTGGTGCGGGGATCCTTGCCGCCCCCTTGAGGGCAGAAGGGGCGGCCGGGGGCGCCCCGTGCCTCCGGTGCCCGGGCTGCGCGAGGAACTTACGCCATCGCGATTCGCGTCCGGGCTCCCCGGGTGGTTTTCGTAACTGCGTGCGGGCCATTGCGGACACATCCGCATCGCCTCGACCGCGCTTTCCATGTATTTTACCCGTCTTGACACCAAATCTCCCCCCTTAACCGCCGGCGTGGTCGCTACTATGATAACGCATTGTCGCCATACGATCGGTGCCGGCGTGATAAAAAGGGTTATCAACATATGTGGAAATAACTGTGGAAAAACTCCGCTTTCGCAGCCCGTCAGCGCTTTTTGTCAGGTATGAAACACCGCGAGACCCTGTTGGTTATGGTTTCGGCAAGGCGTGCAAGCACCCCTGGTATGTGCATAACGTCTTCGCATCCCCGCTTTCCCGCGGTTGCGCTGCGCGAGGCGATCGACAACCACACCCATGCCTTGCCCTGCTCGGTCTCCGTGGTCATCGACCGCTCTTTCAACAGCGCGTACGTTTCCGATACCGGTCCGGGCATACCCCGGCCCGATCTCGCCTATCATCTCCGTTATACCGCCGCTGGGGGGCACCATGGCTTCTTCATCCGCTGGGTGGGCATTGGCCTCTACCTATCCCGCGGGGCGGTGCGCTCTCTCGGCGGCGATCCCCTCCTCGAATCCGATCCCGCCTTCGGGACCTACCTATGTGAGCCTCTCGCCGGCGGGAGCGTCTCCTGTGGCCGGACGGGGAGAAGGAGGGATGCCGCTCGGCCTTGCCCATCGCCAGAACAATCTTCCTGCTCTCGGAAGGTGAGGCGCCAGGCCCGCCCCGGGCGCCTTCCGAGCTCAACACGGGTGTGAGCGCCGCCCGCGGGGACCCGGTAAAAGCGCAGGACCCGGGCCTGTTCCGCGTCGACAATACTGGAAATATATTCCTTTCAGAAATCGAGTGGTACTACTTGCAGAGCCTTCTGTCGCTGTAATAGAATAGCGCTGCGGCGTTACCTGCGACCCTTCCCGGGGGATGATCCGATGTCGTCAAAAACAAGCTATTTATGGGACAAGTGCAAGGGCATTATCCAGGAGCGCGCCCCCGACTCCTCCTCGATGTGGTTCAAGAACCTGCACGTCTACAGGGTTGATGGCTCGACGCTCGTGCTCTATACCAACAACAACTTCACTAAAGAGTGGGTGGACAAGCGATATCTTAACCTTATACAAGAGGTTGCTTCCGAGGTCTTTCCGGGGGTAGACAGCGTGCAACTTGTCCTGAAAGACCGCCGCAAGAAAGGCCCGCGTACGCCGGTCTATCTGGATGTAAACATGCTGGCGGAGGAGGAGCCCTTTGATTCCTCTAGTGATCTCAACCCAAGGTTTACTTTTGAGACGTTCGTGATCGGGGCGAGCAACCGTTTTGCGCATGCCGCGGCTCTTTCCGTTTCCGAGAACCCCACCTCTTACAATCCCCTTTACATCTATGGCGGGACGGGGTTGGGGAAGACCCATCTCCTCCATTCCATAGGCCACTATGCCAAGAGGCTTAATCCGCACTTCAAGATCATCTATAGGTCGTCGGAAAAGTTCCTCAACGATTTTATAAACGCTTTGACCTCCACCAATATCCCCTCCTTCCAGAAGCGTTACCGCTCGACAGACATGCTGTTGATCGACGACGTGCAATTTCTTGCCAATAAGGAGAGGACGGTAGAGGAATTCTTTCATACCTTCAACGACCTTCATAACAACAACAAGCAGATCGTCCTCAGTAGCGACTGCCCCCCGAAAGAAATCGCCGGGCTGCAGGAACGGCTCGTCTCCAGGTTCGGTTGGGGTTTGATAACCGACATACAGCCACCCGAGTTGGAGACGAGAATCGCTATCCTGAGGAAGAAGTCCGCTCTCGACAAGCGTGAGATCCCGGACGCTGTCATCGATTACATAGCCTCTGGATTCGACTCCAATATAAGGGAGCTCGAGGGGGCGTTGATACGGGTAGTCGCTTATTCCAGCCTCGCCAAGGTGCCGATAACGCTGGAGGTGGCAAAAGAGGTGTTGAGGGATATCCTCCCCGAGGACGAAGGCCGGTCCGTCTCCATCAACCATATCATGAAAACAACCGCCGATTATTTCGGGATATCCGTCAAACAGCTTACAAGCCCGAACCGTTCCCGCCAGCTCGTTACCGCCAGGCAGATCTGCATGTATCTATGCAGGGAGCTCACGGATGAATCCCTTCCCTCCATCAGTGAATCCTTCGGCGGGAGACATCATTCCACTACCATCCATTCCGTGGAGAAGATAAGAAAACTCATGGAGGAGAAAAGAGATATTTATGAAGCCGTTCAGAAGTTGACCAACAAGGTAAAGCAAGTCTGACGAAAAGTTGTTGAAAAACCGCTACATAAGCTGTCAATAATCGCCTGTTTCCGTGGAAGAATGGCCGGAAAGAAAAGGAGGTGTTTGTAAGGAGGGGGTTGAGAACTCTTTTCAACAAGGGATTCCTCAGAAATATATACATTCTTTTACTACAACGACCAGGAAATACTCCCTTTTTCAACCTCTTCCACAGCACCTAATACTATTACTAATAAATAAATATATTATAAGAGCAATAGGATAGGAGGTAAGGAGGACAATGAAATTCAGCGCTCTCAGGGAAGACTTTCTCGATGCGGTACAAACGGTGCAATACTCAGCCAGTGCGAAGGGGATGATGCCTATCCTCTCGGGGATAAAGATAGAAAGCGGGGGTGAGGGCCTGGTTTTACATTCCACGGACCTAGAAGCTTACACCATCACTTCCTGTATAGCGAACGTGGAAAGAGAAGGCGTATGCGTCGTAAACATGAAAGTACTAATGGATTTTATAAGAGACTTAAAGGACGAAAAAGTGGGAGTAGAGATAATGGGAAACGAGATGGTTCTGGAGGGAAAGAAGGCGGTCGCCAAACTTTTTACCATGCCGGCGGAGGATTTTCCCAATCCCCCCTCGGTTGACGTTCCGGTGCTCGAGGGGATGGAGAGCGCCGTGTTCATACCTGCGGTACAAAAAGTCTCTCGGGCGGCCTCCAAAGACGAGAAGAGACCGACCCTTCTCGGAATATTGCTCGAGGTAGAGGAGGGCGTCGTGAACATGGTGAGTACGGACAGTTATAGGTTGGCCATCCACAAGATAAAAGAGGGATATAGGATACTGGAGAGAGGGAGTTATATCATCCCGTCGACGGCGCTGGTGAGCTTGGCCAGGATCGTGGGAAAAGAGGAAAAAATGAGGCTTTACCGCGACGAGAACGGGGGTCAGGTAAGGTTCGAGGCGGGCACCTCCAACCACATCGTCAGGTTGATCGAAGGGAAATTCCCGAAATACGGCCAGTTCATTCCGGAAAGACTGGAAAAGACGGTGGAGACGGACAAAGAAGAGCTTCTGGGAGCGTTGAAGAGATCAGCGCTCATAGGCGCTACGGTAAGGATGAGACTGAGCGCGGAGGGAATAAAACTGGCCAGCGAATCGCGGGAAGTAGGGGAGGAGAAAGAAGAAGTCGCAGCGACTTACGATGGAGAAGAGATGGATATTGCCTTCAATAACAGGTTCCTGGAAGACGGCATCGCGTGTATAGACGGCGAAAAGGTGTTGATAGGCGTATCGGAACCGTTGAAGCCGGGGATAATCAAAGGGAAAGACGGGGAGGAGTTCATGTATATAATCATGCCCATAAGGATATAGGGGTGGTTGTACATGTTACGCGGACGCGACACCTCCGAGGACGAAAACCTCTCGAAACCCCGGGAAAAATATGGAAAAGGAGGCCGCCGCACAAACCCCGCGTAAGACATATCGCTCTCCACATATTCGCCGAAACGGCCCGTTATTGACGGTTCGCCCTCCATTACGATGCCTGTTTTGCCGCGATTCCGAGAGAGCGGGATACGCGCGAGGTTTATACGCCAGGCTCAAAGGAGCGTGAATTTTCAGGGGGGGTTATTAAGAGGGTGAGCGCGGGCAGAAGCGAGGTAGAAGGCAAGAGGAAAGAGTGCTGGTTACGGAAGCTGCAAAAGGAGGAAAGAGACAGGAACGGTGATAGATACCATAAGGCTTCACCATTTCAGGAACTTCGATCGCAAAGACGTGGAGTTTAAGCCGGGAACAAACGTAGTAATCGGGAGCAACGGGCTGGGGAAGACGAACCTTCTCGAAGCCCTTTTCTTCGTCCTGCAGGGAAGGTCGATGAGGACAAGCGACGCGAGGGAGATGGTAAGGAAGGGGGAAAGGGCGGGGGCCGTGGAGGCGACGCT
>CAZQFX010000153.1:0-6714 GCA_964592775.1 uncultured Actinomycetota bacterium
CGTGTACAACGCCTCCGCCATAATCGACCAGGCCCACTTCGACATCTACTGCCATGAGTCACGCAAAGGCCAGCAGGCTCCCATCGTCCTCGAATACCCCACGGGCAACTGGGCGCAATAGACGGCGCACCTTGCTGCTGGAAAGATGGAATGACGAGGTGATCCTTCTAGGATCAGAAGGAGGCGCGCCGCGTGTTGGGGGGGAGGAGATGGGGGTTCAGCGTCTCCTGCAGGTTGCCGGCGGCGTCGAAGACGAGCACCGGCACGCGGGCGCCGGGGTCTTCGGCCCCCCAGTCGGCGCAGGAGAAAACGGGCACGCGCCCCGGGGCATGGGCGGCGTCGTAGAGCAGGGAGCCCGCGGGGCCGTCGAGGCGCAGCCGGCCCATGGCGGCGGGGAGGGATAGGAGGGCCACCCCGCGCGAGTAGTACCCCAGGGACTGGTCGATGGCGTATTCCGGCAGGAAGGGGCCGCGCATGGCGCCCAGCCGCTCCTCCTTGCCCGGGTTGTAGGCGCATACGTCCCAGAAGCCGCCGTTCTTCCTGGAGGCGAAGTGGTGCTCCAGGTTCCAGTAACGGGTGAGGCGCTCCCCCTGTCCCGCGGGCCAGCCGCTCACGTCCAGCCAGTAACCGAGGGCGTCGCGCCACAGGTTCTGGGAGACCCACTGGTTCTCGTTGTTCGCGCTGGTGTGAACGGAGCCGTACTTGCGGGATGTGGCGGCGGCGGAAGATGAGAGGTCCTGCCGGAACCTCTCCAGGTTGGCCTCGGTGAGCCCCGGGTCCAGCCCGGACGCGAGCAGGTAGAGCAGGCCGTTGGAGGCGTAGATGGAGTAAGCCTCCCGCTCGGCCTGGGGCACCGCGGGATCGGCGCACACGGCGAAATGGTCCCTCAGCCACAGCTTCTGCTCCAGGGTGCGGTTGATGAGGCCCACCCGCTCCTCGCAGTTCGCGATGAAACCGTTGTCGGGGGAGGCCTGGGCCCGCGCCATCTCCGCCGCGGCGCGGTAGGCCGCCAGCGCCTTTACCCCCAGGTAGGTCTGGTTGCGGGCGTGCTGCACCGCGCGCGAGCCCTGGTCGATGGTGTTGTCGACGTTGATGTCCGGGAGGCCGTCCCCGTCGGTGTCGCAGTTGAAGATGAACTCGGTGTATTCCCGGGCATGCCCGAACTCTCCGCGCATGAAGGCGGTGTCGCCGCCGTTCTTCCATAGGGAATAGAGCAGCAGGATGTAGTTGGCGTTTTCCTCCACGGGCATGTCATGGGGGTAGGCCATGCCGTTGGCCCAGTGTTCCACGCCCATGTCGTGGCTCAAGCACTTCCCCTGCTCCAACTCCTTCTCGAAGGTGACCCACTCCCGCAGCAGCGTCTTCAGCAGGTCCGGCCAGAAGGAGAGGTAGAAGAAGGCGTTATTGTATTCGACGTCCACCGAGGAGTGGTACATGTAGGGTACGCCCTCCCATACGCTGAACCATTCCTGCCCGAAGCTGTTGTACACCCACCAGGCGTTGCAGATGAAGTTCTGCAGGGCGACTGCCGCCAGGTCGCGTCCCGACTGTGGAAGGGAGGAAAGGTAGCTCTCGGAGAGCACCCCGTCGAAGAAAGCGGTCTTGGCCTCGATGGATGGCCGCTCCGCCCCCAGCGCATAATCGACCACCGCGTCCACCGAACCCAGATTGGGACCGGCGGGTTGGTTGTAGATGAAGCGGTTCGTCTTATCGCCCCGTACCTCGAGGACGCCGTCGGAGCTGTGGCAGGCCAGCACGGCGGTGATGGTGTCGGTGGCGTTCCCGGCCAGGGTGAAGGAGGAGTCGAAGCCCGAGTGGCCGCGTGGCACGAAGGAATATACGGGGAAGGGGCGCACCTGGGGATATCCCGCGGGCGGGTCCCACATCCAGCCGGTCGCCGTTATCTCCTCGAAGTGCCAGTTCACGCGCGACGGCTGGTCCACGGCCAGCGCCTCCCAAAAGGTGAAGTCGCCGGAGTTGTTCTCCTCGTTCACGTGCGACTCCTGGCCGTAGGTGTAGCGCGTAGTGAACTTATAGCCACGCGAGCCCTTGAGCGCGCGCGGGGACTCCCCGCCCACGTTGTCGTCCTTATGGGGGCGGGCCAGGAGTATCTCCCCCGTCACCGCCTCCCGTCCCGGGTTGGATATGTCTATCTCCAGGTAGAAGAAGGGCGCCGCCGAGACCTTCACGTCCTCGGGATAGAAGGGCGCTTTGAGGGTCACCGTGACCCGGAAGGGAAGGGACGGGTCCTGGCAGGTGTAGGTGATGCCGGTCATGGCGAGTTGCTGGTCGATGGCGGAGAACACGGGATAGCGGTCGGTGAAGGGCAGGCAGCGGATGTCGCCCTCCGCGTCACGGAAGGCCAGGACGAACTCCGAGAGGTCGTCCGTCCAGGTGCCCAGGGGCGACTGGCGCCAGCCCAGGTACTGGGGGACGGGGTCGATCATGAAACGTGAGCCGAAGCGGCCCAGCACGGCCTCGTAGACGTTCTGGCCGGGCGAGCTTGAGAAGCGCAGGGGGATATAGGTCCAATGCCGCGATTCCCCGGACTTGATCTCCACGTCCTCTTCTCCGGGGGCGCTCAAGCGGATGTGGCCCACCAGGGCGAGGCCTTTGACGGCCTCGAAGCGCAGGTCCACAATCCCGCCGGGAGCGCTCACGGGGACGGTCACCTGGTAAGCGCGTTCCTTGCCTGCCCTGGCGCAGAGGTCCAGGGACGAGAGGCCGGGAAGGATGGCGCCGTTGCAGTGGACGTTGAAGACCCGCCCGCCGGGCAGGGTATGGGCGTATTCGGCGAAACTCAGCTCGAGGTCGTATGCTTCCCGCGGCAGGCCCGCGATGACGTAATGGAAGTCCTCGCCCTCCCGGATGCTCTTGTACTTGTACTCCTGGCGGTTCCGGCTGTCCGTGCCCTGGACGGGGCGCGCCTCCAGGGAGACCGGCCAGGAATTACCCTGCAGCTCGATGATGATGCCGCCCCGGTAGGACAGCGCCGCGTTGCCGTCGCCGGCGGCGCTCCCCCAACCGCTGCCGCCTATGAAGAGGACGGGGTAGAAGGCCAGCAGTCCCACCAGGATGAGGACGACGCCCAGCCTGCGCGCCTTATGGCACCCTCTTTCCCTGAAGAGCTTCTCTTCCATGAGCCTCTGATTCACTAATTATTACCATTACTACCGGCACGACCCATTAATCGTCCGGAGATAGCGCAGGCTTTAGTACGAGCAGGTATGTATCCGCTGGTATTTATGGTCAACGGCTAAGAAAAGATCCATGAGACTGTTGCACAAACCATTCGTCAAACATATTGCTCTCCACATGTTCACCGAAATAGCCCAATGCCTGCCAATCGCCCTCCACTTTGGTGCATACTTGGCTGCGATTTTGGGAATGTTTAATCCGCGCGTGGTTTATGCGACAACCTCCCATGTGTCTCCGTTTGTAGGGGATATATGCCGTATTCGGGCATAGTCTGTATATAAACCCTCAGCCCGAGCCCAAGCGCATCGGCCCCGGGCAATCACTCTATCGCGCCGATGGAGCAGTGTCCGCCAGCGCGGTTCTTGAAGTACATGGCCCTCTCTCCCACCACCGGAAGGTCGGAGGAAAGCTTCAGGCTCACCTCGGTGGGTCCGATCACCGCTCCCACGTTGAGGGTGAAACGGGACCGCCCCTCCACCGCCGCGGTGATGCTCTGGGTGGCGCCTCCGGGGAGCATGAAGTCGATCTTCACGCTGGCCTTGCCGTCCCAGGGATTCTGCACGAGCAGCCACTCCTCGTAACCCCCCGCGGTGTAACCTTCCGCGAAGTACCAGGTGTACTCGGGGGTGGGGGTGCCTATGGTCGCATGGCCGTCGCTGCGTCCGTTCCAGTACATGGCCCGCTCCGCCACCACGGGAAGCCCCGACGAGACCTTCGCCGAGACCTGGGCGCCGGGCAGCACGTCATGCACGGGAACGGTATAGCGGCTGCGCGCGGGCACGGTGAACTGCATGGCGGAATTGGTGCCGTCGGGCTGCATGAAGGTGAGGTCCACCAGCGCCGGTTCGTCCTGCGGGTTCTGCACCAGCAGCCACTCCTCGAAGCCTTCGGAGGTGTACCCCTCCGCGAAATACCAGGTGTACGAGGGAGCGCGCGCCGCGATGGAGCAGGTGCCGCTGCGCATGTGGTTGAGGTACTGAGCCCGCTCGACCACCACGGGCCGCCCCGCCTCCAGGTAGGTGCTCACCTGGGCGTCGGGGAGGATGTCGTCCACGTGGATGGTGAAACGGGAGCGGGGCGGCAGGATGTAGGTGCGGTCCACCACTCCCTGGTCCTGGGTCTGGAACTGGACGGTGAGCGGCGTATCCGCGTCGTTGGGATTCTGCACCAGCACCCACTCGTCGAAGTCCCCGCCGGTGTAGCCCTCCGCGAGGTACCAGCGTTGCGAGGCGAAGTTGACGCCGACGGTGGCGTGCCCCGCGAGCCCGCCGTTGAAGTACACCGCACGCTCGGCCACCACGGGCACGTTCGACTCCACCTTGGTGGATACCTCCGCGGCGGGCAGGATGTCGTCCACGTGGATGGTGAAGCGCGAGTGGGGGAGCAGCGAATAACTGCGCTCGGTATTGGCCCCCCCGGGCTGCATGAAGGTGACCTTGACAGACGCGGCCTGGTCGCCGGGGTTCTGTATCAGCACCCAGGTGTCGAACTCGCCCCCCGTGGCGTTGCCGCCCGTGTATCCCTCCGCCAGGTACCAGGTATTGGAAGGCGAAGGTACGTTGGTGTTCACGCCCGCCTGCACGGTGGCGGAGGGAGTGTAGACGGACGGGTCCGCGGGATCGGTCTCGAGGTAGATGGTGTAGCTGCCGTCCGGGGCCGGCTGCCCCGACGCGTCCCTGCCGTCCCAGGTGAGGCCGGAGGCTCCGGGCGTGAGGGACCTGATGGTCTCGGAGTTGAAGAGCACCAGCGCGCGCGATATGGCCCCCGCCGGCGCGCCGTAGGAGACCGCGACCTCCTGGCGCGGGCTGCCCGTGCCGGGAGAGCATGAGAACGGCTGCGCTTCGAGTTCGGTTATGGGCCGGTACGATGAGCGGCTGAGGTTGCCCGGCAGCAGGCGACGGTTGATCACCTGTTGCAGGCCGCCCGAGCCGTCGAAGACGAGCACGGGGATGCGCTGGGCGGGATCGGCCGCCCCCCAGTCCGCGCAGGAGAATACGGGCACGCGGCCCGGCGCGTGGGCCGCGTCGTAGAGAAGATAGCCCGAGACGCGGTCGAGGCGCAGGCGCGCCATGGCGTCTATGTAGCTGAAGAAAACGGCGCCGCGGGGGTAGTATCCCAGCGACTGCCGGTAGGCGGAATCGAGGGCGTAGGCGCCCCTCGCGCCTCCCGCCTCCACCCGCGCCTCCTCGAAGTAGGAAGCCGCCTGCGCGGGATCGGCGAAACCCAGTCCGGCCGCCTCGCTGGTGCCGAGGAAGTAATAGTCGCGGTAGTCGCATACGTCCCAGAACCCGCCGTTCTTCTTGGTGGCGTAGTAACGCTGCAGGTCCCAGTAGCGGGTAAGGCGGTCCGCCTGCCCGTCCGGCCAGCCGCCCACCCCCAGCCAGTAGCCCAGCGCGTCGCGCCACAGGTTCTGGGAGACCCACTGGTTCTCGTTGTTTAGACTGGTATGCACGAAGCCGTACCTGCGCTCCGTCTTGGCCGCGGCCGCCGCCAGGTCCTGCTTGAACCGCGCGAGGTTGGCCTCGGTGAGCCCCGGGTCCAGCCCGGACGCGAGCAGGTAGAGCAGGCCGTTGGAGGCGTAGATGGAGTAAGCCTCCCGCTCGGCCTGGGGCACCGCGGGATCGGCGCACACGGCGAAATGGTCCCTCAGCCACAGCTTCTGCTCCAGGGTGCGGTTGATGAGGCCCACCCGCTCCTCGCAGTTCGCGATGAAACCGTTGTCGGGGGAGGCCTGGGCCCGCGCCATCTCCGCCGCGGCGCGGTAGGCCGCCAGCGCCTTTACCCCCAGGTAGGTCTGGTTGCGGGCGTGCTGCACCGCGTGCGACCCCTGGTCGATGGTGTTGGCGACGTTTATGTCCGGCAGGCCGTCCCCGTCGGTGTCGCAGTTGAAGATAAACTGGGTGTAGCTCTTGGCCTTGCCGAACATGCTCCTCATGAAGGTGGTGTCGCCCGTTTTCTTCCAGTGGGAATAGAGCAGGAGCACGTAGTTGGCGTTCTCCTCCACCGGCATGTCGTGGGGGTAGGCCATGCCGGTGGCATGCATCACCATGCCCATGTCGTGCGAGAGGTATTTCCCTTGCGCGTTGGACTTCTCGAAGAGCGGCCACGCCGTCAGGAGCTTCTTCAGCAGGTCCGGCCAGAAGTGCAGGTAGAACCAGGCGTTGTTGTACTCCACGTCGATGGTGGAGTGGAACATGCAGGGAGTGCCCTCCCAGACGCTGAACCATTCGTCCCCCGCCGTGTCGTAGCACCACCAGGTGTTGATGATGAAGCTCTGCAGGGTGTAGGCGGCGAGGTCCTTTCCCGCCTGCGGCAGGGGCGAGAGGTATGACGTGGAGAGCACGCCGTCGAAGAAAGAGGTCTTCTCCTCGATGGATCCCCGCTCCGCCCCCAGCGCGTAGTCCACCACCTCGTCCACCGACGCCAGGTTTGGGCCGGCCGGTTTCCCGTACAGGAAAGCATGGCGGACGTTCGAGCCGCCCTTGCGCGCGATGAGCACGTCGGCGGTGGTGTGGC
>CAZQFX010000154.1:0-6671 GCA_964592775.1 uncultured Actinomycetota bacterium
CGCAGCGACGCTCTCGATACGTTACCGTATTTACGGACCGGAGTACTTAGCGTATCGATCCGGCGCCTCCGCACCTCCGAACCCCCTTTTCCAACCCCTTCGTACCCTTGGCCGATGGGCCCGTGCCCCCGATTGCTTTGTTGCAAAGTACAACAGGTGAACGCCGCAAAGCTTGCGCGCCGTCTATCCCTCCTCGGGAGGCGGCTCCTCCGCCTCACCCTGGCCGCGCTGCAGCTTGTCCAGTTCCTTCTGGATCATTCGCTCCCTTCTCGATTCGCCATGCATGGTTACAAGATAATGCATGACGTGGAAGGCCGCTCCTATTCCCCAGCCGGTCATCACCCAGACGAACCAGGGATAGCCGGCGCCGGTGACGGCCCAGATGACGACGAGGAAGCAGTTGACGATGATGTAGGAGCCCAGGTGCCACCACAGTTCCAGCTTCTGCCTCACCCTGCGCTCCGCTATCTCCCGCGGCGACTCCGTTTCGGGCTGGCCGGCATTTGACGGAGAGGTGGCCGGGGGCACCGGCGCCGCACCCGCCGTGGCAGGCGGGGAGCCCGGAGGGGGGAGCGGCGCATGCACAGCCCGGGATGGCTCGAAAGCCGCCGCTGGCGGGGAGCCCGGAGGAAGGAGCGGCGCGTCGGTGCCCCGGGGAGGCTCTGAGGCCGCGGCTTCACCCGGCTTGACCGCCGCCGCCCCGCAGGCATGGCAGAAGGCGTCGCCCCCGTCAACCTCTTTCCCGCACTTGTTGCAGTAAGCCATCCCCCGACCTCCTTCTCTCGTCCTCGCTCCCAGGCTATGGGCTGCCTGGTATCGGCTCCCCGCTCCTTTTTGCGGCAAGCCATCCCCGTTCTCCTTCGCCCGCCGCGGCTCCTGTGCCACGGGACCACGGGCATCGGGTCCCCCGCCGCAGTGCGTGCGCGCTACGCGGAACACAACCCGGCAGGGCGGTCATCTCCGCTCGCGCCTGGTCCTGGCCGCGGAGACCTTCCCGTACAGGGAACGCAACCCGTTCACATAGATGAGCGCGGTGACCACCAGGGCGATGGCGAACCCCACCTTGCTCTTCTTTTTCAGGCTCGCAAAGTTAATGGTCCAGCCGGCCCCGAATACGCGCGGGGTGACGATGCGCGGATCGTCGGGGTTCCACATCCTCTCCCGTATCCTGGCCGGGGTGGGAAAGCGCAGGTCGTAGGGTATGCCCAGTATCTTGCCCCACTTCTCCATGCCTCCACCTCCTTGCCGTTATCATACATCAGGGCCTATGGAGCCGGCGGCGAGCTCGGCCATGAAGCCGGGATATTCGTAGTTGGGGCAGTGCCCGCCTCCTTATTAATAACCGCAGGCGGTGGCCCCGTCCATAATCTCATATGAAAACGATCACTATCTCCGCCTACCAAGATATTAGAATCCAACCGCCGTGCATAGAGGCTGCCGCATACACACCCCGATGGATATCGGAGTATCAGGCCCAAGCCCTGTAGATATCGAGGCCACTTACCGATTTATAAGAAAGTATTTGATTTCGCGTGGTGGTGGCGTTGTCGAGAAAGGATTCAAATTGCCCGAAGGGATGATTGACGGGCTATACGTGCAGGACGAGCTGCGGGAACTACGCCTTCGAGTGCGGGAACTGGAGAAACTCGAAGCCAGGCAGGCGCTGGTGAAGAAGGCGCTGCGCCTGGGCGAGAGGTACTTCCGATCCCTCATCGAGCACAGCACGGACCTCATCACCATCATGGACCCCGACGGCAGGGTGACCTACCAGAGCCCCGCGATCCGGGACGTCCTGGGCTACGACGAGGAAGAGCTGCTGGGTGCCGACTCCCTGGGCCTGGCGCACCCCGGCGACCTCCAGAAGACCATGGAAGCCATCGGCAAGGTCGTCGCGGACCCCGAGGCGGTGGTGCCGCTGAAATGCCGCCTGCTCCACAAGGACGGCTCCTGGCGCGTGCTCGACGGCACCTGCAAGGCCATCTGCGAAGACGAGGTCGTGCAGGGCATCATCGTCAACTCCCGTGACGTCACCGAGAGCGACCTCATGCAGGAGGAACTGAGCCGTTACCGCGGCCACCTGGAGGAACAGGTGTGCGAGCGCGCGCTGGAGCTGGAGAGCGCCAACGAACGTCTGCGGCGCGAGATAGAGCGGCGCATCCGGATAGGAGATGAGCTGAGGAAGCGGGAGGAGTATTTCCGCTCCCTCATCGAGAACACCCACGACGTCATGGCCGTCGTGGACGAAAAGGGCGTGTTCACCTATATCAGCCCCTCGGTGGAGCGGGTCCTGGGGTATTCCGTGGACGAGGTGGTGGGCAAACCCGGCTTCGACTTCATCGACACGCGCGATGTCGATGCGACGCGCCTGGGGCTGGTCGGCCTCATCGCGGAACCCGGCGAGCCCCGGAGAGCGGAGCTGCGCGCCCGCCACAAGGACGGCTCGTGGCGCGACGTAGAGGTCACGGCCAGCAACTTCCTCGACCACCCCTCCGTGCGGGGCATCATCGTCAACTACCGCGACATCACCGACAGGAAGGCGATGCGGCAGAGGCTGGAGAAGATCAACCGCCTCTTCCTCAGCCTGGGGGCGGACCTCTTCGAGAACATGGAGAAGATCGTGGACGCCTGCCACGGTGTCCTGGGGGGGCAGCTGGCCGCCTACTGCCGCCTGGAGAAGGGGATGTTCACCGTGCTCTCCACCGCGCGGGGGGAGGACGCCTTCTTCGTGGCCGCCGACCCCGAGGCGCTTATCGCCTACCGCATCGTGTCCGCGGGCATGTACGGGCCGCTGATGGAGGAGGACCTGGGCGATTCCCCCTACCGCGAGGCCGACCCCCTCATCGCCAAGTACGGGTCGCGCTCTTTCGTGGGGTACCCAGTGTGGCAGGGCAGGCGCATCATCGGCTGCCTGTGCCTGTTCTACCCTGAGCCCAGGGAGTTCTCCCACTACGAGGTAGAGCTCATGGGCATGCTGGCGAGGGCGCTCGCGGTGGAGGAGGAACGCCTCGCCCAGGAGCAGATCCTGAAGGACTTCGTGGACGTAGCCAGCCACGAGCTCAGGCACCCCATCACCCTCATGAAGGGCTACGCCGTCACCTTGAGCAGGTACATGGACCGCCTGGGGGAAGACACGTGGCGGGAATACCTTGAGATCATCAACAACGGGGCGGACCGCCTGGATATGCTGATTACGGAACTCCTGGACGCGTCGCGCATCGAGAGGGGCCGCTTCTCCATACAGCGCAGGAGGCAGGACCTGCGTCCCCTGGTGGAACAGGCGGTGAAGGAGATGAAGGACAAGGGCTGCCCGCACGAGCTGGTCCTCTCCGTGCGCGACGGCCTGTCGCCGCGGGACGTGGACGGCGAGAAGCTGGTGCGGGTGCTGGTCATACTCCTCGACAACGCGACGGCGCACTCCCCCGCCTACTTCGGCATAGGGATCTCGGCCGAGGAAATGGACGGCGGCGCGCTCATCTCGGTCGGCGACCGCGGGGTGGGCATCCCCGAAAAGGACCGGGAACTCGTCTTCGAGCGCTTCTACCAGGTGGAGGACGCCCTGCACCACACCACCCGAGGCATGGGCCTGGGCCTGTACATCGCCCGGGAGATAGTGGAGGCCCACGGGGGGCGCATCTGGCACGAGCCCAACCCGGAAGGCGGCTCGATCTTCCGCTTCACATTGCCCTGACCCCGGGTCGTGTCTTCGATCCCCGGTCTGCATGGGCAGCGGATTGCCCCGGACCCGTCAAGAGAAAAGACGGAGAATGAAGATACGCCCCGTGTTTTTCGCCCGTTCTTGAGGCGGACCGGAGGCCGAAGATACGACCCCATATACCATTCACGGGCCGCCGGTGCTATAATATCCGCATTCTCGGCTTGACCTCCGTTAGATACATCTACAACTAGTACAACATATCCATATTGACATATATATATTTATTATGTAGAATGTTCGCGCTTGCTCGGATTGTGGGACGCGTGCTGGTGAGCTGTTCGATCGGGGGCATATGGGCGGAGAGATAATCGCCGAGAAGTTCGCTCTCCTCAAGACACGGGGCGGCAATGGCGTCGCCTTCACGCATATCGTTGAGGACACGATGCTGGGATCGCGGGCCGTGGTCAAGGTCAGCGGCGAGCTGGAGGACCTCGGCCTGGATTACCTGAAGGCCATCAACCTGGCGCGGGAAGCGGGCGTTTCCGGCGTGCTCATGCCGTTCGAGGGCGGCATCCTGGAGGAGGGAGAGGGCGGATATTACCTGGCCTTTCCCGAGCTGGGAGAGCCGTCGCTGGAGAACTACTTGCGCATGGGAGCCCCCCTTTCCTGCCGGGAGATCCTGGAGATATGCGATCAGGCATTGGAGATACTCGAGAACCTTCACGCGGCGGGCTTGCTTCACCTCTTCGTCAATCCGCGCAACGTGTTCTATCGTCCCCGGCAGGGGGTCACCCTGAAGGACCCGGCGCTGAGGCGGGAGTTCTTCCATCCCTTCCTGGAATTGATCGCCACCCCCGACTTCTATTACTTCAGCCCGGCGGTGATGGATGGAGTTCTGCCGGGGAAGGAGGCCGACCTCTACGCCGTGGGAAAGCTCGCCGAACGGCTGTTGGAGCATGCGGTGGACGTGGATGCGTCTCCCGATAGGCCGACGGTCGGCTGGCTGGCGGGTAAGTGCCGTTCCGCCGGGGCGGGCACCGAAACCCCGGCGGCCGCGGGGATGAGGCGCGAGCTCGCGGAGGTAAGCGTGGCCGCGGGTCTCAGGCGCGAGCTCGCGGAGATGAGAGTGGCCGCCGGAAGATGCATGGACCCGGTCGGCGTTTCCCCCATGGGTCTTGGCCCGGACCGCCGGAGGGGCGACGATGACATGCAGCCGGGTGGTTTGAAGGGATCTCGCCCTCCAGGCGGCAGGGAAAGGGGTAGGCGGCAACCGCTGTGGACGGCGCTATCCCTGGTCCTGCTGCTGGTTCTCACCTGCGGCATCGCTTTCGCGCTGGTCCTCACGGGCGAGGAGCAGAAGGCCCCCGCACTGGACAGGAGCGGCGGATCCGCGGCGGGCGGCGAGGTATCCCGGAAGGGGATATCGGAGGTGAGGGATAGGCCCCAGAGCGATGTGCCCATGCCGGATCCCGGGAAGGACGGAGAGGCATCGGAGGCGGCGAGCCCGAACGATACCGGGGATGACCATGCCGCCGCCGCGAGCCCCGCGGGGGGGATAAGGGAAGACGGCGCGGCGGGGACTTCGCCCCCAGACGACCCACCGGCCGCTCCCCCGGCAGCCCCCCCGGCCGACCCCAGCCCCGAGGCGCCCGTCGCCTCTTTCACCGTGTCCCCGGGGGAAGGGCGGTCCCCCCTGCAGGTATACCTGGATGCGGCCGCAAGCTACGACCCGGACGGCTCCATCGTCTCTTACGCCTGGAGCTGCGGCGGCAGCGGCGCATCTCTCTACCACGTCTTCGAGAGCAACGTGATCCCGGCCACGATAACCATAACCCTCACGGTCACCGACGACGGCGGGCACAGCGCGTCCGCCACGCGCAGCGTGACATTGTATTGACGGCCGCCGCCGCCGGTTGTTCGGAGTGGTGCATGAGGCGGGAGTATCGGGCATTCCCGGTCTGAAACGAGATCGCCGGATGGGAAAGGAAGCGATACCGGGCTGTGAAACTCGAAGGCAACGGCACTCGAGAGAGTGAGGCATATCGCGGTCCGATGCGGGCGTCATGTCAGAGCAACAGGCGATGCCGGAATGCGAAGGCCTGATGGCATCGGGAAGGAGGCAGAAGGGAGTTTTTCCGCACCGATACGGGAGCCGCGGAGAGAAAGAAGAAAGCGATGCCGGAAAGCGAAGGCCCCGGCATCCTCGAGAAGGAGGCGATGATGAAGGTGGTAGTGCTGAGTCCCTGGAAGGTGTTCGTGGCGGGCATACTGTCCTGCCTGCTGATCGTGGGGAGCGTCCTGGGGGCCCTGGCCTTGTGGGGCGTATTCAGGCCCGATCCCGTAGAGGCCTACGGCGCCGACGGCATAGGCGCGAGGCGGTGGGTCTTCGCCGAGGGCTACACCGGAGAGGGCTTCGAGGAGTGGATCCTCATCCATAATCCCGATACGGTTGCCGGAGGAAGCGGGTATGATGTCAGACCAGTTGTCTATATGTTCGGAAATTCCGGCTACATAGGAAGGTATGATTGCCCCCCGATTCAACCCGGCCAGAGGTTCACGGTGAACATAAACGACTGGACGGCCCATTACGGCTATTCGGGCGACGTATCGGTCGCCGTTACGGTGCCGGACACAGGGGGACACCCCTTCATCTGCGAGAGGGCCATGTATTACAACTACAAAGGGCAGGTAACCGGCGGCAGCCAGGTCCTCGGCTACAACGAAGGCGCGAACGAATAAGGAGTGATGGATATGGCGACGATAAAAAGGAAGGCGATATACATCCTCTTCATGCTCTCCCTCTGCCTGGCGATCTGCGCCGCGGGCGTGCGGACGGCTGGCTCGTACCCGGGTCCGGGAACAGGCTTCGAGGGCTGGACCGCCGAGGCCACCATCGGCCTGAACGACCCGCAACACAGCCAGATGGCATACGCGAACGGCTGGCTGTACCTGGTCAACAGCGACGGCCCGAACGTACGCCTCTACCGCTCCAACAGCTTGAACAACCTCTCGTTCG
>CAZQFX010000155.1:0-6628 GCA_964592775.1 uncultured Actinomycetota bacterium
GTATGCAAAATGAAAGACCTGCCCTGAAAATGCACGCTCAAATACTATATGTTGTGCCGTCAGTCGCTGAAGATTTTCATAGTCCGTGGTGTCGCGGCCGCGCGACATGGATGACTAACCTGAAAATGCACGCTCGAATACTATTTCTTGTGCCGTCAGTCGCTGAAGAGTTTCATGCTCGGTGGTGTCACGGCCGCGCGACATGGGCGGCTGACCACAGGAACGACAGATCGACGTCCGGGGAGGATTGCCGCGGCGGCGAGGGTGCCTTGCCGCATCGACACGGACCGTCCGGGACCAACTCCCGGACCCGATAGGTTACGGAGGTTTGAACTATGGCGCAGGAGAAGAAGAAGGTCGTGGTAATCGGTTCCGGCCCGGGAGGAGCCGGTGTCGCCGCCCTTCTGCAGGCGCGGGGGTACGGCGTAACCCTGCTGGAACGTAACGGCTTCTACGGCGGGAAGTGCTGGTCCTTCACGCGGGACGGGTTCGTGGTGGATTCGGGGGTGCATATGTTCTCCATGGGCGCGTCCGGCCAGCATGGCGACCTCAACCGCATGGTGCGAGGGGACCTGGAATGGCTCGCCGCCAATCCCAGCGAGCACCTGCTCCTGGGCGGGAAATACCGCCTCAACCTCCATCAGAGCCTCACCGACCCCCGCGCCATGCTCTCCAACCTCGGCGCCAACATGCGTATCACCGCGGACCGCTTGTCCAGGCTCGCCGGGGGAAAGGGCCTGTTGAGCAAGGGGCTCGACAGCGAGGTGTACCGCGCTTCCAAGAAGAACTCGCCCTTCGAGACTCTGCGGGCGGTGGCGAAGGTAGCGCTTCTCAACCCTTCGTATATCGCGGAGCTGGACGAGATCACCATGCAGGAGTTCATGCACCGCATCATCGACGACTGGGCTCCCCTGCAGGGCATCGCGGCCCTCTCCATGCTCCTCACCGTGGTCCCCTACGAGGAGGTCAGCGCGGGCGAGTTCCTGTGGTGCTTCGCGAACGCCTTCCGCAAGAAGACGCTGGGCGTGCCGCGCGGCGGCTCGCGCGAGATACCCGGCGCCTTCCTGCGCGCCTTCTCGCGCGACGGCGGTGAGCTGCGCCTGGGATGCGAGGTGGCGCGCATCGTGGTGCGCGACGGCAAGGCACGCGGGGTGTTCACGTCCGGCGGGGAGCAGATAGACGCGGACATCGTCATCTCCAACGCGGGCATCAAGCGCACCCTGGAGATGGCGGGTGAGGACAACTTCCCCGAGGAGTACGTCTCCTACGTGAAGGGGCTCAAGTATTCCTGCGCCTTCATCACCACCAAGTACGGCCTCGACCGCCGGGTGGTGGACCTCCCGGCGCCCAGCTTCTTCAACATCCCCGACGTCAACCCGGACCACATGTTCGACTACATCAGGGACGGGGGTGCTCCCGAGGACCCCTTCCTCTTCACCCCCTTCCCGTCCGAGTGGGACGAATACGCCGCGCCCCCCGGCAAGCAGTCGATCATCTGCGGAGTGCCCGCGCCCATCGAAGTGAACGAGAAGAACGTGGCGCAGTGCGAGCGCATCCTGGACCGCGCCGAGGAGAGGCTGCTGGAGATCTTCCCCCGGATAGAGGGGCACATCGAGTGGAAGATGCGCACCCACATCGCGCATACCGCCGCCATCACCGGCAAGCCCACGGGAGAGTGTATCGGTCTCGCCCAGTGCGTGGGCCAGACCGGTGTGAACAAGCCGGCGCCGTGGACGCCGGTCGAGGACCTGTGGCTGGTGGGCGCCGACGCGGGAGCCCGCGGCGTGGGAACCGAGCAGGCATCGGGGAGCGCCATCTACGTGGGCAACCTCCTGGGCTAGGACGGTCTCTGGCTACAGTTCGAGTTTGTCGGGAGGGATGCGGCCCTCTGCGTCCAGGCCGGCCATCTCGTAGAGCTCCCCGAGCATCCTCTCCATGTTGGGCACCGACCCGGCGTTGGCCCCTTCCTCCGTCGGGGTGAGCGCCTTGGGGGGGAGGACGTCGTCGTTGCGACCGGAGCCCCGCAGGTTGAGCATGTGGCGCTTGAGGTACCATATCCTCCAGCCGCACTCCATGAGTTCCTCCAGGGTCCAGTCGAAGCCGGTAGCGGCGCGCATCATATCGACCTGGTCGTTCAGTGAGAGGAAGGCGCCGATGAACTCGCACATGCACAGCGAGTTGAAGAGCTGCCCGACTGCCAGGCATTTCCAGGTGACCTCCGCTTTGCCCTTGCTGGTCATGCCCTTGAAGGGCCCCTTCAGGCCGATCTCGGGCCAGGAGCCCATGCCCCCCTCCACCAGCAGGTTGGTGGCGTTGAGGTGGCAGGCGCCGCGGGTGCCCATGGCGTAGGCCAGGCCGTAGCCGTGGAAGCCGCGGGGATCGTGGGCTGGGAAGTCCAGGCCGCGCACGGTGACGGCGAGTTCGGGCGCGCCCAGTTCCGCGGCCAGGGCGCGGGAACCCCGGGCCATGCGCTCGCCGAACCCCTCGCGGGCGGCGGTGAGGCGGATGGCCTCCAGGGCGGCCTCCATGTTCCCCCACGCGAGGTCCAGGCCGGTGAGGTCGCTGCCGGCGATGCCCCTCTCCTGCGCCTCCATGAGCAGCGCGATGACCGCTCCCATGGAGATGGTGTCCATGCCCAGCCGGTTGCAGAGGTCGTTGGCCTTGGCCACCGCCTCCAGGCTGGGGTTCATGAGGTTGGTGCCCATCATGCACACCGTCTCGTACTCCGGCCCGGCGTGCTCGTGCATGGCGAAGGGGCCCTCGTCAACCTTCACCACGCGCTTGCAGCGCACGCTGCAGGCGTAGCAGCCGACTATCTTCACCAGGATGTTGTCGTTGTAATAGAAGGAGTTGAGGGTATCCAGCGCGTCCATCCACTCCCCCACGCTCCAGTTCTTCACCGGCACGTCTCCCGAGAGCATGCCGGTATCCAGCGCGCCGTTGGTGCCCAGGTCGTGCAGGGTCCCCGCCAGGAGGTGGCCCTTCAGCTTGTTCGCGAGGGCCTTGCTCAGTCCCTTCGCCGCCGCGGGGTCCGCGTATTCCATCCTGCCCCCGCCGCGTACCGCGACCGCCTTGAGCTTCTTGTCGCCCATGACCGCCCCCAGGCCGCAGCGGCCCGCCACGCTGCCGATCTCGTTGACGATGGCCGCGAAGCGCACGCCGTTCTCGCCCGCGGGCCCGATCTGCATGGTGCGCACCGCGCCGCCGCTCCCTTTCAGCTCCTCCTGCAGGCGCTCGTTGGTCTCGTAGGCGTCCAGTCCCCACAGGTGGGAGGCGTCGCGCAGTTCCGCCTTCTCTCCGTCGAGCCAGAAGGTGACCGGTCCGGCCGACTGTCCCTTGAAGACGATGCCGTCGTAGCCCGCCAGCTTGAGCGCGGCCCCGAAAGCGCCGCCCACGTTGCATTCGCCCCACAGGCCGGTGAGGGGGGAGATGGCCACCACCGACGACCTGCCGCTGCCCGGGAAGCTGGTGCCGGTGAGGGGGCCGTTGATGAACATGAGGGGGTTCTCGGGCGAACGCGGGTCCACCAGGGGGTCCATCTCCGTGTAGAAGAGGTACGCGGCGAGACCGGTGCCACCGATATATCTGCGGAACAGCTCTTCCTCGAGTTCTCTCGTGGACACCTCTCCCGTGGCCAGGTCGACCTCGAGGTATTTTGCGGCAAAACCTTTCATCTCTCTTCCTCCCGTAATAACATCGCCTGGTTCAATACGATGCGCTGCCGGAAATCGCCATCCATCGAACATAGCTTCGTCCGATACACGGCATTACCGGGAAGCGCCGATCATCCTGCCACCTGTGATCCAGTCCGTACGTCCTACAACGGCCTGCCCTTCCGAGCTCTGACGGACAGCCACCCTGCTCAGGCCGCGGGTTTGGCGCCCCAGATATAGATACACGGCAGGATATCGCGGTAGGAGGGCTTGGACGACTCCGCGGCCAGGCGCCGGGCCACGCTTTCTATCTCCTCGCGGCTCGCGCCGTTCCTCAGCCAGCATGCCGCCAGGGATAGTTCGCCCGGAAGGCACGTTTCCAACTCCTCGAGTGCCTCCTCCATGCCGGCGAAGGGACGGGTCACGTCGGCGTGCCAGGTGAAAGAGTTCACCCCCGTGAAGCAGGCTTCCTTCACCTCCAGCACGAGCTCCTCGCGCTTGAAACCGAACGCGGGATGCCGTTTTTCGAGGATATCCCGGAACTTGCTCCACAGGTGGACATCCTCACCCCAGTCGACCACGATCTCTTCCTCCGAGAGCACGGGTTCGAAGAGGGAGACCGCACCGCCCGGGCGGAGCACCCGCCCGGCCTCGCGCAACACCGCGGGACGGTCGGAGACGTAACTGAGCACCGAGCGCGCCATCACGGCGTCCACCACGCCGTCCTCCAGCGGCAGGCGGTCTATCTCCGCCCGCACCGTGCGCAGGTTGTCGAACCCCGCATCCCTTGCCCGCCGGGCCAGTTCCTCCAGGGCGCCGGGGCTCGAGTCCACCGCGATGACCCGGCCGCCGCGACCGGCTACGCGGGCCGCCTCCAGGGAGAGGAACCCCAGGCCGCAGCCCAGGTCCACCACGCGCGAACCGCGCCCCAGGCCGGCCTTGTGCAGGACGCGGTCCCTCACCTGCGACCGCAGGATGCGCAGCTGGCGGTCCGCTGCCATGCCCTCGCGGTCCGTTCCATCCAGCCATTTCGCCCAGATATCCGCCGGCAATAGTCCGCCTAGTCCTCTTCTTCTTCCTCGATGATCAGGCCCTCGAGCCCCCTCTCTTTCAGCAGGTTGATGTAGACGGCGTACGCGGGCTTGATCACGGGTAGCATCTTGAGCAGCCGCGGCATGGAGCCCTCGGCCTCGATCTCCCCGCTGGAAAGGGCTCCCAGCAGGTTGAGCTGGCCGCACCAGAAGGCATGCGCTGTGTCCAGCTCCATGGTCATGGTGGCGTCGGGGGTCATCTCCTCCGGCGACCCGCCGGGAAATACCTTGACCTCGTCACCCCTGCAGTCTATCCAGTACTCACCGACCGGGTCGCGGTAGACGAACTTGACCAGCAGCTTGGAGTCCAGCGCCTTGGCGCGGATGGCGGGATCCTGCATGATCTCGTCGAACACCCCGACAAGAAGGTCGTAGAATACGTTTATGTCCTCGAAATACGGCATACCCTTCCTCCTCTCAGGCTTTCATATCCTGGCTTTTCCGTTCTATATATCTCCAGCCGTGCGGCGCTTGAATCATCGCTCCCGTATCGACCGGCTCCCATGGAGAGGATGGTGTAAGGGCCCTCCGATGCTTCTCTTTCGTCCTAGGAGGGGTTTTTATGGACCTTTACCCGGAAGGCCCTTCACCAAACCTCCACCCGCTACGCAGCTCCGGCACGATGGACGCACCCGCGAAGTGCGAGCATGTGTGGGCAAAGCAGTAGCGGGAAAACGACGTATGCCAAGGGGATGTGGCGAAACGTGCCTTGCGGCGCGCGGACGTAGATTAAGCTAACACAGTGCCCGGTAGGTGTCAAACCGGGACGAGGGTCATCCCCGTGAACGGGACGACGCCGCCCATGCTCCACCAAGGCGGCGTTTTCCGCCTCAGCAGCTCTTGAGCGGCCCGTCTCCACGTGTTCCGACATGCTGGAAAACCGCCTTTCTACGAATAACCGGAGCGGGCATGGCAATCCGCCGCGGATATTGGTAAGGTTTCGGTTGAAAACCGATAAGCTGGCGCTCGAGACCGGTTGTTGGAGGTGCGCGATTGCCCGATCCCAAGCCTGAGGCCATCGAGGGGATAAGCTGTATCCTGTTCGACCTGGACGGCACCCTGGTGGATACCATCGATCTCATCATCTTCTGTTTCCAGGAGACCCTGCGTATCCTGGGCCTGCCTTTTCGCAGCGAAGAGCAGATCGTCTCCGAGATCGGGCGCCCCCTGCATCTCCAGGCGCGGGATATCGACGCCGATCGAGCGGAGGAGATATTCGCCCTCTACCAGCGCCTCTACGACCGGCATCGCGACGGCCTGGTGCACGAGTTCCCCGGCATCAGGGAGGCGCTTGCCGGGCTGGTGGAGAGGGGATACCGCCTGGGGCTGGTGACGTCCAAGCGGTCGTCCAGCGCCCTCGCAGACCTGGCCTTCTTCGGTCTCAAGACCTTCTTCGAGGTCGTGGTGACCGCTGACGACACCACCAGCTTCAAGCCAGAACCGGAGCCGGTGATCGAGGCGCTGAAGCGGCTCGAGGTATCGGCAGGGGAGGCGACTTTCATCGGCGACAGCCCCTTCGACCTGCGCTGCGCACACGCCGCGCGCGTCCTGTCGGGTGCGGTGGCATGGGGCCCCTTCCCCAGGGAAGCGCTCGAATGCGAGCGGCCGGACTTCTGGATTCCGTCCCCGCCCTACCTGCTGACCCTCTTCGCGGGTTCAGCATCCAACGTGGGTTAAACCCGGCACTTACGCCGCGAGCAATGGTGGAAGAAGGTACGGGCAATCACACATGGATAGGAGCGGGCGCCTTCGGGATGCCTCGTCACGGACTCCTTGTAATGGCCCGAACGGGATCGGGAAATCCCGTGGGGGGTCAGCCCTGGAGCGGGATCGGGACTCGCCGCTCGGGGGTCAGTCACCCATGTCGCGCGGCCGCGACACCAC
>CAZQFX010000156.1:0-6587 GCA_964592775.1 uncultured Actinomycetota bacterium
AATCCATTGTTCATGCGGACAATCATGCTATTCTACGGGGGGAACTTCGGTTTAAGTAGAACCAAGACCCGAGACCTGATCCCTTTCGTCCGGCGGCCAGACCGTTTCCATATCCTTCAAGGGCCTTCTTCGTTACCCCGTTCCGCATACCTGCCGATAAAATATATAATAATTCTGTAGATCGCATCAGGCGGGGAGGTAGAAGGCTCTGGAGATAACCTTCATCACTGGGCTATCCGGGGCGGGTAAATCCATCGCCATCAAGAGCATGGAGGACCTCGGGTTCTTCTGCGTGGACAACCTCCCTCCTTCCCTGTTGCTCAAGATGGTGGAGCTGGGGTCGCAGAGCGACGCGGGCATAGAACATCTCGCCGTGGGCATCGACGTCAGGGGGGGCGAGTTCTTCGACGATCTTACCGAGTCCCTGGACGAGCTGGACCGTGGCGGCATCACTTACCGCATCGTCTTTCTCGAGGCCGACGACGACACGCTGATCAGGCGCTTCAAGGAGACCAGGCGCTCGCATCCCATCTCCTCCCCGGGTGGCATCCCGGAAAGCATCACCAGGGAACGCGACCGCCTGCAGGTGCTGCGGGGCAGGGCGGACATCGTCATGGACACCTCCCGCATCAACGTGCACCAGTTGCGCGAACAGCTCATGAACCAGTACAGCTACGAGGGTATCATCCCGCTGCTAGAGCTGAGCCTGGTATCGTTCGGCTACAAGTACGGGCTGCCCCTGGACGCGGACATGGTCTTGGACCTGCGTTTCCTCCCCAACCCCTTCTGGGTGGACGAACTGCGCGAGCTGGACGGGGGCGATGCGAGGGTGCGCGACTACGTCATGGCCCAGGAAGACAGCGGGCGCTTCCTGGACACGGTGGAGACGCTGCTGGAGTTCTTGAAGAGCCGCCTCCTGCGCGAGGGCAGGCGTTACATCACCCTGGCCATGGGCTGTACGGGCGGCCACCACCGTTCCGTGGTCATGGTGGACGAGCTGGCGGTACGCTTGAGGGCCGCCGACTGGAAGGTCGGCGTGCGCCACCGCGACGTCAATCGCTGGTGAGGCATGGCTTTCGCCGCCGAGGTCAAGAACGAGCTGGCGCGGGTCATCCCCTCCCGCCGCTGCTGCCGTATCGCCGAGCTGTCGGCGCTCCTCCACCTGGAGGGAGCGTTGCATCTTGCCGGGCGTCACCGGCTCAGCCTGCACACCGAGAGCGAGAACGCCGCCGTGGCCAGAAAGATGTTCTCCTGCCTCAAGGAGCGGTTCGCCATTTCTCCCCAGTTGAGGGTGGAGAAGGCGCCGCGTTTGCGCGGCCACAACTGCTATTACCTTTACCTGGGAGACGGGGAGCGCTCGACCCAGATAATGAACGAGCTGGGATTGCTGGACGACAACCTGCGCCCCGTACTGGGCATACCGGCGCGGATCGTCAGGCAGCACTGCTGCGGCATCTCCTACATGAGGGGAGCGTTCCTGGGGGGAGGATACGTCAGCCGGCCGGACCAGCCGGCTCACCTGGAGATAAACGTCCAGCACGCCGAGATGGCCGAAGGCCTGCGCGGCCTCGCCGAGAGATACGGCTTGAACCTGCACGCCGGCAGGAAGAGAAGGCTGCACTCCGTATACCTCAAGAGCCGCGGCGAGCAGGCGGACTTCCTGGCCCTGCTGGGGGCGCACAACGCCGTTCTGCGCCTGCAGAGCGACGCGGTGGTGAGGGAGCTGAGGGAGAAGGTCAACCGCCGCGTGAACAGCGAGACCGCCAACCTGGAGAGGATCGTGGACGCAGCACAGAGGCAACTGCGCGACATACGGCTCATCGAGGACAGCCTCGGCCTGGGGAGCCTGCCGGGCTCGCTGCAGGAGGTGGCCGAGGCCCGCATCAACCACCCGGAGGCCAGCCTGGCCGAACTTGGAGACCGCCTGCGCCCCCCGCTCACAAAATCCGCCGTCTACCACCGCCTGCGGCGCATAAGCCGCATCGCCTCATCCCTACGATGAACCCCTATAGAGCAGAAGTGGGCAAACGGCAGCCTGTCTTCCTTATTGGTGTTTACGGTGCAGGTTTTTGCTTATAATGTCTTGTGGAGTGAGAGGAGCATCACGACAGAGCGGTTCAACGGGCAAGTATCCGAAGGAGGTACCGACATGGCTGTGAAGGTGGGCATAAACGGTTTCGGCAGGATCGGGAGGCTGTTCCTGCGCGCCGCGGCCGGAAAAGACGTGGACATTATGGCCATCAACGACCTCACGGACTGCACCACCCTGGCGCATCTCCTGAAGTACGACACCGTCTTCGGCAAGTACCGGGGCGCGGTCGAGGCCAAGGGGGATTCGCTCGGCGTCGACGGCAAGGACATCAAGGTGTTCTCGGAGAAGGACCCGGCCCAACTCCCCTGGAAGGACCTGGGAGTGAAGGCGGTGATCGAGGCCACGGGCGTCTTCACCGACCGCGAAGGCGCCGGCAGGCATCTCGAGGCGGGAGCGTCAAAGGTGATCATCACCGCCCCGGCCACCGACCCCGACATCACCATCGTCATGGGGGTCAACGACGGCGAGTACGACGCCTCCAAGCACGACATCGTAAGCAACGCCTCCTGCACCACCAACTGCCTGGCGCCGATGGTGAAGGCGCTCATGGACGGCTTCGGCGTGGAGTCGGGTTACATGACCACCGTGCACGCCTACACCAACGACCAGCGCATCCTGGACTTCCCCCACAAGGACCTGCGCCGGGCGCGTGCGGCGGCGGGCAACATCATCCCCACCTCCACGGGCGCCGCCAAGGCCATCGGCCTGGTCATCCCGGCGCTGAAGGGCAAGATGGACGGCATCGCCATGCGCGTCCCGGTGATGGACGGAAGCGTGGTCGACCTGGTGGCGGTGCTCTCGAAGGAGGCGAGCGCCGCGGAGATCAACGCCGCGGTCAAGGCCGCCGCCGAGGGGCCGCTCAAGGGGATACTGGAATACACGGAGGACCCCATCGTATCCTCCGACGTCATTGGGAATCCCGCCTCCTCGGTCTTCGACGCCAAGTCCACCATGGCCATGGGCAATATGTGCAAGGTGGTCTCCTGGTACGACAACGAGTGGGGTTTCTCCAACCGCCTGGTGGACCTGCTGGATATTCTCCTGCCCTAGCGGGAGGGAGCCATGGCCAAGAAGACGGTCCGGGACGTAGACGTCTCCGGAAAGAGGGTCCTGGTCAGGGTGGACTTCAACGTCCCTCTCGACGAGGCGGGCGGCGTCTCCGACGACACCCGCATCCGGGCGGCCCTCCCCACCCTGAGCTATCTCCTGGACGGCGGTGCTTCCCTCGTCGTCATGTCCCACCTGGGAAGGCCCAGGGGAAAGGTGGTCGAGGAGATGCGCCTCACCCCCGTGGCCGCACGGCTGCGGGAGCTGCTCGGCGCCGAGGTGCGCAAGATGGACTGCGTGGTGGGGGAGGAGGTCGATAAGGCCGCCGCGTCATTGCGCCCGGGCGAAGTGGTACTCCTGGAGAACCTGCGCTTCGAGCCGGGCGAGGAGAAGAACGACCCGGATTTCGCCGCGGCCCTCGCGCGCCTGGGCGACATCTACGTGAACGACGCCTTCGGCGCCGCCCACCGCTCCCATGCCTCGGTGACCGGGGTAGCGGAGAGGCTGCCGGCGGTGGCCGGTTTCCTCATGGAAAAAGAGGTGGGCTTGCTGCAAGGCCTGCTCCAGGACCCGGCCCGCCCCTTCGTCACCGTGCTGGGCGGAAACAAGATATCGGACAAGCTCAAGGTGCTCGGCAACTTCCAGGAACTGGCAGACTCCCTGCTGGTGGGCGGAGGGATGTGCTTCACCATCTTCAAGTCCCAAGGGTTGGAGATCGGCGAATCCCTGTGCGAGGACGGCCTCCTGGAAGAGGTCGCGGAAGTGATGCGGCGAGCGGGGGAGAAGCGGGCGGAGATAAGACTTCCCGTGGATCTGGTGGTCGCGCCCGAGTTCAAGGAGGACGCCGAGAGCCGCACCGTCGGCGCCTCCGGGATACCCGCGGGCTGGATGGGGCTGGACATCGGGCCGCGCACTATCGAGGAATACAAGGCGGCCGTCGCGCAGGCCGAAACCATATTCTGGAACGGGCCCCTGGGCGTCTTCGAATGGGACCGCTTCGAGGCGGGGACGCGTGCCGTGGCGGAGGCCATAGCCTCCTCCCAGGCGTTGAAGGTGGCCGGCGGGGGAGCCACCATCGCGGCCATAGAGAAGTACGGCCTGGAGGGGGCCTTCACCCATATATCAACCGGCGGCGGGGCCTCCATGGAGCTGCTGGAGGGTAAGACGCTGCCTGGGGTGGCGGTCCTCATGGACAGGGAAGGATAAAGGGGGCCTGAGGAATGAGAAAACCGCTCATCGCCGGCAACTGGAAGATGTACAAGAACAACGAGGAAGCGCTGGAGCTGGCGCGGGAACTGGACCCCCTGGTCGCCTCACTGGAGGGTGTCGAGGTGGCCGTATGCCCGCCTTTCACGGCCCTGGGGGACGTGTCCAGGCTCCTGGGCGAGCTCGGCTCCACGATAAGACTGGGGGCCCAGGACGTGTACCCGGAGAAGGAGGGTGCGTTCACGGGCGAGATATCCCCGTCCATGCTCCAGGCCCTGGGGGTGATTTACGTCATCGTGGGCCATTCCGAGCGCCGGGAGATCATCGGGGAGAAGGACGACTTCGTCTCCGCCAAGCTGAGGGCCGTCCTCGACGGCGGCATGGCTCCCATCCTCTGCGTGGGGGAGACCCTGGAGGAGCGTGAGGCGGGCGGAGCCGACGCAAAGGTGGAAGGGCAGATGCGGGCCGGCCTCGCCGGCGTCAAGGCGGGAGAGACCGCCACCGTCGTGATCGCCTACGAGCCCATATGGGCCATCGGCACCGGCAAGACGGCCACGCCGGACGACGCCCAGGAAATGAACTCCTTCATCCGCCGCTGGCTGGCGGGCACCTACGGCGAGGAGGCCGCGGCATCCGTGCGCGTGCTCTACGGCGGCAGCGTCAAGCCGGACAACGCGGTGGAACTCATGTCCATGCAGGACATCGACGGCGCCCTGGTGGGCGGCGCCAGCCTCAAGGCGGCCGATTTCGCGGCCATCGCGAATTTCCGCGCGTGATGTGCTAGAATATCTCTCTGGAAAAGGAGGTCGCGGATATATGGATATCCTTAAGTACATGATGCTGGCGCTGTTCTTCCTCTCCAGCTTCTCCATGATCGTCTTCGTTCTGCTGCACTCGGGCAGGGGAGGCGGGATGTCCAGCCTCTTCGGCGGCGCTTCCATGGGAGGAGCCGCCGGCACGCAGATCGTGCAGAAGAACCTGGACCGCATGACCATCGCCAGCGCCGCCACCTTCGTTATCTCCACCCTTATCTTGATATTCATCTATAAGTAGGCGCCACCGTTGTTTTGCGGCGGCTTCCACGCGCACGGCAGGGGCCGGTGCCCAGTTCAAACGCAAGACATCCGCTTCCACGCGGCATGCGCGCGAAGGCGGTGGCGGATGGCCCGGGAGGCCCCGCGGGTGTCGCGTCGCGTTCCCATGCCACCCGGCTTGATGCCGCCCGGCTTGAGGGATAATTTACCTTATTGAGTGTATAATGTTGGGATTGGAAGAGCCCGGCGGCCCGCCCGACCTGCCGGGATGAAGGAGGAGAAAGGAGTCGAAGTGACGATGCGCCACCTGTTTACATCGGAATCGGTCACCGAGGGGCACCCGGACAAGATAGCCGACCAGATATCCGACGCCATACTCGATGAGGTCTTCAAGGACGACCCCTTCGGCAGGGTAGCGGTCGAGACCCTGGTCACCACGGGCCTGGTGATCGTGGCGGGGGAGATGACCACGTCCACCTACGTCGATATCCCCAACACCGCCCGCGGCACCATCGAGCAGATCGGGTATACCCGCGCCAAGTACGGTTTCGACCACGAGACCTGCGGCGTGGTCGTCTCCATCGACCCGCAATCCTCCGATATCGCCCAGGGGGTTGACCACGCCCTCGAGGAGAGGACGGGAGAGGTGGAGGACGACATGCTCGATTCGCTGGGCGCGGGGGACCAGGGCATGATGTTCGGATACGCCTGCGACGAGACGCCGGAGCTCATGCCCCTGCCCATAACCTTGGCGCACAAGCTCTGCCACCGCCTCTCCGAGGTCAGAAAGGCGGGGATCCTGCCCTATCTCAGGCCCGACGGCAAGAGCCAAGTGACGGTGGAATACGAGAACGGCAAGCCGGTGCGCGTAGACACCGTGCTCATCTCCGCTCAACACCGCCCTAACGTCGATATCGAGGAATTGATGAAGCCCGACCTCATCGAGCACGTCATACATCCCGTGCTTCCGCCCGAGCTGTACGACCGCAGCCTGCGCGTGCTGGTCAATCCCACCGGTAAGTTCGTCACCGGCGGCCCCATGGGAGACACCGGCCTCACCGGACGCAAGATCATCGTCGACACCTACGGCGGCATGGCGCGCCACGGAGGCGGCTGTTTCTCCGGCAAGGACCCCACCAAGGTCGACCGTTCCGCCGCCTACGCCGCCCGTTACGTGGCCAAGAACGTGGTGGCGGCCGGGCTGGCGG
>CAZQFX010000157.1:0-6586 GCA_964592775.1 uncultured Actinomycetota bacterium
ACTCTGCGAGTACGTCGCAGGGAGCGCAACACAGCGGGCGGGGATGCAGCGGCGGCCTGTTGCGAGCGTATTTACGGATCGGGGTACTAAGGAAACCGTTGATGGGCGGGGAGCTCAAAGCGGCGGTCGAGAGGGTTGGAAACCTCCATGGGGAGGGGAAGCACTGGTTCAGTACCGCCGCGATAATCCTGCATGACGATACCGAACTGCCCCCGGATATCGTCGAGAAAGCGGAAGTCAGGCGCTTCGGAGATCGTCTCAAGGTGCGGCTATGCTCGCGACAACATATGGTATGCCTCAAGATGTGGGCGGCCATCAACAGGGGTGAACCAGATATCGGAGACCTTGTCGAGATGCAGATCTCCGACAAAGAGGCCAGGGCGGCGGCCGACTGGTGCCTTGAACAGGACAGAGAGAGGCTGCGGGAGGTCGTGGCCGTGCTCGAGGAGATAGGACATGGAGAACTGGCAGGTCGGTTTGGAGAAGAGGTTTATTGAGATCCTCTGGAGCCAATGGGCTGCGGTGGGCGCGTATGTAGCCGTGGAGCCGTGCATAAAGTCGATCGTCGATCCCGAAGCGCTGCTGGTGGCGACCTGCTCGTTCGGAAGGCAGGATGCAAGGATGTTCGATGAGGCGATGGATTGGACGGTCTCGAACCATGCGCTCTTGAAACCATGGCGTCTCAAGAGGATATCCCGTGCCTTCGGTCCCGAAACGCAGAGGACGCTTGGGGCGGTATTGGAATTCGCGGCAGACGATACGGGCAAGGACATCTTCCCCGGGGTGATAAAGGAAGCGCGTAAAGCACTAGCGGGGATGGATACGGAGGAGTTCTTCCGGCGCGAAAAGGGAAGCTTCGTCCATGGACGAAAGCAGCCCGACGAGCTGTTCCTGAAGTGGCAACTATTGCGGGGAAGCCCCCGGATACGCCGTCATTCTGGAAAACCGGACCTGGCGAATCCCGCCAACCTGATGCTCCGACTCAGGGACTACTACGGACCTGGAGCGCGCGCGGATGTGATGACCTACCTGCTTACGAACGAGGGTGGAAGTTCAAACGGCATTGCCACGAGGATCAAGTATCAACAGGGCAATGTCTACGGCGTACTCGAAGACCTTGTGGGCGCGGGGATCGCATATAAGAAGGGTGGCCGCGGATATGCATATTACTGGATCGACCGGGAGAATGTTGCGACCTCACTCGGACTCAGGAAAAGACGGCCTGCCTTTTTTGCCTGGGGCGATGTCTACCTCGCTTTTCATCTCGTTGTTTCGGACTGGCGAACACATCGGGCGGAGTATATGAATGGCTTTCTCTCGGCCGAGAGGATGCGCGACCTCGCCGTGGAAGTGGTCCCCACGCTGAGAAAGGCGGGGGAGCCTCTCTCTCGCGTGCCCTTTCCCGACCCCGGGAAGTTGAAGGGCGCGCAGCACGAGGAAGTCCTGATGGATTTCATGGAACAGGCCACGGTCATTCTCGCGCGGCACACCATTGCATAAGCCCTCCTGCAACAAGTATTGGTGGCTACAGGGCTTCTGAGGTCAGGCCCGGAAGGGGGTCGTCCCGATCCCCTTCCGGGCCTGACCCCCGGAGGGAACGGACACTTCTTGCGGAAGAACCATGGATGAGGATGGATATCGGGCCGCGCCCCGTATCCGCGCGCCAGAGCGACAGCGCTGTCTTCGCGCGGCGGTGACGGTATAGACCCCTTCCAGGTTCATATTACGATCGTGCGGTTTCTGTCAAACCTCTCTAGGGGGGCCAGGGCACAGAGCCTCGGGCTTCAGGCATCCAGGGGTGGGCCTTCCTCCGTCCAGCGCAGGCGTTCGCGCATCTCCTCGAAACGCCCGACCTTCTCCGGGTCGACCCTGGAGGTGTCGAAGTCCTCCTCCGCGGTGTAAAGGCCGGCGTCCGCCGCCTCGCCGGGATCGAAGCCCTCCGATATCCTCTTCTGCCAGAGGTTGAAGTCGCCCGCCAGGGGGCTGAGCGCCTTGCGCACCTCCGGAGTGAGCACCGAGAGCGGGGTCATGCAGTGCCCTATGGCCTCCAGGGTGGAGAGGAAGGCGATGGGCTTGAGGGCCTCCAGACTCTTCTCCTCGTGGACGCTGTACATGTGCACCACCTCGCAGTGGGCCCAGGTGTTGTTCTCGTAGGGTACGAAGTAGGGGTTCTCGCCGCCGTCGTCGAGGATGGCCCCGCTGTCCATGAACTCCTTCTTGACCCTGGCGATGGCATCTGCCCACGGCATCTGGGAGTCGAGGGCGTCGTTCTCGTCCAGGTTGGTGCAGAAGGTGCCGCCGAGGCGGAAGGCCGCCGGGATGAGGCTGGCGCGGATGAGGTTGAGCGGCAGCATGGGGGACACGGGCGAGGCCTGCATGTCCAGCATGATGCCGTTGTGGTCGAGGACAACCCGCTTGAGCACCGCCTCCTGATACTCCAGCTCATCCATGGAATCTCCCGCGAGGAGGATGGTGAAGGGATACCTGAGCACATCGTATACGATACTCCTGACGTTCTTCGTCTTCATTATCTTGCGGTAGAGCTTGGGGGCCATGGCCATGGGGAAGGAGCCCATGGTGACGCGCAGGCACAGGTAGCCGATCTCCGCCTCGCCCAGGTCGTACATGGCGTCGGCGAAAGCCTTGGCCTCCAGGAAGACGCAGCCGTAGAAGCGCAGGTTGGCGGGCTGCTCCACCACGGAGTCGAATACCGTGCCCTCCGCCTTCATCGCCGGCGGCCCGGGCCAGTTGAAGAGCTTGAGGGCGCACTTGGTGAAGATCCCCAGGCCCCCGAAAGCCCCGGAGGCGCCGCGCATGATGCCGCGCAGGGAGGGGCCGGGGCCGTCGCCCGAGAACCATCCCTCCCCGCAGCCGGGAGTGCCCAGCCGCAGCAGCTCGCCCGTGGGAAGCACCCATTCCACGCCCAGCACGTTGCGGGGGCTGTAGCTCATGTAGATGCCGTCATGCCCCACGCCGTGCATGGAGGTGGCGCTGGCCAGGGGGGAGCACACCGGCCCTGCCCCGATGAGGTGGGTGTTGAGGCCGCGCTTCATGGCCTCCGCTTGCAGCTGCGCCCCGCTCACGTAGGGCTCCACCACCGCGATCATGTTCTTCTCGTCTATCTTCAGGATGCGGTCCATGCGGCGCAGGTCCACCTGGACCACGCCCGCACTAGTGGGCCCGGCGTGAACCCCCCAGCCGGTGCACAGGGCCTTGAACTTGAGGTTGTAACGGTTGCAGGCCTTCACCACCGCCTGCACCTCCGCGGTGGACGCGGGCAGCACTACCGCCTCCGGGCGCACTGTCCACAGCTCCGGGTCTTCGTTGAGGAATGGCTGCCAGGCGTAGGCGTCGAGCACTGCCGGCTCGCGGGAGACGTTCTCCTCTCCCACCGCCTCCTCCAGAGCTCTGTAAGCATCATCCGCGATCACACGCATCAACTCCTCGCTGTTCCTAACTTACTATAACCGAAGTGACACGGTGTCGAGAATTAGTTTTCTCATGCTTTCACCCGATTGCATTCCGGCGTCGGCCTCAGGTAAAGAGAAATGGGGTCAGTCATCCATGTCGCGCGGCCGCGACACTACCGAGGTAAAATGCAGGTCGCTGTTTTCAGGGCAGACCCCTGCCGATCCCGTTCCAGGGCTGTTCCGAAAATAGCCTTTGCGGCACCATATCTTGTTTCCCATTCATGGCGCGAAGCTGTTTTCATCCTTTGCTGGTGCCGCGACCTTGCGGCATGAGGGACCGACCCCAAGTGGGATTTTCTACGGGGCACATAACCTGCGCTTGCGTGCAGAGCCCGGATGATCAACTGAGCATGAGGTCGCGGGCCGCCTTCACCACCGCGTAGGCCTTCTCTACCGTGGCGGTGAGGTCGGGGTTCACCAGGCAGCAGGTGGCTGGGGTCAGCAAGGAGCACGCCGCTAGGACGTCCCTCTCCAGGCCTTCCTCCTCCAGCCTGTCCCACAGGACCCCCAGGCGCCCTGCCAGGCCGCCGGGTGTCTCGCCCTCGAGCAGGTTGGCATGGGTGGGCACGGCCCCCCAGGCGATGATTCCACCGCGGGCGATGAGCCGGGCGAGGCCGGAGCGGTAGCCGATGAGGATGTCGCGGTTGTTGTAGGCGTCGAGGGATATGAGGTCCACTTCGGACCGCAGGAGGAAATCCCAGTCGGGGTTGCCGCAGAGGTGCACCCCTCGCGGCCCCTCCAGGAGGGAGAGGAAGAGGGCCAGGTCCGCGCGGGCGCTCTCCGAGGTATAGCCGGTGATGCCGGTGAAGAGGAATTCCAGCCCCGGCTCGTCCACCCACACGAAGGAACGCGGGTTGACGGCGCGCAGGTCCGCGAGATGGCGGTTGACCTTGCCGGCCACGTGGCGGATGGCTATCTCGCGGGCGTCGTCCCGGTAGATGATGGGTTTGTTATCGGGGTCCTTGACCATGAGGCATAAGGATATGGGCCCCATGAACTGGCCGCGCAGCGCGGGGAAGGAGGCGGAGGCGCGCGCGAGGAATCCGCCGTAGGTGGCGGACTCCTCCGGGGTTATGGCGAAATAGTCGCTGCCCGGCTCGAGCGCCAGGTATTCCTCCAGCCCTTCGTAGAAGATCTCCTCGTGGAAGAGTATCCTCAGGCCCTCGTAGTCCACCTCGGTCCCGGGCATGCCGGAGACCGTCTGCACGTAGGTATCCTCGGAATAGGACAGGTTGGGCAACTGCGGCCAGAAGGGGATATCCAGGGAGAAGGCGAGGTCGAGCGCCCTATCGGGGTCGCGGTGGGGGAGGATGCCCATGGCCGTGGTCAACAACGGTTCTTCCAGCCCCAGGAGGTTATCACCCACCATCAGGATGAGCTCCCATCCCATGGTGACGCGATATCGGGGCGAGAGGACGCGCGGCGTCCCCAGTGTGAAGGATGGGTCACGGCGGGGACAGCCCGGTCTCTCACTTGGCTTTATCCGCGGCTTCGGTCAGGACGCCGGCGTCGACCAGGGCCTTGCGGTAAGCCCCGCGGTCGAAGCCGGCGATGATCACGCTACCCAGCTCCAGTACGGGCACGCCCATCTGGCCGCTCCGCTCCACCATCTCCTGGGCGGCCCTCTCGTCCTCGGAGACATCCACCACGGTGAACGCGACCCCCTCCCCCTCGAGGAAATCCTTGGCCATGCGGCAGTAGGGGCAACTGGGGGTGGAATACAGCTTCACCTCGGCCATATCTCGAGCCCCCTCTCACAAACGCTTGCCGGGCGCCCGGTGCCGGGCCTTTCTCGAGCCCCGAACGATGACATGAAGACCTCCTCCAAGCCTTGATGCTTGTTCTTGTCTCGTTGCGATTCTTCTCCGGCCCTCACCCGGGCCCGGGACAATTCCTATGATATGCCCGCGGCCGCCGGATGCCATGACTTTGATCAGATGCGCGCCTGGAGGCGTGGCGTTCTCCTTCTTGCGGCGGGGCTCAAGGCTGGCGGCAGCCCTCGCTGACCATCTCCTCCAGGTGTTTCCTGTCGCGGAGGATGATCTTGCCCTTCTCCGTGTCCACCAGCCCCATCTTCTTGAAGTTGGAGAGCACGCGGATGGTGGTCTCCACCGTGGTGGCGGCCATGTCCGCGATGTCCTGCCTGGTGAGCGGCAGGTCGATGCTCACCCCGTCGGCCTCGACGATGCCCGCCTTGCGGGAGAGCATGAGCAGGACGCGGGCGATGCGCCATTCCACCCTCTCCATGGCCAGCGCCCGGATGGTGTTCTGGGCTTCACGCAGCCTGGCTCCGAGTTCGGTGATTATCTCCAGCGCCAGGTCGGGGTTGTCGCGGAGGAAAGAGAAGAAGTCGGTGCGGCTGATGGCGAGCAGCTCGGCGTCGTCCAATGCCTGGGCGGTCATGGGATAGGGCTGGCCGTCGAAGATGGCTTCCTCGCCGAAGATCTCCCCCGGGTAGGCCATCTCCACGATGGTCTCGCGGCCGTCCTCCGTCTGTTTGAGGAGCTTGACCTCCCCCTTGACCACCACGTAGAGGTTACGGGGCTGGTCGCATTCCAGGAAGATGTACTCCCCCCTGGCGAATCGTTCGGTGCTGCAGAGAGAGTAGAGGCGGTCGAGTTCCTCCGCCTCCAGGAACTCGAACATGGGGATCTTCCAGAAGATGTTGACCCTGGAGGTATCGCCCTTTTCACGTGCCATTTTATCCCTCCGAAGGAAAAGGGGAGCCCAGGCTCCCCCGGTGTTGGCTCCCCTCGGACTTACTCCATGGAGACGGCCTCGGAGGGGCACTCCTCGGCGCAGGTGCCGCAGCCGTCACAGTCATCGGGCCTCGCAAGGTAGGCCACGTCGTCATCGTTCAGGTCGATGCAGTCGCTGGGGCACTCGTCCACGCACAGCCCACAGCCGGTGCATTCGTCATCTTCGAAAACGGGCCTCTTGTCGCTTGGCTCTCCCATTCGGAATCCTCCTTTTCTTAGGCTTGCTCTACGGGGGTTAGCAGAAATCCTCAATAATCTATAGCACAGAGATAAAATCAAGGCAATGGCCTCGTCCCACCTGGAATCCCACCTGGGGTCAGCCCTGGAACGGGATCGGCAGGGGTCCACCATAAAATA
>CAZQFX010000158.1:0-6563 GCA_964592775.1 uncultured Actinomycetota bacterium
GGGCGGGACGCGAAGTGGCGGCCATCCTGGAGGAGGAATCCCACCTCGCCAGCGGGGAACTGGCCGCGAAGCGCGGGACATTCCCCAACTACGCGGAGTCCATCTGGGACGGGACTATGCCCATGCGCAACGCGACCACCGTCACCATCGCCCCCACGGGAACCATCAGCATCATCGCCGGATGCTCGTCGGGCATCGAGCCGCTCTTCGCCATCTCCTTCGTGCGTAACGTCATCGAGGGCACGCAGCTCATGGAGATCAATCCCATCTTCGAGGAGGCGGCGAAGGAACGGGGCTTCTACAGCAACGACATGATGATGGATATCGCGCGCAGCGGCACCCTGCAGCACATCGAAGGCATCGGCGACGACCTAAAGAGGGCCTTCGTGACCGCCTTCGACATCGCCCCCGAGTGGCACGTGCGCATGCAGGCCGCTTTCCAGGAGCACTGCGACAACGCCGTCTCCAAGACCATCAACTTCGCCTCCGACGCCTCCATCGACGATATCGAGGAAGCCTACCGCCTGGCCTACGAGCTGGGGTGCAAGGGCATCACCGTATACCGTTACGGCAGCAAGCGCGAGCAGGTGCTGTACCTGGGAAGCGATTCCCTGATGCGCCTGCTGGAGAGGCCGGAATACACCGTGGCCGAGGCGGAGTACGCCGGGGGATGCCCCACTCCCCTGTGCTTTTTCTAGGCGGGGACGGCGGGAAGCGAAAACGTGCGGCTGCTCGTAGCATACTGCGGAGGGCCCATCCCCACCAGGCGGGACGATTTCACCGTGACCTTCGACGACACCTTCGCCCAGCGCTTCCTGCGCCACCTCGTCAACGACGAGAACCACTGCAACGGCTGCGGCGTGCTCTGCGACCACTGCCGCGACACCTACGGCATCGACTTCTCCGGCGACATCGTGGACATCCTGCAATTCCCCTCTATGCTCCCCTACTACCTGGACGACCCCCTGGAACTCATCGGCCGGGAGCTGCCGCCACACGACGCCACCGTGGCCATAAACGTGCACCAGGAGATACTCCTCGCCCTCCTCGGGGCGGCTTCCGCCGCCGGCTCCCGGGTGATCGTCGCGCCTTCGGAGGGCCCGAACTGGGTGAGCCGCTGGGTGAGGGGGCAGGTGAAGAAGGCCTGCCGGGAGCTGGACATGGGGTGCGCCTTTCCCAAGCCCTTCTGTTCCCTCACCCCGGGCATACACCCCGCCGTGGATGAGTTCATGGGCCATTTCCGCATCGGCTATCCCAAGATAGCGCTCGAGCTGGGTGACGGCTATATCAAGGATGCCAAGGTGGTGCGCAGCGCCCCATGCGGCAACACCTACTACGTGGCCTTCAACCTCAAGGGAGCCCCCCTGGACGCGGCGGTGGCGGAGGTGGTGGCAAAATACTGGCACAGTTTCCCCTGCGTGGCCTCGATGGAATTAGACCGCGAGCTGGGGGAGACCATCCTGCACATGGGGGGTTTCATGCATTACCGGGCGGTGCAGGAAGCACTGTCGGAGGCGGGAGTGATGGTGGAGTTGCCCACCTCGCCCGCCATGGCTCGGGTGTCCGCGAGATGAGGGCGGTTTCCACCGCCTCACCTCGTATGCGGAAGGAGCGGCGCCCGAGTCCATAGAATACGGAGAAGCATGGTGTATGCAAGCGTGTTCACAAGACCGGCCATACACGGGAATCTAAATAGGGCGCCGACCGCAACCGAGATATACTATTAGCGTGCGGCGATAGAACCGAGGTATGCACATGACCGAGAAGAAGGTACTGGTCGCGGACGACGACCCGCATATCCGCCGCCTGATCGCGGAGCTGCTCATGGCGGAGGGGTTCAAGGTGCTCATGGCCGAGGACGGCGAGGAGGCCATGGTCATCTGCCGCGACGAGCACCCGGACCTGATGATCCTGGACATCATCATGCCCAAGATGGACGGCATGGAGGTCTGCCGGCGCCTGCGCGACGAGACCGCGGCCCCCATCGTCTTCCTCACCGCCAAGGACGATATCACCGACCTGGTGAGCGGACTGGCCATCGGCGGAGACGACTATATAACCAAGCCCTTCAAGGGGGCGGAGCTGGTCGCCAGGATCAAGGCCGCCCTCCGCCGCGCGGACATGGTGCGGGACTCCACCGAAAAGGAGGAATACGTCTCCATCGGGGGCCTGGAGATCGACCGCAAGCGGCGCGAGATATCCCTGGACGGCCAGCCCGTCGACCTCACGCAGACGGAGTTCGACTTGCTGTGGCTGCTGGCCAGCCACCGCGGGACGGTCTATTCGCGCAAGGACATCGTCAAGGCGCTGTGGGGATACGAGGACCCGGGCATCTCGCGCACCATCGACACCCACGTGGCCCGCCTGCGCAAGAAGATCGAGCGCCACTCCTCCAACCCGGAGTTCATCAAGACGGTGACCGGCGTGGGGTATAAGTTCTTCTGAGCTCAAACCCATCCTGACTGATAGAGGAGCGCTGGCAAGCAGGCAATTATCCAGGAATCACCGGATCATGAGCCCGAAAGAATCCGGTCGATAAGGGCGGAACAGGGTATGAACGAATATACGTTAACGGCCATTATTTAATCCCCAGTGTTTGGCGGGGGGAACTCTGGGTTAATGAACCAATAATAACCGTTGCCCGTCGTCCTGCCGAGACATGTACCTGCACCAGGTGCCGGTGAGCCACGCGGGGCGCCTCAAGGTTTAAGCGGGGCGCAAGATGAGGAACATGTAGATTGGCGCGTTGGTGTATAATTCATGTTACATCCGCAGTATGGAGAAAGGTCCGTCCGGCAGTCGACCATAGGAGGTGGGACTATGCATCACGACTTCTTCGACGGTGTTGAGCAGGTGGAGGCCACATTAATAGGCAAGGAGCTCAAGCTGCCGATATTCTACCGCAGCGCCAGGTCCATGACTGCCGTCTTCCCGGCCTCGCTGCCAGCCCTGAAGCGCATGGTTCCCGATCCCCGCTACAGCCCGGCGCAGTTGGCTCCGGGGGTCGGAGCCATCCACCTCTCGGCCTTAGAGTACTACGACACGGACATCGAGCCCTACAACGAGTTCGCCATCGGGGTCCTGCTCAACGACCCTTACGTAATGCCCGTGCCGGGGTACAACATGCTCCGCCAGTTGATACGCTTGAACTTCTACACCTACATCCACCATCTCCCCGTGACCACGGAACTCGCCCTGAGGGGAGGCATCGACGTCTATAACTACCCCAAGTTCCTGGCGGGCATCGATTTCTCCGACACCGACCAGGCGCTCACCTGCGTCCTGTCCGAAAACGGGGAACAAATCCTGACCCTCAAGGGGCGGAAGATCAGCGCCACCCGTAGCGGTATTATGAAGTACTTCTGCCACCTCTACCAGTTCAAGCAGCTCCAGGGGGCGGAGTTCAAGGTCAACGCCATCAAGTACTCCCTGATACCCGGCATAGGCAAGGCGAGCCTGGAGCTCGGGACGACCCACCCCGTGGCCCAGGAACTGAAGGGGGCCCTGCTCTCGTCGCAGCCCATGATCTACATCTACATGCCGGAGATCCAGTGCATCCTGTACGGTCCGGACCGCCTCTCCCTGCCCCTCCAGGTCAGGTTGATGCGTGAGAACCTGGGCATCCCCCTGGAGGAGCTGACTTCAAAGTAGGGCGGGCCGCACATGTAGCCGGCTATGGGGAGCCCGCAGTGATCGTACCCGGGCACGGCACGAAGTGATCACACGCGGCTTAATGGAGCTTTTTTTGGATTGCACGACCCATAGATAAGATGATCCGCTCGAAACATATTTATCACCGATGTATAAGGGCGGCGCGCGCTTAACTGCGCCGCGTATTTCCCACATACATGGGCTTGGAGTCCGTCCTGCCGTAATACGGGATGCGGCGTCTCCAGGGGGTTCAAACGGATGCTGTATTTTGTTAGTATTTTAACGCCAAGGGCGTTTAGCTCAGCGGGAGAGCGCTGCCTTCACACGGCAGAGGTCATGGGTTCAAATCCCTTAACGCCCACCAATAACATGGGGCCACCGTGGCCCTTTTTCATAGCGCCTCCCCCAGGACGATAAGTGGGGATAGGTCTTCCAAGGGCCTTAACGCCCAACAGAGCAATAGAAGCCGGGTACCCGCCCGGCTTTTGGCTTGAATCGCTTAGGAATCGTGACATAAGGGAAGGAGTGCTTATAACGCTTCTTCGCACCCAGACCCTGAGCTGTAAAGCAGGGAAAGTGAAGGCTCAATCAGTTCCTTCATCGTACGGTTCTATGCCCAATTCATCGAGAAGAGCATTGACTCTCTCGTAGGCGTCTCTCATCAACAGCTCTCTCTCATCGCTATCGGTAGCGAGAAGGAAATCAGCGTAGGCTACCGGCCCAAAACCGTCTATCTCCATGAATTTAGACCGTATTTTCCGTAGCCCCTCTAGGACCAGTCGGTTAACCAGGTGTGGTCTTAAAACCCCTGCAAGCTCATACGGCCCACCTGGATAATTCCTAATCGTATAACATATGTCATAAGAGTCTTTCTCATCATATCTATCCCAAATCGCCATTCCTTTCATCACCATGAAGGGCACTATGCCCGCTACCTTGAGAGCGACTTCATTCTTTGCACCATTAGGCAACTCGCCATTTATGGCAAGTTGGACGAAATCGTCAAAGACAAGATCGCCACCTCTCGCTTTCCTTGCCTGGAGGTCTTGGGCTCTCTGGTGTCTTCTGGTTCTGCCTGTCCCTCCGTATTCCCCCGCAAGGAAGTCGACCTCGACCTCCATACCATCATCCAGCTTACGGAAGAATTTGTATGGTTGATCATCATCTTGACGATATCCTCGCTCTAACAGCAACCCGACAATAGTCTCATATTTCGTATCAGTGATACTCTTGAAGTCAATTGCTAGATCTACATCCGTGGTACCGATGTGCTGCTCCCCAGCTCCTTCAAGAGTCAATTTGGCGACCCAACCACCAACCAACACGAGGTTATCACGATATTCTCCCAGTATTGTCAATAATTCTATCAACACCGAGAAGCACCTCTGAACGTTGTATTCGTCATAGTCTTCTACGTTTGCCATTCTTTCTTGATCCTCCGGTCGAGCAGGAATTGGGCCGCATCTTTGCCCCGCTGCTTATAGCCTTTCAAGTCCAGGTAAAGCTGAATATCTGAAACGAGGTTCAAATTATCAACCTCTTGAATCCCATAAAATACCCCCTCATCATAGGGGACCATTATGGTAACGTTTTCTCCTGAATCAACTTCCTTAAGCCCTAAATCAACTTCGTTAAGGCCCAGATACGAGGCCGCAGGTTCAAGCGGTTTCTCGATATATATGAAAGACCTCACTGCACCTCTTAGGAAATGAGTCAGGCGGTCATCCGCCGATGTGAGTGTAAGGGCGCACCTTACTCCGGTATTTGCACAGAAAGACATTATCCTCTCTTCGATTTCCCTTGGATTTTCGAGCGAATAATAATTGAATATCTTGTTATCTATATAGCTGTAGTTTTCCGCCCAATCCTTGAGCAATCTCTCCGGATCAGTCAGGCGAATCTTCTTCTGCCTTTGGCCAGGTACTTCCTCCACATACTCGTAATCCAGAAGGCGTTGCTTTACATTGGAGGCTTTTCCCAGGCTTACCTTTGCCTCCTCGGCCATATCTTTCACATACCATTCCTGGTTTGGATTTCTCAATAGAACCCTGAGTACTCTGGTGGATTTCGGAGAGAACAGGTTTCTCAGCGGCCTGGTGCTGACATACGGATTAGCTTTGCCCTCGGTCTTGATGAACACGCTTTCGAAGTTGAGAAGTGAATTCCCAGCGAGATCGATATAGCCTATACCATACTCACTGCATATTTTCGTTGTTGCTTCAGAAAGATATGGCGCACCGAGGACACAATACGAATCACGTAGCGTGTTACAGACATTACTCATGCTCAACACAGCCGAACGAACGAAACGAGGCTGGGCATTGGTCTTTAGCTCAAACAGGAGATCGATAATCTTCCCGAAAGCTGGCCTGACTTTTATAGCGAAATCGGGACGGAAGAACCCGGCTCCGGCCTTTTCGTCTTCAATGGTCGGGTTTTCAACTACCCGGATGACCTCCAAGAAACCAGTCCCGCCTAAAATCTCTTTGGCTTTTTTCAGGATTTTATCCCGGAGTTCTTTTCTCTCCATTTAAGTATCACCCATTATGCTAGTTTCAGCAATACGCTGAAACAATATCATATACTGAAACATAAAGCAAGGTGCCTCTACCCAGCCTTATCGAGAACGACAAGTGGGGATAGGTCTTCCAAGGGCCTTAACGCCCAACAGAGCAATAGAAGCCGGCTCCCGTGTCCGGTTTTACGCTGCTTAAGCTTGATCAGCTTACCTGCATATGATTGAGATCAAGATGTTTCTAGGGCGCGATTTCCTCCCGAGGTCACTTCGCACCTGTTCTCAGAAATCCGGCTATGTCGTTCTTGTCGGCCTTGCCTTCCGCTACCTTTCTGACCAGTAGCTCGAACTCGGATTCATTCGCTTCGACCTCGAAACCGTTCAACGCCAGAAACAC
>CAZQFX010000159.1:0-6562 GCA_964592775.1 uncultured Actinomycetota bacterium
AGTGATATGATACCGAATTGTTAGTCTATCATGCTTCGTGGGAATCCAGGCTAGTCCTTCACCTCCGTCAGGTTGGACAGGGGACTTTCACCCCCAAGCTGTCGAACATGCCCGGCACACTAAGGATCGGGAGAGGGGACGCATCCCCTCCCCCGAACATCTTTCATCCTGTGGTAAATAACGGTTTACGGTCCGCCGTGAACGCTACAGGTGATTCCAGGACGGGTGGTTGTATTGACATAACTCATAGTCACCGTTCCCGTCCCGGGGCAATCCGGAACGTTGCCGTTCCATGTGCCATCCCAGTAGGCCGTCGGCCAGATGCCGGTGGAACGGCCGGCCGAACCGACATACCCGGCAGCGATCGGGGCCGTATTCGGGTAGTCACCGGTCTCAGACGCGAAGATGTCCGCCGCGCTGAGGAAGTTCCTCTGGTTGGAGAGGCAGGCCTTCTCGTCCGCGCTTCCGCGGGCGGCCAGGAAGACCGGTACGGCAATACCAACAAGAATACCGATGATCAAAATAACGATGATCAACTCGATCAGGGTGAAACCCTCCTGCCTATGCAATCCTTTCACCTCCCTTCCTTTGCTAGAAAATCTCGAATCCTTGACATCACACCTCGTAACCTTCGCCTCACCCCCCCTCCATCGGGCTTAACATCCTAATATTGCACGTAAGCCCCTGATGCCTTTTTACATGTAGATTTTCGGCAGTTAGTCCCTCCCTCTTAACCAGCCATCCTTTATCAGTAAGACTATTTCCTTTTCTTCGGGTAACGGCAGGAAAGCGGGCTTTGATTGCGATTTCCGGGTGAACGGCGCATTTCGGGGGGTGAACGGTAGCATATCGACGGTGAACGGGCCACGCCGGTAAACGGCTTTCCGGCGCAAATCTCCGTCCATTAAGAGGCTTGACCATATCAAGCAAACCGCATCGCCGCTACCTCTTGCGTACTCGGCAAGAACCACCACGGTCGTCGTGATCCGTCGCTCCAAGCTGGTTGCCAAACGGTTGATAGCCCTATAATACCCAGATGGGGGATTCTTCGAGGCAAGGCTTGGATTGCCGTAAACAGGGGCGTCGAGACGAGAACAGGCCGGGAATGTGAAGATACTCGCGTTGGATATCGGGGCCGGGACGCAGGATATCCTGCTCTACGACTCGGGGAAGCGGCTGGAGAACTGCGTGAAGATGGTCCTGCCCAGCCCCGGCTCCGTACTGGCGGCCAGGTTGGACCTTCCCGGCATCGCGGGAAAGGACCTATGCATAACCGGCCACACCGTGGGTGGAGGTTCGTTGTCCCGCGCGGTAAAACGGCGACTCGCCGAGGGGCGCCGCGTATATATGACCACGCCGGCCGCCTATACCCTGCGCAACAACCTCGCCGACGTCCGCGGCATGGGGGTGGAGATCGTCGAGGAACCGCCTCCCGGCTTCGCCGGCGCCATGTTCGAGACGGATGAACTCCACCTGTCTCCTCTGCGCAGCCTGTTGGGGTCCGTGGGGGAGGACCTGGACGGCCTGGTCGCGGCTGCCGTGGCGGTGCAGGACCACGGGGCTTACCGCACCGGCGAGAGCAACCGCAAGACCCGCCTCTCGCATATGCGGCGCATGCTCGAGGCCGACCCGGATCCCCTGGCCCTTTCCTACGCGGCGGACGAGGTCCCGGAGGATTTTCCCCGCATGATATCGGCGGCAGGCCGCCTGCGCGAGCAACTTTCCTGCGAGCACATCCTGGTGATGGACACAGCCCCGGCCGCGGCCGCGGGCTGCCTCGCGGATCCGCGCGTGGCCGGAAACGCCGGCGGCAACCTGCTGGCGATAAACGCGGGCAACGGCCATACCCTCGCCTGCCTCATGCGCGCAGGTAGAGTGGTTGCGCTGCTGGAGCACCACACCGGGCGGCTCGAGCCCGCTTCCTTCGCCTCCTACCTCACTGCTTTCTGCGACGGCGAGGCACGTGACGGGGACGAATACATGGCCTCGGGACACGGTCTCTTCTACACCGGAGACCCGCCGGGGATGGATGCGCTGGACATGATAGCGGTGACCGGCCCCAACCGCGAACTCATGGAAGGCACCGGGCTGGATGTATACTATCCCTCACCGGGCGGGGACATGATGATGACCGGCCCCATGGGCCTGGTGAGGGCGGTCCGGCACCGCCTGGGCTAGCCCCGGGCCAGTTTCTTCTTCAGCAGATACAGGCCGAGCAGCCCCAGCAGCGCCGGCTGGCCGTACTTGATGAAGGGGATCAGCCCGGTAGAGAAGTGAGGGTGCTCGACGAAGTCCTTCACCACCCCCAGCTTATCCAGCATGATCGCCGAGGTGGCGAGCATGCCCGAGACCACCGCGCCCTCCATTCCCGCCGAGTGGCCGGCCATGGTGTAGTCGCCGCAGAGGTAGAGGTTGTCCAGGGGCGTCCTCTGGACGGGCCGGTAGCGGTCCATGTGCGGGCGCTGGGCGAAGACCCCCTGCCTCTCGCGCACCAGCCGCGACTTGACCACTTCCGCGTCCCGCGCGCCCGGGAGGATCCTGCGGATATCGGCGAGGACCATGTCCAGGATGCGCTCGTCGCTCAGGGGGATGAGGTGGCCGCAGGGCGTGATCACCAGCTCCAGCACCGAGCCCTCCTGGGGGAACGCCTCCGGCACCACCCGGGTGAGGTCGGCGAACCAGTTGAAGACGGTGCCGATGCCGGTGGCGATGTTGGTTAGCTCCATCACCTTGCGGTCGAACCACACCATGGCCGAAAGCGAGGGGGCGTCCTCGAAGCGCCACAGGTTGCGGAAATACTGGTAGCGGTTGAGCTCCTCGGGAAGCACGCGGCGCAGCACCGCGTAGGGCAGCGCCGACACGTAGACGTCCGCGCGCATGTTGCGCCCCCTGGTGGGGGTGACGTTGAGCACCGCCTTTTCCTTCAAGCCGATGGACTTGACCCCCACGCCGCTCAGGACCTTGCCGCCGCGCTCCTTTATGTATTCGACCGCCTTGCTCACGTAGATCTCCCCCAGCCCGCCGCGCGCGAAGCCGACCCTCACCGCCTGGGAGGTGGTGGTGATGTTGCGGATCCAGTAGGCCGCCGCCTTGGCCGAGACCTCGTAGGGCTCTAGGAAGGTGAGGCCGTTGACCATGGCGCGCAGGAGATTGTCGATGAGGTTCTGCGAGACGCCGTAGCGGTGGAGGAAGTCCTCCACCGTCACGCGGTCGTACGAGGCCACCGCGCTCTCGCTCATGGACAGCGCGCGCATGGCCGCCGGGCCGAAGCGCAGCCGGTCCAGGTTGCCGATGTGGTGGAACTTCATCATGGACATGCCGTGCAGCGGGGCGGGCAGGTCGTAGGGGGTGAAGTGGGCCGCGTTCCCGTCCTCCTTGTAATAGGTGAGCGTATCCGTCCAGCGGATGGCGTCTTCCGCCCCCACCTTCGTGAAAAAGCCGAGGATGTTCACGTAATGCGGGAAGAACACGTGCAGGGCGTTGTCCACGACGTCCCCGTCGGGGTCCACCCAGGACATGGCCCTCCCCCCCAGCTCCTTCTCCACCTCCAGGAGCGTGACGTCGAAGCCGTTGTCGACCATGTGTACCGCGGCCGAAAGCCCCGCGAGGCCCCCTCCCATGACCAGTGCGCGCACGGCGTACCTCCTTTGCCGTCATGCCCCTCCCGGACAACCTGCTCAAGCCGGCTGGTAGGCAGAGTACGAAGCACCATACATTGTAGCAGAACCGCGCCGCGCCCCCTAAGCGGTGCCGCAACGGCCGCGGCTGTTTCTTCCTCGTCTTCCCCCTTCCGCTTCTACCAGTCCCTGCCCCCGCGATACGGCGAGAGCTCGGCCGAGATATCCCTGGAAGAAGCGCGACGATACTACGGGGACGGAACCGAACCGGAGTAAGGCTTCCTCTCCTCCCATCCCACGGCTGCCAGGCGCAAGAGGTCGACGTCAATGGCCGAGCCATGCCTGGTGCGAATCGCCTTCGCGGGCAAACGGACTCCGGCTATCCTTCGTCCGCGCGGCACCCGCATCCGCATTTGCAGCCGCCTCGCTCCGCCAGTTTGTAACCCAGCTTCAGCGCCAGCGGGTAGGTGGCGAAGAGGACCGCGCAAACGGCGTGCCCCCTGCGGCTGACGTTCTCGTGGTCGAAGTGGAAGACGCCGGAATTGATCATCCAGTCCCGTCCCGACTCTGCCTTGCACATCTCCCAGATCCAGCGCGTCCATTCCTTGTTGAAGTAGAGGCTGATGCTCGTGATGTAGAAGATCCCGATTGTCGAGACGTCCAGGAACTTCCTGACCTTGGCCTTTTTCTCCCCATCCTCGAGCAGCTTATCGGTGGCCTTGCCGTAGAGGAATCCCAGGGAGACCAGCCATGGGGGGTCGATGAGGAAACTGTCGTAGGGTAGCAACGGAATCTCTCCTTTCCCGCTTGCCGTGTACGTTGGGATATTGAATTACATATTGCCTAGATTATATACGACTTAACACTTCGGGGTCCCTCAAAATGTTAACCCAGCGTTACCAAGGAGATATATGTCAGGGATTCATGGAATTTGCATTTTGAGACCCCGAGGTGTTTATGTCCTGGCGCTTTGAAGCCGGCCGCGCATGGTAGATAATGTTCGGGGGCCGCCTAAACGGCGTCCCGCGCGGAACCGATATTACCAGGGGTCCATCATCAAGGTTGAGGCGAGAGGCAGAGAGATAAGATGAGGTTGCTGCGCAAGAAGCTGCTGCGGGAGGTCATGGAGGCCAAGTTCCGCTTCTTCGCCATATCCTCGGTCGTAGCCATCGGGATCATCCTCTTCACCGCCTCCTACATGTCCTTCCTCAACCTCTCAAAGTCCTACCAGTACACCTACGACCGGCTCAATTTCGAGCATCTCCTGGTGCGCGTGGAACGCGCACCCGAGCGCATAGCCGAGCGCTTGAGCGCGCTTCCCAACATAGACCTCATCACACCCCGGGTGAGCGACCCCATAGGCATGGAGCTGGAGGACGGGACGCGCATCACGGGCCAGATAATAGGCACCCCCACCAGCGAGCCCTACGTCAACATGCTCTACATAAGGGAGGGGCACGGCCTGTCCGGGCAGGAGCAGGAGCTGACCTGCCTGGTGGAGAACCACTTCGCCGATTTCAACGACCTGGGAGAGGGAGACACTATCTACGCGGTCAAGAACGGCGAGAGGATCCCGGCGCGCATCGCGGGCGTGGTCTCGAGCCCGGAGTACATGGTGGTGTTCCGCAACCGCCAGTTCCCCATGGCCTCCGCGACCGTGTACGGCGTCTTCTATTTCAACATGGAGCAGGCCCGCGCCCTCACGGGCTATCCCTCCAACTCCTACAACGAGTTCGCTTTCACCCTCAAGGACTACGCCCTGCTTGAAACCACCGAGGCCCAGGTGAAGGAGATACTCAAGCCCTATCGTATCGAGGAGGTCACCACCCGGGACAACCAGATATCCAAGACCCTGCTGGAGATGGACCTCAGGCAGTTCCACGATTTCGCCCTCTTCTTCCCCGTCCTCTTCTTCTCCATCGCGGCTTTCAGCATCTACATGATCCTCTCGCGCCTGGTTCGCACGCAGAGGCCCATCATCGGCCTCATGCGCGCCGTAGGTTATTCCTCGCGCACGGTGTTGCTCCACTACATGTCGTTCGCGCTCGTGGTGGGGGTGGTGGGGATAGTGCTCGGGAGCATCCTGGGGTGGGCCGCGACCGGCCTCATATCCAAGGTCTATTCCAGCACCATGAAGATACCCTTCGTGAAGTTCGGCACCTATCCCGAGGTCTTCGTCTACGGTTTCTTCCTGGCCATGGGGTTCTGCGCCCTGGCGGGCCTGGTGCCGGCGCGCAGGTCAGCGGCGGTACAGCCGACCGAGGCCCTGCGGGGCGTTGTCGATCCCGCCAGGTACGGCAAGGTCTCGTGGGTGGAACGGTTGCTTCCGCGCATCTCGCGCCTGCGCGTCTTCTGGAGGCTGCCCCTGCGCAACATCTTCCGCAACCGGCGGCGCACGGCCTTCACCGTCATCGGCATCATGTTCGCCATCATCCTCATCATGCTGAACCTGGGGATCAACGACACCGTGAACGCCAACATGAGCCGCGCCTTCGACCACCTCTTTACCTTCGATATCGCCGTGCTCTTCCTCGACCCGCAGACGCGGGTGACGCAGCGGAAGATCGAGAACATCCCGGGGGTGACGGCTGTGGAGCCCACCGTCGGCAGCCCCTGCACCCTGAGCAATGGGGACAAGGACGTGGAGAGCATCCTCATGGGGGCGCTTGCCGACACCGTCATGCGCGGCTTCCTGGACGAGCAGAACCGCGAGGTGAAGATAACGCCCAACCACTGCCTGATGAGCAGGAACTACCGCGAGGAGCTGGGCATCCGGGTCGGCGACATGGTCGAGGTCACCTCCTTCAACCGCTCCCGCTCCTTCACCGTCTCGGACTTCATCATGGAGCCCATGGGATCCTTCGTATACGTGCCGGTGGAGGAGGCCCGCGAGCTGCTCGGCTACGGCCACAAGTCCTCGGCTTTTTACATCCAGGTGGACGGGG
>CAZQFX010000160.1:0-6529 GCA_964592775.1 uncultured Actinomycetota bacterium
TCCCAAAATTGCGGCAAAATAGGCCTCATAATGGAGGGCGAACTGTCAATAATGGCCCATTTCGGTGAATATGTGGAGAGCGATATGTCTGGCGCAGGGTTTGTGCGACAGCCTCCCTAAAGGTTCTTATCCGAGAAGTATCAACGATATGGCGTTCTACCGGTCTTATCAGAAGCAGTAAATGCGGCAGGGTATATCACCCCAGCAGGTGGAGGTTGCCGATGTGCACGCGAGTGAGGCCGGCGGCGAGGGCGGCGTCGCGGCACTCCTCCGCCCTGCGGCGGGAGGTCACCGGCAGGTCGCGCATGGCGTGCCGGGGGTGGAAGGCGAGCAGGGAATAGGGTATGCACGCGTCCAGCGCGGCGATGAAGGCGGCTATTCTCCCCACCTCGTCCGCGTCCACGTAGCCGGGGACCAGCAGGGTGCTGGCGACCACCGGGGGAGGGTCGGGACGCTCCGCTATGCGCGAGGCGGCGTAGGCGAAGTTCTCCAGGGTGCGCGCGTTCGATACCCCGCACAGCGCGCGGTGCAGCGTGGGGTCGAAGGCCTTGAGGTCGAACTTGACGCAGCCGTCGCTCTTCAGGCTCAGGTCCAGGGCGCGCCGCAGCAGGCCGGGGTGCATGGAGCCGTTGGTCTCCCAGCAGATGCGCACCATCCCTTCCTGGCGCTGCAGGGCCAGCTCGGAGGCGCGGAGCGCCACGGGCATCTGGGGCGAGGGGTCGCCGCCGAAATGACAGATGCACGCGGTGGACTCCCCTGCCGCCTCCGCCAGCTCCCGCGAGGTGACCACCGGCCCGAGGCAGGCGGTGAGCATGCGGAATTGCGAGTTCTGGCAGAAGAGGCAGTCGAAGGTGCAGGCCCCCAGGAAGACGGCCAGGTTGTTCCGCCCCCTGTCCCTGCTGCCCCGGCATACCCAGTCGGCTACGCAGTTGGTGGGCAGGGGATCGTTGTAATATTCCGCGATGCCGCAGCGCGCCATACCCGAGAGATGGAGCAGTTTCCCGTCCCTGACCACCCGCAGGCCGCAGTAACCGCGCTCCCCCTCACCCAACACGCATTCGTTTCCGCATATGCGGCAGGTCCTGCCCCCCGCCGTACGCGGGGGCAGGGGCGGTAGCCCGTAGGTGAAGCGCGCCTTCTTGTGGGCGCCCTCGATGCATCTCTCCACCAGTTCCCCACCGGCCCTGATGCAGGAGGAACAGAGTGCCAGGGCACCGGAGATCTCGTTCGATTCCGCCCCGCACGACAGGCATGTCGCCTTCTCCCCGTAGCTTGCCCGCATGGTCATCATCCTATGATCGTCCAGCCGATTCTTATATTCAACAATTGACCGGTAGTCCGGGGGTCAGCACTCCATTCTACACACATCCGCAAGGAAGGCACATTGCCTGACTTAATCAATCGTTCTCCGCGCATGTGGGCCTGACCCCTTATGTGGAAAATGGAGGGCTGCCCTGAAAATACACGCTCAAATACTATATGTTGTGCCGCCAGCCGCTGAAGATTTTCATTATCCGTGGTGTCGCGGCCGCGCGACATGGATGGCTGACCCCTATTTCTCATATACTTATTATCATGGCAGCGGGCGAGGTTGGAAAATCGGCTGGGGAACCGGCCAGAAGAGCCGGGAACGCCGTCAAGTGGGCCTTCGTATTGGGGCTCGCCGCCACGGCGGCCGCTATCGGCTTCTTCACCATATTCCGCACCCCTCCTGCCCAGTCCGCAGTGGAACAGGCGTTCGCCTTGGTCGAGGAGTGGGATGCGGAGGGATTCATGTCGTACGTCGACCCGGATGGGCAGTTGGGGCGGTTGTGGTACGGGAACGAGCAGGGGGGGCGGGATGCCATCCTGTCCCTGCTCGAGCGCTACAGGCTCGAGTTCTCATCCCTGAAGTTCGCGACCCGCGCGCAGGGGGATGTTGCCGAGGTCGAGCTGAAGGGTGGGCGGGTTACTATTTATTACCAGTATGAGAAGGGCCCTCCCGCCGCTTTTTTCGACCTTGAAGACGCCGACCTGGTATTCTACGTGGAAAAGAAGGGGGGTGTCTGGCTCATCGAGGGCGTGAACTACGACGTCATGGAATTGCTCTCGGGAGACCTGGATTTACTGCCCTTATAGCGGTGAGGTCGGCGTGGACCGGTATTCTGCCGCTGTGGAAGGCGGGCGCATGAACAGGCGGGCATGCGGAAGGTTGTAGAGAAGCAGCCTTCAGGGGGCTGGGAGGACATTTAACTCCAAGGCTGGTTGTGGTTCGGAAGGGCTTCATATGCGGGGCGGAAAGGAGGCGCGCAGCAGAGCATGGGTGCGGGAAAGGATACCGAAAGGGAGTTTTCGGGAGGCCGGGAGGACATCCCACTCCAGGGCTGGTCGTGGCTCGGAAGGATCTCAAAGTGCGGGGCGGAAAGGAGATGCATGGCTGGGCCCGGGCATAGGAAAGTATGCCGGGAAACCATCCTCGGCGGAGATGGGCTCCCTTCCCTTTCGGGGGTGGCCGCGGTGCGAACGGACCCCGCGGTTGATGCACGAAGGGGAAGTGTGCCAGTGCCGGGATATAGAGGCCGACGTAACATGTTTGCCTTGCGCGCGTCCGGACTCCTCGCGCTCCTGGCTCCGATCATGGCGGCCGCGTCCATCCTGGTGGCCGCCTCGGGCTGCTCGGCCTCCACGCCGCAGCGTACGGTCGGTGACTTCATCTCCGCGCGCATCTCAGGAAACGACGGGAAGGCGGCCGGCCTCACCGTGGAGGAGGACCTCGCCGAATACATGGGAGGAGAGCTGTTCCTGTACGCGTCCGACGTCTCGTACACAATAGAGCCGCCGCAGGTGGACGGAGACCGCGCGCTGGTGGTCGTGCATTTCAGTTGGGATGACCAGTCGGCGGATATACCCTACGTCACCCGGCGGGTGGGGTCGAAGTGGAAGGTGGCCCTGCGCGAGACCGAGGAGTTGTGGCTTCCCGGTGTCGAGGTGGAAGAGGCGCCCGCTCAGAGTTAGCGCTCAGGCTTTCTTCGCCGTTCCTCCTTTCTCTGCCATGGCCTTCTTCGAGGTTTTTTTCGTGACAGACCCGGATGCCTTTTTCACCACCGGCCTGGAGGCCTTCTTGGCGTCCGGTTTGGATGTCTTTCTCGCGATCTTCCTGGCGGCCTTCCCCGGTTTGGCGGCTCCCTTCACCGCCGAGCGTTTCTTGGCCGACAGGCCTCCGGTGGGCTTCTTCGCGGCCGGTGCGGACGCCTTCACCGCCGAGCGCTTCCTCGCCACTCCGGACATGGGCTTCTCCGCCTTCGCCGCTGCCGGCTTGCCGTCCAGGTGGAGGGCTATCTTGAAGACCTCCTCGATATGTCTTACCGGCACGAACCTGAGGTCCTTACGGATGAAGGCCGGTATCTCCTCCAGGTACTTCTGGTTCTCCTCGGGGATGACGATCTTCTTCACCCCGGCGCGGTGAGCGGCGAGCACCTTCTCCTTCAGGCCGCCGATGGGCAGCACCTTGCCCCGCAGCGTTATCTCCCCCGTCATGCCCACTTCCTTGCGCACTTTCCTGCCCGTTATGGAGGACATGAGGGCGGTGGCCATGGTCACGCCCGCGCTGGGTCCATCCTTGGGTATAGCCCCGGCCGGCACGTGCACGTGCATGTCATTGTTCTTGAAGAAGTCCGGCGCTACCCCGAAGCGCTCCGCGACGCTGCGGCAATAGGTAAGCGCCGCCCTGGCGGATTCCTGCATGACGTCCCCGAGCTTGCCGGTGAGGATGAGCTCTCCATCCCCGGGCATCACCTGTGACTCCACGAAGAGGACGTCGCCGCCCGCCTCCGTCCAGGCCAGGCCGGTGGCCACCCCCACCTCGTCCGCCTCCTCCAGGACCTCGAAACGGAACCTGGAGGGGCCCAGCAGCTCGTGCAGGTCCTTTTCGCCGATCTTCCGGCTGCGGCGCCGGCCGGCCGCGATATCGGTGGCCACCTTGCGGCAGACGGTGGCTATTTCGCGCTCCAGGTTGCGCACGCCCGCCTCGCGCGTGTAGTTGCGTATGATGGCGCGCAGGGCTTCCTCGGTGATGTTGATCTGGCTCTTCTTAAGTCCGTGGAACTCGTACTGGCGCGGCAGCAGGTGGTCCGTGGCGATGTGTGCCTTTTCCACTTCCGTATAGCCGGGCAGCTCCAGCACCTCCATGCGGTCGAGCAGGGCGGGATGGATGGGGACGGGGGTGTTGGCGGTGGTTATGAACATCACCTTGGAGAGGTCGAAGTCCACGTCCAGGTAATGGTCGGAGAAGGAGTGGTTCTGCTCCGGGTCGAGCACCTCCAGGAGCGCGGAGGCGGGGTCGCCGCGGAAGTCGGCGCCGATCTTGTCCACCTCGTCCAGCATGAACACCGGGTTGTTGGAGCCCGCCCTCTGGATGCCCCGGATGATGCGGCCGGGCAGGGCCCCAATGTAGGTGCGCCGGTGTCCCCTGATCTCCGCCTCGTCGTGCATCCCCCCCAGGGAGATGCGCACGAACTTGCGCCCCAGGGCGCGGGCGATGGACTGGCCCAGCGAGGTCTTGCCCACGCCGGGCGGCCCCACGAAGCAGAGGATGGGGCCCTTCATGTCCTCCTTGAGCTTGCGCACCGCCAGGTACTCGACGATGCGGTCCTTCACCTTGTCCAGGTCGTAGTGGTCCTCGTCCAGCACCTGCCGCGCACGCTTGATGTCCAGGTTGTCCTCGGTGCCAATGTTCCAGGGCAGGCTGGTGAGCCATTCCAGATAGGTGCGCGCCACCGTGTACTCCGCCGCGGCCACCGGCATCTTGGCCAGGCGGTCCAGCTCCCGCTCCGCCTCCTTGCGGGCGCCCTCGGACATGCCGCTCTGTTCGATCTTCTCCCGGAACTCGCTTATCTCCAGGGTGCGCTCGTCCACCTCGCCCAACTCTTTCTGGATGGCCTTGAGTTGCTCGCGCAGGAAATACTCCCGCTGGCTCTTGGACATCTCCGTCTGCACCTCGGATTGGATCTTCGAGCCTATCTCCAGAATCTCGATCTCCTTGTTGAGGAACACCGTCAGCTTCTCCAGGCGCTCCTTGACGTCCAGGGCCTCCAGGAGCTTCTGCTTCTCCTCCAGGTCGATATTGATGTTGGAGGCGATGAAATCGGCGAGGTTATTGGGCTCGCCGATGTTCATGGCGGCGATGAATATCTCGCCGGGCAGGTAGGGGGCGAGGGAGACCATCTTCTTGAACTGGGTGAGGACGTTGCGGGCGATGCCCTCCAGTTCCACCGACTCCTCCACGATCTCCTGCGCTTTCTCCACCTTAGCCTTGAGGTAAGGCTGGCTCTCCACGTACTCCACGATGCGTATCCTCTGCACCCCCTGCACGAAGAGCTGCATGGACCCGTCTGGCAGCTTGAGCATGCGGATGATGGCCGCCGCGGTGCCTATATCGTAGATCTGCCTGGGCTCCGGCGTCTCCACCTCCTCCTTGCTGGCCATCGCGGCCACCAGGCGGTCGGCGGAAAGCGCGTCGTCGATGAGCCTGACGTACTCCTCCCTGGTTATGAGCAGGGGCACGATGATATGGGGGTATATGACCGTGTCCTTGAGGGGGAGCACGGGGAGTATCTCGGGTATGTAGGGCTCGGCCATGACCAAGGGGAAATCGTTTTCAGGCAAGGTGTACCTCCTGTAATCCTGGTCCCGTCACCGGGCTTCATTCGTCGCGGACATCCACACCGCGCAGTTTCTCCCGCTGCAGCTTCGGCAGGATGATCTCGAGCAGGCCCCGGCGGTAGATGGCGCGGGTGGCATCGGCGTCGATGTCCGTCGGGAGTTCCAGCACCCTCTCGAAATCGCCGTAGTCTATCTCCAGCATGTAGGTGTTCGTCATGTCGGGAGGCCTGAACTGCCCGCGGTGGCCGCGTATGGAGAGCACCCTGCCGTGCAGGGTCACCTCGACCTTCTCCTCGTCCACCCAGGCCAGCTCCACCACGACCGTGAAGTGCTCCGGACATTCGTACACGTCGCAGAGCGGTTTCCAGGCTTTCTCGAAGACGGCCGAGGGCTTCTTCCAGTACGTCACGTGCCTGAAATAGCGCTCCATATCGCCGCGTCTCTCTATCAAATCGTCGTATTCATCGCGGTTCCAGATAGCCTCCGTCACCATCCGACCTCCTTACGCAGCGGTTTCACGGTTTGGAACCCTTATATTATACCCAATTGCCCTGGGCTCAGGCCTGTAAGGGGAACGTCCCGATCGGGGTCAGTCCCTCATGCCGCAAGGTCGCGGCACCAGCAAAGGATGAAAACAGCTTCGCGCCATGAATGGGAAACAAGATATGGTACCGCAAAGGCTATTTTCGGAACAGGCCTGGAAGAGGATCGGGTGAGAGCCTAGAGAGCGATAATGGAAGAAGTGGGTAACGCTCTGTCGACCCTGCGCGCGCTCACGATAACTGAACACCCATTCTCATCATAACTGAACGCCAATCTCAACATGATTGAATGAATCCCACCTGGGGTCACCTTTAAAGACCCAAGTCAAGGGTAAACCTCCCCTGCC
>CAZQFX010000161.1:0-6464 GCA_964592775.1 uncultured Actinomycetota bacterium
CCGAAGGTCTTTTTCCAGGCAGTCATCTCACTCACCCCTGACTTCTTCCGTCCATTACAGGCCCACGATGCTGGTCAGGTGCCAGATATTGTAGTCTTTACGCAGGGTCATCCGCGTATCCTCTATCCGGCCACCTATACCCACCACGCGCCCGGTGAGTACCGTCTCGGTATCGGAGACCCTGTTGACGTTGTCGACGATCATGTAGTCCAGCCTTCCCTGGGCCACCTTGGTGAGGAATTCCTGCAGCTCGGTTATCTCGCGCTCCAGGTCGGCCTCGAAGTCGGCGGGGACCACGTAGTTGGTGCCGCCGCCCAGGCTCCCCTGGAGCTGGCGGATCGCGGCGATGCGCCACAGGCCGCCCTCGTTCGCGAGCACCATGGTGCCGTCGTGTTTGGACCCGTCGGTCGTGGTGACGGTGAAGTATAGGTAGGAGGTATCGGGTTCGGTCGCCGGCCGGTAGTCGGTGGCGATGGCGTCAAGCCGCTTCACCCTGCCTTCCGCCAGGGCGATGAAGAAGTTCTGGTGACGCTGGGTCTCGGTCACGTAGCGCGCATCCGGGTCTTCGTATGCGGAATCCTCGCCCGAGGGGAGATCGGCCGCCTCGGCGTCCGCCGCCGTCACCCCGCCTTCACCCTGGGCGCCCCCACCCGGTGCCTCGGCCACCTCGGCGCTGCTCCCCTCCGCCGCGGAAGACGCTTCCGGGCCGGGGGAGTCCCCGTTCTCCCCCCGCACCAGGTCGGCTATCTTCCATGCGGCGAGGGCCAAGGTGGTGGAGGCCAGCACTGCGATCAACGCGATGATGATTACCCGTCGCACATCTCTCACCTCTCCCTTGCACTCGTTAACGGACACGTAAGTATGCGCACCGCCTCGGCGGTTTTTCTGTCTGAAATGCCCTTGTACTTATCGCTAACTGTTCGCCGTCGGGAAATAGTCCGAGCTTACCCTTAGCATAAGTCTGAGCATCCCGGCAATGGGCGCAACATTACCTATTATATGATACGCGTTACTGATTGAAAACCTTCAGGGCCGGAAAATCCTAACAAGCACACCACGGGGTCGAGGCTTGTTCCAGGCCCGGGGGGATGAGCGGCGATCCCGCTCATGCGGAAGATCATAACCCCACCTGTTCCCACCCTGAAGTCAGGCCCGGAAGGGGATTTCCCCTTTCAAGGGGAGTTGCATCGTCCGGGCACGCACCCGTGGCGGCCCAGGCCTTTGAGGTTGCCGCGCTCCGCTCACTCACGCCCGCTCCTCTCGCAACGACGCCATTTGAGAGCGGCCCCGTCAGGGGATATAGGATATAGGAACCCCCATGACCCCAAGGGTTGGGCATATGTTTTCTGGCTCTTCGCTAAATCGTGCGGGTAATACCGCCACCCGGCAAGGATATCAATGGACTCATCCAGGCAGCCAGGAGAAGGGCCGGGGGTTGCCGCAATACCGATAACCTCATCACCATGATCTGCCTGATCGCGGGGAAGTTGGACTTCGAAGGTTTGCCGGTCTCCGCCTTATGCGCTACCCGTACCAAATAGCGAGGAGCCTGCTTTCTTCGATTCACTTGTTCAACCCGGAAAGCGCCTGGCGAAACGTTACAACATCCAACATTTTCGCCTGGCGGTTCACCTGGCTTTTCTTTCCTTTATGCGGGTTACGGGTCCTATCTGTACCAGAAGTCAAGATGACGCGTCCTCGCGATGGCCTCCATTCTCGTTCGATGTCAGGTGGACCCCGGGCTTGATGAGATTGCTGTAGAATAATGTTTGCCGGTGAACACGGGGCTATGGAAGAGCCCATTAGGCGAAAACATGAGAGATCTGGCTGGGGAAGATCTGACGGGGGAGGTAGATGCTTGCGGTTTCTCTATGAAGCTGCCGGTAAGGGTATCGCCGCCACGGCAACGGGGAGAGACGCGTGATGCGCATGCGGCCTTCCGGACCCATCCTGATGCGCGCGCGGCGCTCCGGGTTCGGTTCCCTGCGCCGCGCCCGGCGGCGCGCCAGGCGCCGGGCGAACGCCATCGCCTGCGCCCTCGTGGCGTCGCTTTTCCTCGCCGCCATGCCGGCCCTGCCGACCGGGGATATAGCGGCGCACGCTGACCTGCACGCTCAACTCGACGGGGAGGGGGTGCAGGCGGGGCCCACGAACCTGCACGACATAACGGGCACCGGACCCGATACCGCCTGGACGGTTGGAGACAAGGGATTCATCTTCCATACGCGGGACGGGGGAGCCACCTGGCTGCCCGAGGACGCGGGCACGGCCGAGGACCTGCTTTCCGTATGCGCAGTGGACGCGTACACCGCATGGGCCGCCGGCCGCCGCGGCACCGTGCTGCGCACGGTCGACGGCGGCATCACCTGGCAGGCCCTGGACCCCGGCCTGGGCAAGGATATCTACTCCATCTCCGCGTCCGGCCGGGAAAACGCGTGGGCGGTCGCCGAGGGCCCCACGATCCTCAAGACGGGCGACGGCGGGCTAACCTGGGACCACCAGGACCCGGGAAACCTGAGCGCCCTCTTCTCCATCGCGGCGACCGGGCCCGAGAGCGCCCTCGCCGCGGGAGAGAACGGCACCGTGCTCGCCACCGCGGACGGCGGCGCGAACTGGACCTTGCAGGAGACGAACACCGGTGACAACCTCCTGGATCTGTGCGTGGCCGCCGCGACGCCACCGGGTACAAGCGCGGACACGGGCGGCACGGATACAGCCGCCGCAGACACTGCGCCCGCGCCCGCCGCCTCGGCGCCCGCGCCCGCCGCCGCCTTTTTCGCCTGGGCGGTAGGCGAGACGGGCACCGTGGTCACCACCGCCGACGGCGGCGACACCTGGACCGCGCGCAATATGGAAACTACTTCAACCCTCGCCACCGTTAGCGCGGTGGACCCATCCAAGGCCTGGCTGGCGGGGAGGGGAGGGCTGATGCTCGAGACTTCGGACGGCGGGGCTACCTGGAACCAGCGGGGCGCGGGAACCACCAACAGCCTTCTGTCCCTTTACGCCGCGGGCCCCGGCGACTTGTGGGCGGTGGGTGAAAACGGCACCGTTCTCCGTAGCTACGACGGCGGGGTCACCTGGGTCCCCCAGTACATCGGGGACGGCCGCGGCCTGCGCGACGCCTGCGCCCCCGACTCCATGCACGCCTGGGCCGCGGGCGAGGCGGGAGCCGCCCTTCGCACCTCCGACGGCGGCTTCACCTGGACGAGCGTCTATCCCGGCACCACGAAGAACATCTACGGCGTCGCATCTCCCGACGCCTCGGGCGCCTGGCTGGTGGGCCAGGACGGCCTTATCCTGCGCACCTGGGATGGTGGAAAAAGCTGGGAGGAGCAGCCCTCGCGCGCCTCCTACGACCTCCACGACGTATCGTGCGCCGACGCCAGGACCGCGTGGGCCGTGGGCCGCAACGGCACCATCACGCGCACCTTCGACGAGGGATATACCTGGTACCGCCAGGACGCCGTGGAGGGGGCAGACCTGACCGGCGTTTACGCCGCAAGCCCCACGACCGCTTATGCCGTGGGCCGCGGGGGAGTCATCGTGAAGACCAGCGACGCGGGGGAGACCTGGACCGCCCAGGAGACGGGCACTACCCGCGACCTGCTCGCCGTGAGCGGCGCCGGCGCGGACAACGTATGGGCCTGCGGAGCGGAAGGCACGCTGCTGCGCACCAGCGACGGAGGGCGCACCTGGTTCCCGCTGGACCCCGGGACCGGCGCGGACCTCACCGCCGTCTCGGCGGCGGGGCGCGGCTCCGATCCCCAGGCCGCCTGGCTCGCCGGCGAGAGGGGCTTCGTGGCCTCGACCGCGGACGGCGGCCGTACGTGGGCCGCGCGGGATGCCGGCACCGTCAATGCCTTGAGGGGCGTGGCGGCGCCCGGCGCCGGCACCGCCTACGCCGTGGGGCAGCGGGGCACCATCCTCCAGTTCCGCGACTCTCCCCGCCTGGACGCGGTATCCCCCTCCACCGCCCAGGCCAAGGGCACCGTCACCCTCACCGGGCTGGCCTTCGGGGACGGGCGCCCCGGATCCTTCGTCTCCTTCGGCTCCGTCAAGGCGGGGGAGTATGAATCTTGGAGCGACCGCATCATCAAGGTGACCACGCCCGCAGGCGCTTCGCTGCGGGAGGAGGTTACGGTGACCACTCCCCGCGGCACCTCCGCGGGCCGCCTGCTCATCATCCTCCCCAGGCTGGAGGGGGCCAGCCCACGCTACTGCCGCGCGGGCAAGCCCCTCACCATCTCGGGCGCCTCGTTCGGGCCAAGCCGCGGGGACTCGTACGTGATGGTGGGCGGGGTGAAGATAACCGAGTTCGAGTACTGGACCAACAACCTCATCCGGCTCATCGTGCCCGGCAACGCCCCCGGGGAGGCGGAGGTGAAGGTGGTGACGGCCTCGGGAGCATCCAATCCCATCCGGGTCACGGTGAGCCGGGCCCCGCCGCCGCTGCCCGATCTCATCAAGCCCAGGATAGACTTCCTCGACCCGGCCACGGCGGTGACCGGAGAGAAGGTCGCGGTGTACGGCAGCGGCTTCGGCCCCGGCCGGGGCGCCGCGCGCGTATGGTTCGGAAAGGTGGAAGTGGTAGAATATACCAGCTGGGCGAACGACCGCGTCGTGGTCAAGTTGCCCCCGGGGGTGGCCGGCCGCGTGGACGTGACCGTCACCACGCCGGCGGGCGTCTCCAACGCGGCGGCCTTCACCGCCGTCATGCCTCCCGCCATATACGATATGACCCCGGCCTCCGGCCCCGCCGGCACCCTGGTGGAGATCATCGGCGCGGCGTTCGGGCCGCGGGAGAGTCCCACCAGCTATGTCACCTTCGCGGACGCCAGGCCTCCGGTCTACGAATACTGGTCGGCGGGGCGTATCGTGGTCGAGGTGCCGGATGGGCTCACCGGGATGGTGGGCGTTACGGTGACCACCACGGTGGGCACTTCCAACGCTGTCCGTTTCTACGTGAAGGAGCCCGACCTGCGGGCTGTGGATGCCGTGGGCGGGACCGCATGGGCGGTGGGCGAACAGGGGTCCGTGAGGAAGTCGGGCGACGCGGGTGGCACGTGGACGGCGCAGGATTCGGGCACGGACCTCCGGCTCAACGGGGTGGCGGCGGCGAGCCCGTCCGTGGCCTGGGCGGTGGGGGAGGGGGGCGTCGTATTGAAAACGGCGGACGGAGGCGCGACGTGGGCGAGGCACCCCGCCGGCAGCACGCATACCCTCTACGCCGCGGACGCGGTGGACACCTCGACCGCGTGGGCGGTGGGCGATGGCGGCGCCATCCTCAAGACGGCCGACGGGGGAGGCGCCTGGGCCTCCCAGGCCTCGGGCACCGCGGCCTGCCTGTTCGGGGTTAGCGCCGTGAGTTCCGCCGTCGCCTGGGCGGTGGGAGCTGGCGGGGTGATCCTCAAGACCACGGACGGGGCGAGCTGGGCCCCGCAGAACTCGCGCCTGGGGGTGAGCCTCTACGGGGTATATGCGATAGACAAGTACACCTGCTGGGCGGTGGGCGAGGGAGGGACCATCCTCAGGACGGACAACGGCGGTCTCACCTGGGCGCGCCAGGGAGCGGCGGCCATCAATACTGCCGGTAGGAGCGCCGCGCCGGAAGGCGATGCCATGAAGGCCAACGATACGGCGGGCACCTCGGCCGAAGCGGTTCCCGGGGCCATGTGCGGGTCTTCGGTCGAAGCCGCCGCGGGCGAGGCCGGGGGTACGCGTGAAGCCGCGGGCGCCGCCGTGATCGGGGGAGAAGCAAAGGGGATCACTGCGGCAGTGGTCTCGCCGGTCACTTACGCTACCCTGCGCGCGGTGTGCGCCGTGAGCTCCCTCACCGCGTGGGCGGTCGGGGAGGGCGGCGTGGTCCTCAAGACGAACGACGGCGGACTCACCTGGACGGTCAGAGGCGGCGCGGCGTCATCCCTCTACGGCCTCACCGCCACGGGCGCAGCGGCTCTGGCCGCGGGCGCCAACGGCACCACCCGCGTTTTCCCCTGGTGATCCAAGCAACACTTCAGGTCGAAGCTTAAAATCCGCGGTCAGTCAGCACAAGCGACGCTTCGGGTCGTAATTCAATACCAGCGGTCAGTCAGAACAAGCAACGCTTTGGATCGAAGTTCAAGACCAGCGGTCAGGCAGAAGAAGCAACACTTCAGGTCGAAGCTTAAACCGGCGATAAGGCATAACAAACCCAAAAAGGAAAGAGACGGTTCCCCTTCTCTCCCGCAGCTCTTCTTCAGAGCCCCCCCTTGGCGCACCTTCATTGTAACATAGGCGTATTTTTAGAATGTCATATGAGGCTGTCGCACAAACCCTGCGTCTGACATATCGCTCTCCACATATTCACCGAAATGGCCCATTATTGACGGTTCGCCCTCCATTATGATGCCTATTTTGCCGCGATTCTGGGAGAGCGGGATTCGTACGAGGTATATGCAACAGGCTCTCTTGCCCCAAGATGT
>CAZQFX010000162.1:0-6428 GCA_964592775.1 uncultured Actinomycetota bacterium
ATGAATCCCGTTCCAGGGCTGACCCCAAGCGGGACCAAGTGGGATTTGCTGATCCCGTTCCAGGGCTGGCCCCAAGTGGGACTGGCCTCTGTTAGAATAATTGGAGACGCGGTGACGGTCGAGGAAGGAAGCACATGCTGCCCAGCGTGCCGGTTCAACCCAAGAATATAGAGCAATACCGGGGCATCGCCGGTGATGAAGTGATCGATGAGATCCTCTCCCTTGCGGAGGACCTCAAGGGAGCTCGGGTGGCGCACGTCAACAGCACCGCACACGGCGGCGGCGTAGCCGAGATGCTGTATACGCTCGTGCCGCTCATGAGCAGCGTCGGCCTGGCGGCGGAGTGGCACCTCATGGAGGGCGACCCGGATTTCTTCACCATTACCAAGCTCTTCCATAACGCGCTGCAGGGAATGGACTTCCCCGTCACCGACGAGATGAAGGCGAAATATCTCTCGGTATGCGAGGAGAACGCCTCCCGCTGCGACCGGGAATACGACTTCGCCATCATGCACGACCCCCAGCCCTGCGCCATGATCGCCTACGCCGAGGGGGCGAAGGAGCGCAAGGCCAAATGGATATGGCGCTGCCACATCGACTCCACCTTCGCCAGCGAGGAGGCCTGGGAGTTCCTGAAGGATTATATAGACCTCTACGACGGCGCCGTCTTCACCATGGACAAGTACATCAAGTCGCCCTTGAAGGTGCCCTGCCTCGCCTTCATCCCTCCCTCCATAGACCCGCTGAGCGCCAAGAACATCATCCCCGAGAAAAGGGTACAGTCGGATATCGCCAACCGCTACGGCATTGACGAATCCAGGCCTATCATGCTCCAGGTTTCCCGCTTCGATCCCTGGAAGGACCCACTGGGCCTGATCGACTGCTACCGCGAGGCCAAGCGCCGTCATCACAAGCTGCAACTGGTCTACTGCGCCAGCATGGCCGACGACGACCCCGAGGGATGGCACTACTACGAGAAGGCCTTCCATTACAGCGAGGGAGACCCCGATATCTTCCTCCTCTCCAACCAGCAGGGGGTCGGCAACGTCGAGGTAAGCGCCATGCAGGCCATGGCCACGGTGGTGCTCCAGAAATCGCTGCGCGAGGGGTTCGGGCTCACGGTGGCCGAAGCGATGTGGAAGCGCAAGCCGGTGGTGGCCGGAGAGGTGGGAGGGATATTGCTACAGGTGGACGACGGCGTCAACGGGTTCCTGGTGAAGGACATAAATGACACGGCCAAGAAGGTGAGCCTTCTGCTGGAGAGCCCGGCGACCGCCCGGCGCATGGGGGACGCCGGACACGACAAGGTGCGCCGTAACTTCCTCTCCACCCGGCACCTCCTTGACTACCTGCGCTTCTTCCACATCCTCCTCAAGAAATAAGACGGGGCGTACGGCAACACCTCGGGGGCAGACCTCAAAATGTTAACTCAATATATTCCCGGCACGTGCCTCTTCCACAATGCTGAGTTATCATTCTGAGGTCTGCCCTGATAATAGCGACCTGCATTTTCATCGCTGGTGTCGCGGCCGTGCGACATGGGTGACTGATCCCGAATTGTTAACATATGCCTCATACCGGTCGAGATAAACTATGGTGTATCATGTAGCGGGCATCAGCAAGAGGAGGGACCTGGTTGGTTGATCCGGGAGACAACGGAAGGGACCTGATCGTATTCGAGGGGGTATGCAAGACCTACCCCATGGGCGAGCTGGAGGTCCGGGCCCTGCGCAACGTGGACCTGACGATAAAGGAGGGCGAGTTCATCGTCATCCTGGGCCCCAGCGGCTCGGGCAAGACTACCCTGCTCAACCTCATCGGGGGGATGGACACCATATCCGATGGAAAACTCACGGTCAACGGACAGGACATCTCGCATCTGGACACCAAGGAACTCACCGATTACCGGCGCACCCAGATCGGGTTCATCTTCCAGTTCTTCAACCTCATCCCCACGCTCACGGCGCTGGAGAACGTGGAGTTCGCGCTGGAGCTGGTGGAGCGCGACACGCGGGACAAGTCCATGGGCGCGCTGGAGATGGTGGGCCTCGCCGAGCGCTCCGGCCACTTCCCCAGCCAGCTCTCCGGAGGTGAGCAGCAGCGGGTCGCCATCGCCCGGGCCATGTGCAAGCAGCCGCCGATACTCCTCTGCGACGAGCCCACGGGGGAACTCGATTTCGAGACGGGGAAGAACGTGCTCAAGGTGATGCAGAAGATCAACCGCGAGGAGAAGCAGACCATCATCCTGGTCACCCACAACTCCGCCATCGCCGAGATGTCCGACCGCACCGTGCGCCTGCACAGCGGCGAGGTAGCCGAGATAGTAGAGGTAGACAACCCCAGGGACGCCGACGAACTCGTCTGGTAATGGAAATTGCCGATGACCCCGGGGTGGGAACTAGAGCAGGGGGGAGAGGAGGCCGAGGAGGCCGTCGGGGCCGTTCACGGTGATGTCGGCTACCGCCTTCAGCTCCACGGGCACCTCGGGGGAGAGGACCGCGATGGCTATACCGTCGAAGCCGCCCTCCTTCATGAGATAACGCAGGCCGCGGAAGGCATCCACGTCGGTGAGGTCGTCTCCGGCGTAGAGGGCGCGCTTCAGTTTCCACGCGGCGGCCAGTCGGATGAGCACCGTGCCCTTGTCTATGTCCACGGGCGGGCGCAGCTCCACCGACATGCGCCCGCGCCGCGCCCTCAGGCCCAGGCTCACGGCCAGGCTTTCCGCGAGTCGCACCGCTTCGTCCTCCTCGCCCGGGGCTGAGCGAAAATGCAGCGTCAAGGAGACAAGCTTGTCCTCCAGGGTCACGCCGGGGTGGGAGGAGAGGGCGGCGTTCAGTTCATCACGGGCGCGGTCCAGGGTGGGGATATAGGGCAGGACCTCGGGGTCGATACGCGGCTCGTCCTCCATCCACTCCATGCCGTGCACGCCCACGTAGTGGATATGCGGCAGGTTCACGAGGGAGGCCACGTCCGTGGCCCGACGGCCCGACATCACGCACATCGGGTAGCGGCGCGCCAGCCCGGGCAGGAGTTCGGCGGCACGGCGGTGGAGCCCGGCTCCCGCCGGGGTGGGGGCGATCTCGCTTATCGTCCCGTCGAAGTCCAGGAACATCCCGGAGCGGCGCGGCTCGGCCTTGAAGTCGGACCACCAGTCGCGGGGAAGGCTCACACCAACCTCCCGTACCTTAACAACATCTTACCGTCTCGGGATGGGCTCGCACCGGCCTCCCGTACCGAAACAACCTCTTCCAGTCTTGAGGTGGGCCCATGCCGACACCCCCGCGCTTTGGCAACCCCTTCCTTTCTTGGGATGGGCTCACCCCGACCTCCTGCGCCGGAAGAGCCTCTTGCGCTCCCGGACATTCGCGGATACGGCGATGGCGTCCAGCAGGTCCTCCCCGGCCAGAACGCGCTCGGGGTTCACCTCGAGGAGTATACGCGCCGCGTCCCCGCCGAAGCGCTCCTCTAGGATACGGGCCGCTCCCGAGAGGTCGGGGCTGCGCCCGTCGGGGGCGTGGGCATCCGAGGCGACCAGGCGGGCCATGCCCCCGCCGAGCAGCGAGAGGGCACTCGAGCGGGCGGCCTTGCCATAGAGCCCCTCCAGGCTGCCGGAGTTGACCTGCACCTCCACCCCGCGTTCCACCAGCCCCTTCACCACTTCCGGCCTGGCGGAGAGGTAGCGGTTGCGCTCGGGGTGCGCGAGGACGGGGACGACGCCTGCGAGCTGGACCTGGAAAAGGATATCGGCGGTCGCCGTGGGCATGTCGATGAGGGGGAGGTCGCATAACAGGTACCTGCCGCCGCCCCCCAGGCTCAGTTGCCGCAGGCCGCCTTCCTCCGCCGCCAGGCGGTAGAGGCCGGCGTTGGCCCGCACTTCCACCCCCGGGATTAGCTCGAGAGGGATACCCGCCCCGCGCAGCAGCTCGCCATGCTCTTTCACCGCCTCGAGCACCCTCCGCGGCTCGAAGGCGGGGCTCTCGTGGTCGTAATGGGGGGTGGCGGCCATGCGCAAGGTGCCTCCCCGCACCGCGACCCGCGCCATATACAGGAATTCACCGTCGTCGGAGGCGCCGTCGTCAAAACCTGGAAGTATATGGGAATGTATGTCGGTAAAGGGCAAGGATTACCTCCGCAGGTTCTGGCGGTACCAGTCCACGGTACGCGAGAGCCCTTCCCGCATGGGAGTGCAAGGCCTCCAGCCGAGCACGCGCGAGGCCCTGTCGGCGTTGAGCGCGATGTGGTCCAGCTCGCCCTCACGCGGCGGCGCGTATTCGGGTTCCTCTTCGCAGTCCATGATCTCGGCGATGCCCCTGTAGAGCTCGTTAACCGAGGTCTGCACCCCGGTGCCGATGTTCAGGAACTCGCCGTCGCCCCCGGCGAGCGCGGCTCGGTAGGCGTCCACGGCGTCTTCCACGTAGACGAAATCGCGCGTCTGCTCGCCGTCTCCGAAGATCACACATTCCTCGCTAAGCAGGATCTTGCCGATGAAGATGGCTACCACGCCCGCCTCCCCGAACGCGTTCTGGCGCGGGCCGTAGACGTTGGCCAGGGCGAGGGTGCAGCAGGAGATATCCCGCGTGCGCTCGTAGTAGCGAATGTATTTCTCGGCCACGTTCTTGCTCACGCCGTAGGGGGAATCGGGGCGCTTGGGGGCGTCCTCGGATACGGGGATGGCGTCAGGCTCGCCATAGACACATCCCCCCGAGCTGGTGTTGATGAAGCGCTTCACGCCGCTCTCCACCGCCAGCTGCAGCACGTTGAGCGTGCCCAGCACGTTCACGTCCGCGTCGAACACCGGGTTCTTCACCGATACCCTCACGTCGGGCTGGGCCGCGAGATGTATCACGGCGTCCTGTTCCTTGCCCTTGAAGGCCGCCACCAGGGAGTCGTCGCGGATGTCGGTATGGATGAAGGAGAAGCGGTTCTCCTTGGCCGCGTCCTTCACGTTGTAGAGGTTGTCGAACTTGCCCGTGGACAGGTTGTCGACCACGGTCACCGCGTGCCCTTCGTCCAGAAGGGTATCCACGAGGTTGGAACCGATGAATCCCGCTCCGCCGGTCACTACGATGCGCAATTGCAACACCTCCCTGTCTCCGCCCTTCGGGGAAGGAACGGCCGCCGGTCACGCGGGTGCCGCGCCGCGTTTCCCGCTCTGCCACGTTTCAGTTAAAGGTTATCACAGGGGCTCCCGCGCCGCTCATACCGGGCGTCTCGTCCGGGGACTGCTCGTCCAGTATCCGCTCCCATTTGAAGGAACCGGTGATGGAGAAGTACTGCGGGCGCACGTCCTCGTATTCCCCCGCCGGAGAGCGGGCCTGGAAGACGAAGATGTAGTCTCCGGAGACGATGTAGTAGAGGAGGAACTCGGTCTCTTCGCCCATGATGTTGGTGCTGAACTCGGTGAAGAAGGCGGGGAAGCCGGAGACGTGCGTGGACTTGAACGTCGCCTCGTTCGGGGTCTCATCCTCTCCATGCGCGGCGGTATCGCCGGCCGCGGGTTGTGAGCCAGGCTCCCGGCTGTCGCCGGGTTGCCCGCCGGCCGGCCTGGAGGATCCGCCCGAGCCGGGCTGCCCGCCCAGGGCCTCGATACACGCGGCGGCGTCCTCGGCGAGGTGCTCCTCGATGGCGTCTATGCCGCCGATGGAGACGAGGGGGTCGAGCTGGTAGACGCGCAGCTCCACGTTCTTCTGGGCGCTCAGGCTGATGGTGAGCGCGGCGAGCTCGCCCTCGGCCGGGGATGCCGTCTCCAGGGACCAGTTCTCGGGGTAGGAGATGGTGTATCCGAGCTCCTGGTCGGTGTATTCCTGGCTGGTGTCCTGGAACTCCCTGCCGTCGCCCCGGGGTTCGCTATCTCCCCAGGCGACCCTGTAGACGAGGTAGCCGGCGCCCGCGAAGATGGCCAGGGCGAGGATGACGATGGCCATGACGGCCGTGTAGAACCAGAAGCTGCGGTGGCGGGGAAGGACGATCTCGTGTTCGGCGTCGCTTCTGAGGAAGCTCTCCACCAGTCCATCCTGGGAGAGGCCCTCCCCGCAGATACCGCAATATTTCGCCCTGTCGGGCTGGTAACTGCCGCATTTCGGACAGATCAAACCATCGACCTCGCTTCGTTTCACCGGGTAAACGGCCGGTTAACCTGGAAGAGCGCCTTGCTGCCGCACAAGGCTCATCATTCTCTCATACATATTACACGGAGCCGGTCCCCTCACTACATTCTTATTCCCTCCGCCGCCTTGCATCACCTTGGATTATAGACGATGGGCGCCTCGCATGAGTTGCATCCAACCCCGATCCCACCTGGGGTCAGCCCTGTCCCACCTGGGGTCAGCCCTGGAACGGGATCGGCAGGGGTCCACTCCGAAAAGAATCCCACTTGGGGTCAGTCCCTCATGCCGCAAGGTCGCGGCACCAGCAAAGGATGAAAACAG
>CAZQFX010000163.1:0-6410 GCA_964592775.1 uncultured Actinomycetota bacterium
CAAGGCGCGCGACTGAGGCGTACTCTGCGAGTACGTCGCAGGGAGCGCAACACAGTTGGCGGGGATGCAGCGGCGACCTGTTGCGAGCGTATTTACGGATCGGGGTACTATGCCCGGAATCGCTCGCGTAACCATTAAAGATAAACGACCTCGGAGAGGATGCGCTCCCCGATCCCCGGTTTCAACGCCTCGCTCAGAAAGGGAGCAGGTTCTGGAGCAGGTTCTCCACGGCTCCGGTGATATCCTCCAGGAGGCCGTTTACTTCCCCGGTGGCGCCTTCCGTCTCCTGGCCGGTATCCGCTGCTGGAGTTCCGGGCGCCTTTTCCTGCCAGGGCGCGGGCGGCGGCGCAAGGGTTGCGCTTCCCGTCCCGCCCGCGGGGGCGGGCTTGTCCGGAGATCCCGCCGTACCTCCGGGTTCCGCAGCGGGAGGCGCGGGCGCCGGTGCGTACACGCTGTTTTCCATCGCGGGCGAAGCGAGGATCCCCGACACCGTCTCTTCCAGCAAGCAGGTGCCACCGACGAGGCCGTCCACGGCGCTGGAGGAGACTTCCCTTGCCTCTTCCATGCCGGCCAGGCTTTCGAATACTTCGAGCATCCGCTGGGGCATCCCGATGCATAGCAGCAATCCCGCCAGGGGATCGTAGAGGGAGCCGATGAGGCAGCCCAGGTCGGCGAGGATGATGTCGAGGCCACTGCCCGCCGAAACGATGATGCCGCGCACCGTACCGGCGGCTCCAGAGAGCAATGCGCCATCGCCGGTTACGAGCTGGCCCGACATCGCGGGCGCCGTCTCGCGTGCCGCCGCGTCCTGGGAAAAATCCCCGGTCTTCACGTTTTCCGGCGTGAAAGCAGGCCTTGGAACGTCCTCCGTAAACGTCTGTTCCGGGTCACTACCTTCCACGACGGGCGGCGAGGCGTATTCCTCGAGGCGGACCGGAGCCGGTGCGTCCCCGCCGGAGGACAAGGCCGCCGCCACCCCCGTGCCGGCAAGCGATACCAGCAGCAGCATGACCGCCACCACGTCCAGCAGGCCCTTTCCCGCGCCGGCGCTCCCGATCCCCAGGGAGACCCCCCGCGAGCCGCATCCCGCGCGGCGGAGTAAACGCGGGGCTCTGGCGCGTTTCCCCATACCCCGCAGCGTGACCAGGATGCCCGACCACCATCCCCCGCGCTTCTTCCCCGTCTCGGCCAGGTCCCGTTTCAACTGCGCCTTCGCCCGGTGCAGCAGGCTTTCCACCGCCTTCTGGGATAGACCCATCCATGCCGCGATCTCCCGGTAGGACAGGCCTTCGTATTCCTTCAGCTCGATCGCCCGCGCGTAACGCAGGGGCAACCTGCTGACGGCCGAGCGGATATCGAGAGAGACCTCATCGTGTATCAGGTTTTCCACCGGGTCGGCTTCCTCCGCGACCAGGTAGGGGATCAGCTCCCCGACGACATCGTCGGCGGCCAGTGTCTGGATCCTGACGTTTCCATTGTGTTTGCGGAAATGATCGATGAGCAGGTTCTGGGCAATGCGGTAGAGGTAATTGCGCGCGTGGTCCTCGCTTTCCAGGGGTTTGTCGCTGCGCAGGAAACGGAAGAAGACCTCCTGGCTCAAGTCCTCCGCGATGTCCTGCTCGAGCCCCTTCCCGGTGAAGAAACGGATGAGCTTGCTGCGATAGCCCAGGTAGAGGTCCTCAAAGGAGGGAACGCCGGTGGCTTCGTCTTGCCTCTTCGTATCCACGTTCATCTTCGAGCACCACTCTCTCGTTCCCCCGTGCCCGGCGTTCGATCATAGTATATCAAAAACCATACATACATGAAAGATGTATATATCCGGCTCTTCTGTAAAAAGTGAGGGTAATCCGGATGGCATTTGATATGCGATGGTCTATCCATACCTTAACTACCGGCTCTTTTGCTTATTGGCGTTAAATTACTTGTATCTTTCTACCCACACTTCTGGGAGAAGAACCGTACATTCTAACACTTCTCCTGGGAGGTTTCCGGCCATGCCGTCCTCGTGCCGCGTGTCGCACCGCTTCAACTTCTCAACACCCCCCTGACCACGATACGGTTGCGCGCGGAGAAAAGCGGGTGGCAGGCAATCAGGGTTACGCTTGGTTCGGGGGTCGGTTCCATGACCCATACGTCGCCGGGCAGGACTATCAGCACCTCCACCACTTCGTACAGGTATTCCTTCCTCGCCAGGTCGACGAGGAGGACCGCATCCCCCTCCCGCATCTCGTCCAGGGATAAGAAGGGGTGGGAATAGGTGGTGCGATGGCCGGCGATGACGCAGTTTCCGGGTTGCCCGGGAAGGGCGCTGCCGGCGAGGTGCGCCGGTCCCCGGTCGAGGTTTTCCCTGTCGTCCACGTCCGCCATCTCCACCAGCGGCGCGTCCAGGCCCATCCTGGGAACGACGATCCTCCCGACCACGTCGCCAGGCCGGGGAGAGGCCGGTTCCGGGGAGGCTCGCGACTCCCTCCAGCGCGACTCGAGCTCGGCCCTGGCGCTCTTTCCCTCCAGCACCTGCTCGGCGTACCAGACACCAGCGCAGACCACGATCAGGACGAGCGCGACGGAGGCGGCTATCCACAGCGCGCGGATCGTATGGGCGATGACGGCCCTCAAACCCGACCTCCCTTATCGCACCGGTGGTCATCCGGGCCGTTGGCGGCCTCTCCTCTCTCGATCCCGTCACGGGGGACCGCGTACCTCTCTCTTGCCTCGAGCCAGAGGATGTAGAGGTAATCGTTTAGGGCGTCCGCCCTCCCCTCTCTCCAGCCCGCTCTCAACTCCGGCAGATGCTCGATCAGAAAAGCAAGGATCCTGGATGCCTGCGTGTCCGGGCCTTCTCCCATAAGGGCGCTCAAGTTGAGGCTGCAGGCAGCGGAGTCGAAATGGAGGCTCTCGCGCATCCATCTCCCCAGCTTCAGCCATTCCCTGCGGACAGCGAACGACTCGCCTTTATCCGTCGACAGAAGCAGGGACAGCTCCAGGCCCGCCAGGATTTGCCGCAGCCGCTCGCCGTCCTCGACCTGCCCGTAGGAGGCGACCTCCGGCCTGGACAGGTATTCCAGAAACGACCATCTCTCCAGGCTCGCATGCGATGAGAGCGTATCCGGCGGCATATATTCGGATGTGACCGCCCCGATCCAGTCGCTTACCAGGCAAGCGGCTTTGTAGGACTCCAGGACGATGCGCTTGTCCATACCGGGCGCGTCCGGTTCGGGTGAAGCCTCGTAACTCGTCTTGTCCATATCCGCTTCCCTTACCGCCGTTCCACCACGCTCCCTGTCCTTACATAGGCGGATGAATCCGCCATCCGAGGGAGCCGTGTTGCCCCCTTCCTGGGTTCCACCACGCTCCCTGTCTTTATATACGGACAGAGAGCGGGATTCCCGCTTCACTGTAGAAAACCATGGTTGCGGGGGGAAGCCGATGAGGCCGACGGCGATACGTGAATCGAAAACGCGGGCCCATGAAACAGGCCCGCGTCAAGTTATCGACACCCACCGATACGCCTCGATCCGTGTGTCCTTTGCTTGTGGTTCCTTGCAAGCCCAGGAAGCGATCGGGATCTTCTTTCTGCCCTCGACGGCCGTCTCGGCGGCTGCGCCCTTTATGCGCGCCTCCAGGATCCCCTCCTCGAGGTCCGCCGAGATGTTCTGCCGGGGAATCAGGACTTCTTCGCTTCCTCTTTCTTCTCGAAAGCGTTCTGCGCGTCGCAGTTAGGGCACTTCTTCGGCTTGCAACGCGAATCCCTGACGTAGCCGCATTTCTTGCATACCCAGTCCGCCACGATCTCACCTCCGTCTTTCACATCCGGATGTCACGCTCCCGTAGGGGCATTCTATCATCCCCAGTATATGGTGCCCAAAGGGCGGCGGGAGAAAACGTGCCGCGCGGCATGCCGGCGCCGGTCCGCATACCCGGCCGGCCGGCCGGCTTGATGCGGCCCAAAGAGGCGGAGACATGCCGGGGCCGGCTCACGCAGCGGCGACCGAATGCAACCGTAATTATGAAACGGTGTACTTAGTGGGAATGCGAGGGCAGGTCGTCGTGTTCGTGGTCCTCCACGCAGTGGTACTCTCCTCCCGAGGCATGCTCGGGGTCCACGTGGATGGTCGCGTCGGAGAGATATCTCAAGTGATGCAGAAGCTGGTGCCGTGTCTCGACGGCGACCTCGTGCCCTTCTTCAACCGAGAGGTCGGCGCATACGCTGAGGTTGAGCTCGGCGTGCATGCGGTGCCCCAGCCACCTCACGCGCACGCCGGTCACCTCCCGCACGCCGGGGACATGCGATACCGCGTGCCTTATCTCGTCTGGCACCTCCGGGTCCACACCATCGAGAAGCCGGGAGAAGACCGATCTCCCCGAACTCCAGACGATGCGCAGGATGGCGGCGGTGATGATCAATCCCACTATGGGATCCGCCAGGGGGAAGCCAAGCCAGACCCCGATGGCGCCGGCAAGGACGGCCAGGCTGGTGAGGCCGTCGACGCGCGCATGGTAGCCGTCGGCCACCAGCGCGGCGCTCCCTATCTCCTTCCCCACCCTGATGCGGAAGACGGCCACCGCCTCGTTGCCGGCAAAGCCTATCGCGGCGGCAACGGCCACGGCCCACAGGTTGCCGATATCGCGGGGGTTGAAGATACGGCCGATGGATTCGTAAGCCGCGAAAGCCGCGCTCCCCAGGATGATGAGCACTATAGTCAAGCCCGCCAGGTCCTCGACCCTTCCCAGGCCGTATGTGAACCTGCGCGTGGGCTCCCTGCGGCCCAGGCGGAAGGCGATCCAAAGCGGCACCGCGGTCAGGGCGTCACCGAAGTTGTGCACGGTGTCGGCGAGAAGAGCTACGCTTCCCGACAGGACCACAACAACCACCTGTATGGCCGCGGTGGCCATCAAGGCCGTAAACGACCACTTGATGGCCCGGATCCCGCGCCGCGTGGAGAGGATCAGGGGATCGGTGGAACCGTGGGCATGGTCGTGCCCGTGCGTATGCCGCCTACCGCGCTCTTTCATCTACACCTCTTCTTTACCGGCAAGAGCGCGAGAAAGATCCAATGCCTTTGCTCCCGCAAGCTCCACGGTCGCCTTCCTTTTCTCCCGCTCTTTCCCGAGCATGAGAACCTTGACCAGCCTGTCGTAGAAGCCGGCCCAGTGGATGACGCGCCCCCCGGTCTGGATTACTTCGATGTTCCTGTTCATTTCCTCTCCCGCCTCGTCCCATAACGATCTCAACGGTCGTAACTCCGGGTTCTTCTCCCAGAAGTACGGGTGGCAATAGGGGAACGGCATGGATCGGGATCGGGTTAAGGGCCCAACAACCATCTGCACTTCTCGAAGAATATCCTTTCTCCATTATCCTTATAATAAACTTCCCGCCCGCCGCCGTGTCCTTGCCCCGATAATGCTCTCGGTTCTTGCAGCTGCGATGATATGTGTAACCGCAGAGCCGTGCTCGAGATGATCGCCATCGCCTTGCGGGGCTTCAGTCTTCCGGCAGCAGCAGCCCGGTGATGGTGACCGGCTCGTAACCCGAGGCGCGCAGGTCACGGATGATGGAGGGCAGCGCGCCGGCACGCCGCATTGCCAAAGACAAAGCCCGACGTCAAGGCCTTTACACTTGCTCGCCCGGTCCGGCCTTGCCCTGGCCTGCTATCTCCACTACTGCACCAGGCCTTTGCGGGCCATCCACATGAACAGCGGGCGCCCGATCCTGTAGCGGTTGAAAAGCGCCAGCGTCCCATGGTACAAACCGGGGTTCATGCGCTTTAGCGCCCAGAGGATCCTGCCGGACAACTGCGGCACGGCGTACAGCCGCTTCCTCTCCACGGCTTTCAGCGCCGCTTCCGCCACTTCGTCCGCCGTCATGCGCGCGTTGTCGAAGGTGGCGTGGGCGAATTCGGTCTCGAACTCGTCCGTGTAGCGCATGTTGTCCAGGAGGTGGGTGTCGAAGAACATGGGGCATACTGCGGTCACCCCTATCTTGAAAGGGGCCAACTCACCGCTGAGGGTCTCGGAGAGCGCGATGACCGCCGCCTTGGTGGTGTTGTAGGGCGCCATCTCCAGCAGGCACAGGAGCCCCGCCGCGGAGGCGACGTTGACGATGTGGCCGCCGCCCTGCGCCTTCATGCGCGGGATGAAAGTGTGGCAGCCGTATACCATGCCCCAGAAATTGATGCTGAAGATCCATTCCCAGTCCTCGATGGGGATGTCGCCCACGTGCCCCACCGACACCACCCCGGCGTTGTTGACGAGGACGTCCACGCCTCCCCAGGTGCGGAAGAAGTGGCCGGCCATGGCCTCCCAGTCCATCAGTACTCTCACATCCAGCTCGTAGATCTCGCCGCTGCCGCCGGCCTGCTCGACCATGCGCAGGGTCTCCCCGGCGCCCTCCAGGTTGATGTCAACCACGC
>CAZQFX010000164.1:0-6407 GCA_964592775.1 uncultured Actinomycetota bacterium
TCAGCCCCGACACCAAGGTCACCGGGCTGAACCAGATCCCCAACGACGAACGGCCGCCGGACAACACCTTCATCCACCTCGCCTTCAACCTGATGGTCGGGATCGGCTCGGCCCTGATGGTGCTGGTGCTGTGGCTCGCCGTATGGAAGGGCGGCGGAGGAGGCTCGGGAGACCCCGTGGCCCTGGCGCAGAAGTTCATGGATTCCTTTGAGGCCGGGGACATCGATTCCTACATGGATTGCTTCGAGGAGGACTTCTTAGTCAAGGAGATGAAGGATAACCCCTTCATGGGGGAGTTCGAACTCACCGAGGAACTGATAAAGGAATACACCGAGATGGCCTTCGAGATAATGGACGTCAGGTTCGAGGACGTTGAACTCGAGCTGAAGTCGGAGAAAGGCGACAAGGCCACGGTGGTCACCACGGCGGGGACGGTGAGCGTCAAGGTCCTCGGCATTGGGGAGGAGATGGACCTGGCGGATGATCCCGTGGAGTTCAACATGGTCAAGAAGGACGGCAAGTGGTACCTGACCGAGCATCCGATGCAAAAGGTCATGGGTACCGACATGGAGTACGAGGATCTAAACCTCGAGGACTTCAACCTGGAGGACCTGGAGGAGCTCGTCCCCGATGACCTGAACCTCGAGGACCTGGAGAACATGACCCCGGAGGAACTGGAGCGGTTGCTCAAGGAGCTGGAGGAGTTGATGCAGGACCTGCCGCGGCAGAGCGGCCCCGGCGCTTGATCCCCGTGATCGGCTTCGTTGGGGATGAGAGCGAAAAATGGGCGGGGGTGAGAGCCCCCGCCCGTTTGATTCCCCCGCGGGGTAATATTACGACTCGGAGACGAGCTTCTCATACGCGGCGGCATCCATGAGGTCGCCTACACCGGAATCGTCCGCCAGCTCCACCTTGACCATCCAGCCGGCCTCGTAGCAGTCCTCGTTGACGATCTCCGGCGCCTCGACCACTTCCTGGTTGGTCTCGGTGATGGTCCCGTTGACGGGGCTGTAGACGTCGGACACCGATTTCACCGACTCGATCTCCGCATAGGCCTTGCCGGCGGCGATTTCGGTACCCACGGCGGGGAGTTCGAGAAAGACGATCTCTCCAAGCTGGTCCTGGGCGTAATAGGTTATCCCCAGGGTGGCGACGTTGCCATCGATCCTGGCCCAGCAGTGCTCTGCGTGATACTTGAGGTCGTCAGGGTACATGTGCCTCACCTCCAGGTAGCTCGAACACGACTATGTCATAATATCGCAACCGTCCGCGGCGTGCCATACCGTCCTACTTGCGCGCCGGGGCGGCGTGAATGGCGCGGTCGTGGGCCGCCTCCGCCGCCTCCATTATCGCCTCGGCCAGGCTGGGATGCGCGTGCACGGTCCTGCCGAGCTCGCGGGCCGTTATCCCCATCTGTATGGCCAGGGCCAGCTCGTGGATGAGGTCGGAGGCGTGGGCGCTCATGATCTGGCAGCCGACGATCCTGTCCGTGGCCGCCTCCACCACCAGCTGGATGAAGCCCTGCCCCTTGCCCATGGCCAGCGCCTTGCCCAGGCCGCCGAACATGAACCTCCCGATCCTCGTCTCCATGCCCTGCTCCTCCGCCCTGGCGGGGGTGAGCCCGACGCTAGCGATCTCCGGTTCGGTGAAGATACAGGCGGGGACCACGTCGTAGCTCATGGTCGCCTCCATGCCCATGGCGTTCTCTGCGGCGCACATGCCCTCGAATGAGGCCACGTGAGCCAGGAGGATGCCGCCTACCACGTCGCCGATGGCGTATATGCCGGGAACCCCGGTCTCCATGCGCTCGTCGACCATGATCTCGCCCCGCTGCCCAAGTTCCACACCGATTTCCTCCAGCCCGAGGCCGGCGGAGTTGAGGGACCTGCCGATGGACACCAGGAGCTTGTCCGCCTCCAGGACGTCCCCCGTCGAAAGCCTGGCCTTGACGCCGTCCGGGCGGTATTCGACCATCTCGTCGATAGTGGTCTCGGTGAGGATCTCGATGCCCTTCTTGCCCAGGATGCGCTTCATCTGCTGCGAGACGCGCTCGTCCTCGGTGGGGAGGATACGGGGCATGAGCTCGACCATGGTGACCCTGGTGCCCAGGGCATTGTAGATAGTGGCGAACTCCGACCCCACCACGCCGCTGCCCACGATGATCATGGTCTCGGGTATCTCGGTGAGCTCCAGTCCCTCCGTCGAGGTGAGGATGGCCGGATGGTCGAAATCGAAGGTCGGCAGGCGCGCCGGCTCGGACCCGGTGGCGATGATGACCTTCTCGGTCTCGATCGTACGGGAGCCGCCGGACGTCTCCACCGCCACCTCGTCGGGCGAGTTCAGGCGGGCCGTGCCCATCACCACCTCGACCTTGTTCGCCTTGAGGAGCTGCGCGATGCCGTTGCGCAACTGCTCGGACACCTTTTCCTTGCGCTCCACCATGGCCTTGAGGTCGGGGACGGGCTCGCCCACCTTGATGCCGTATTCCTCCGCGTCCTTGATGGTCTCCAGCGCCTCGGCACAGGCCAGCATGGCCTTGGTGGGGATGCAGCCCCGGTTGAGGCAGGTGCCGCCGAGCATATCCTTCTCGACCAGGACCACTCCGCTCCCCAACTGGGCCGCCCTTATGGCCGCCACGTAGCCTCCCGGGCCGGCCCCGATGACGACGACCTTGGCTTTTTGCGCATCTGCTGCCATGAGCTCCTCCTTCGAATGGTACTGCGATTACGCGGTCTTTCCACCATGACCCGCGGGCATCCCCTCCTGACGAGCGAATGCCCAGGATATTTTATCATTATCCTTGTGTTTCCGCCCGGGCTGGCAGAGTCGCTTGGTACCCAGGTCCATAAATACGGTAACGTGCCGGGAGCGTCGCTGCGCCATGCCAATTTATCCCTCGCCTTCCGGATTTACTGCTCGCGAAAGCCGCTTCGGACCGTGCCCCCGGTTCTCGGGCAGGTGGTGAAATATCAACCCCCGTTGCATGCACGTTTCTTGTCTTTACGTAATCGTGGTTTGTGGTGAATAATGATACCCGTAACTGCTGGGGCGAAGAGCCTATGAGAAAACCAAACAGCAACGCCGGCAGCGAAAATGCGAAACAACCTGACCGGGAGCAAGTCAATGGGAATGACCATGGCCGAGAGGATATTCTCCGCTCACTGCGGCCGCGAGGCGCGGGCGGGCGAGCTGGTGGTCGCGGACGTGGACTTCATGATGGGGCAGGACGGCACCTCCCCCCTGGCTATAAGGGCCTTCCGCGAACTCGGGGGGGAGCGGGTGATCGACCCCTCCCGCGTGGCCCTGGTCATCGACCACAGCGCGCCCAGCCCCCTGGAGGGGGTTTCCAACCTTCATGCCATGATGCGCGAGTTCGCCGCCGAGCAGGGAGTGGGCATCTACGATATCGGCTGCGGGGTGTGCCACTGCCTCCTCCCCGAGCAGGGGCATGTCGCCCCCGGTGACATCGTCGTCGGCGCCGATTCCCATACCACAACCTACGGGGCCATCAACGCCTTCTCCACCGGGGTGGGCTCCACCGACCTGGCGGCGGCCATGCTCACGGGCAAGCTGTGGTTCAAGATACCCTCCACCCTGCGCCTCGAGCTGCGGGGCGAGCTGGCGGTGGGCGTCCATTCCAAGGACGTAGCCCTCTTCCTGGCGGGAAGGATAACCGCGGACGGCGCCACCTACATGGCGGTGGAGTACGGAGGCGAGGTCATCTCTTCGCTCAGTGTGGAGGCGCGCTTCACCATATCCAACATGGCGGTGGAGATGGGGGCCAAGGCGGGGCTCATGGAGGCGGACGCCAAGACCCTGGAGTGGCTGGCGGGGCGCGTCGCCCGGCCCTTCATCCCGGCGGCTCCCGACCCCGACGCCTCCTACGACGTGGTCATGGAGTTCGACCTGGGGAGCCTGTCCCCGCAGGTGGCTGAGCCCCACCGCGTGGACAACGTGCGGCCGGTTGAGGAGGTCGAGGGCACGCCCATCCAGGAGGCGGTCATCGGCACCTGCACCAACGGCAGGTTGGAGGACCTGGAGACAGCCGCGCGCATCCTGGCCGGACGGAGGGTCAGCCCTGAGGTGCGATTGATCGTTGCTCCGGCCTCGCGCCAGGTGCTCATGGACGGCATGAACAGGGGCATAGTGCAGAGGCTCATCGAGGCGGGGGCGGTCTTCGTCACCCCCGGTTGCGGGCCCTGCGTGGGCACGCACAACGGCGTGCCCTCCGACGGCGAGCGCGTGATATCCACCGCCAACCGCAACTTCAAGGGGCGCATGGGAAACGCCAACGCTTTCATCTACCTGGCGAGCCCCGCCACGGTGGCGGCGAGCGCCGTGGCGGGCAAGATAACCGATCCGCGCCGCATGCTGTGAGATGCGGCCGGAAGGGGAAGTGACGCGCGAGGCAGTGAGCGGGCGGATACGGAACGGATTGCGGGATTTCCGGTACGGGAACGCATAACGCGAAGGAGCTCGGGGCATATCAGATGGCGGAGGCGTAAGCAATGGAGAAAGGCCGGATATTGCGGGGCAGGGCCCATGTCTTCGGCGATGACGTGAACACCGACTACATCATCTCCGGCAAATACAAGTTCAAGACCCTGGACATGGACGAACTGGCGTGCCACTGCATGGAGGACATAGACCCCGATTTCGGCAACAGGGTACGGCCGGGGGACTTCATCGTCGCCGGCGGAAACTTCGGGTGCGGCTCTTCGCGAGAGCAGGCGCCGCTGGTCATCAGGCACGCGGGAGTGAGCGCCGTGCTGGCGCGCTCCTTCGCGCGCATCTTCTTCCGCAACGCCATCAACATCGGCCTGCCCGCGGTGGAATGCGACACCTCGGGTATCCAGGCCGGAGACGAACTGGAGGTGGACCTGGGGAAGGGCAGGGTCGTAAACCTCACGCGTGGCACCGATGTCACGATAACGCCCCTTCCGCCGGTGATGATGGACATCCTCGCGGAGGGCGGGCTCACCGACTATCTGAAGAAGCACGGAGGTTTCAAGCTATGAAGAAGGTTACCCTCATACCCGGCGACGGCATCGGGCCGGAGATCGTGGAGGCCTCCCGCCGTATCATCGAGGCGGCGGGAGTCGTGATAGAGTGGGACGTACAGGAAGCCGGAGCCGACGTGATGGAGAAATACGGGACGCCCCTGCCCACGCGCGTGCTTGACTCCATCCGCGCCAACAAGGTGGCCATGAAAGGGCCCATCACCACGCCGGTGGGCTCCGGGTTCCGCAGCATCAACGTGGCCCTGCGCCAGGAACTGGACCTTTACGCCAACCTGCGCCCGGCCCGCAGCATGGAGGGCGTGCGCTCCTCCTACAAAGACATCGACCTCGTGGTGGTGCGGGAGAACACCGAGGACCTCTACGCGGGCATCGAGCGCCAGGTGGACGAGGACACGGCGGAGAGCGTCAAGCTCATCACACGCGGAGCCTCCGAGCGCATCTGCCGCTTCGCATTCGAATACGCCCGCCGCGAGGGCAGGCGCAAGGTGACCGCGGTGCACAAGGCCAACATCCTCAAGTTCACCGACGGCATGTTCCTGGAGGTGGCGCGCAAGGTGGCGCGGGACTTCCCGGACATCGAGTTCGAGGACCGCATCGTGGACAACATGGCCATGCAACTGGTGCAGAAGCCGCACATCTACGACGTGCTGGTGCTGCCCAACCTCTATGGCGACATCATCTCCGACCTCTGCGCCGGCCTGGTGGGGGGGCTGGGCGTGGCCCCCAGCGCCAACATCGGGGACGACATCCAGGTCTTCGAGCCCGTGCACGGCAGCGCCCCCAAGTACACGGGGATGGACAAGGTCAATCCCACCGCCCAGATCCTTACCGGCGTGCTCATGCTGCAGTACATAGGCGAGGAGGAGGCGGCGCGGCGCATCTACGGCGCCACCACGGCGGTGATCGCGGAAGGAAAGACGGTCACCTACGACCTGGGCGGCGAGGCTGGAACCTCCGAAATGGCCGGCGCCATCATCGCCCGGCTGCAGTAAATCCCACTTGGGGTCAGCCCTGGAACGGGATTTCCCCTTTGGGAATCCCACTTGGGGTCACCTTTAAAGACCCAAGTCAAGGGTAAACCTCCCCTGCCCCCTCGCGGGAGGGGTTGATCGCTTTCCTATTGGCTTGGGAGGACGCCTCCGAACGGGCACCTGAGCCTCTTTCGCTAATCTGCGGATACGCCTCGCTCTTTCGTCTGCTCCTGCGGACCCTTCCAAACCTCCGGTTCGCCGCTTAGAGGTCTTTCTCAGCCAGCCCTGGAAGGGGTCGGGAACGATTGATTCGGGCGGAAGGAGTGCTTAATAATTCAAGAGGTACTTCTCGCAGAAGAACCACATATATACTCTTCGCGATGAAAGGGTGTAAGGGGACACATCACCCATACAA
>CAZQFX010000165.1:0-5844 GCA_964592775.1 uncultured Actinomycetota bacterium
TGCGAGCGTATTTACGGATCGGGGTACTAAGATTCGGGCAACTATTTTGATTCTCGGTCAGCCTGCCGCGGGATGATAAAATACTGTAACGGGATATACCTGTATGGAAAACGACGTCTGCGGAGGAATAAAGACGCGATTTCGTTTTGCTCGACGGATACAAGGGGATGGGAGCATCCGGGAGGTGCATACGGTGAAAAAAGCCCTGGTACCGCTACTTCTTTGCGTCATGGCCGCGTCGTTGATATGGTTTCTGCCCGGCTGCGGGCAGAGCAGCGAGGACAAGGCGCTGCAGTACTTAAACCGTGGCGACGCGCACGCGTATCGCATGGCGAGCGAAGGGGAGAAGATGAGCGTGGCGCTGGAGGATTTCTTCGCTATCCTGCAGGGACCCAACCCCGAGGCCATACTGAATCCGGGCGGTCCCCTGGAACGGTACGAGGCCGCCCAGGGAGAGATGGCGTCCCTTGCCATGAGCGCGGAAGCCGAATACAGCGGCGTGTCTTCGCTGAGCGGTGTCGAGGAGGAGAAGGAATACGCGGCCATGATGATCGAAGTGGCGCGGAAGACGGGGGCGCTGGCGGAGTTCATCGAGGAATGGTTCAACAAGGCCCTGGACGTCATCAAGACCCTGGACGAGAAGAAGATCCGGTCCTACCTGACCGGCGACGAATTCGAGGGAGGGCTTGCGAAGATAGGGGAGATGAGGGTGGAGATCGACCGGGTAGCCGGTGAGGCGAAGGACTACCGGTTGCAGTGGGATTTCTGAGAGGTCTCGCGAGCCACTGCGGCCGGCACGCGGTTCCCACGGGATCGGCGGACGGCAAGGAAGGGAGAAGGCTGGAGTGAACAACGGCGGGAGACTTCACGGAGTACGGATAACGGCGGCGATTCTCGCGCTCCTGGCGGTAGCCATGACCGGCCTCGTTTCCTGCGGGGGCACCGGCCAGACCACGGCGGAGACGCCGCGGGAAGGTATGGACGAAGGCACCAAGCTGCCTCCCGGCCTGACCGGCGAGGACCTGGAGGGGCTGAATTTGGAAGGCCAGGAACAGGAAGCGGGCGGCTCCGGGCCGGGTGGGGATGAGGACGGGACGAAGGGATCGGACGCCTGGGATCCGAGGTATACGGCGGAACTGTCGGGGGCAAGCTTCACCGTAGTGGACGCGACCAGGAACGACTCCAACCAAAAGGTCATAGAAGCGAACCAGCGGGAGGTCATGGGCGATTACCTGGAGATAGAGCTGGCGGTAGAGAACGTCGGCGACGAACTGGCCGATTTCTCCCAGTACTCCTTCCGGCTGGAGAGCCCCAGCATAGAGGCGGACGAATACCGCTCTTACTACGGCGATCGCGGTTACCTGGGAAAATATGTCTCCGAGCACGCGATCTCGGCCGCCCTTCTCGATTATGCCGACCTCACGCCCGTGCTCTACAAGCTCAAGAAGAAGGAGGTCCTGGAGGGCGTATTCCTGTTCTTCGATCTGAACCCGCAGAGCACGGAGGAGAACGCGGGTTTCACCGCGGACATCGCCACCGGCAACGCCCACCTCGTCATCCACAAGTTGTGGGGGGACGGCGGCGGCAAAGAGGTGAGGATAAGCCTGGCCGGACTCGCGGATTGAGCCGGAGGGGAGGAGACACCGTCGATGCGTTCGATAAGAAGAGGCTTCAAGAGCTTCCGGCGCCATCCCCTGAGCAACCTCATCGTGGTCCTGTTGCTGTTCGTCTGCCTGGCCTTTTCCCTCTCCATGCTGGTGGTGAGGCTGGCGGCGGAAAGCCAGGTCGACAGCATCAAGAAGGCCGTCGGCAACTACGGCGAGGTCCGGGTGAGCTCGGAATACATACTGGAGGTGTTCGAGCGGGAACTGGACAAAGGCGAGAGGCAGCGGATGCGCGAGGCCCGCAGCATGAACGAGGAGGAGGAGATCGCGGACCGGGCCAAGTTCCACCTTCCGGAGAAGATCGCCGACGCCTTTTCCCGCCAGGACCACGTCATCACCTACGACAAGATCATGAACGCCGGGATCATCATCCTCAACGCCAAGAACTCCGAGCTGGCCCCCCTGGCGCCGTACGCCACCGACGAGCAACTGGCCCGGCAGGGGATCGAGGGCCTGACCACGCGGACGCTGGGCAACCTGTTCGTGTTCGAGGGCAACACCAACTGCGCGTCGGCGTCCGATTTCCTCAACGGGAACAAGAAGCTCGTGGAGGGCTCTTTCTTCACCTATGTGGATCACCTGGAGAAGAACCGCGTGGCGCTGGTGGAGAAGAACATGGCCGAGGACAACGGGCTGGAGATCGGGGATACGGTGGAGGCGGTCGTCGTCGGAGGGAGCAGGAACAACCGGACCATGGAGCTGGAGGTCATAGGGGTTTACGAGACGCTGGAAGCGGAGCGGGAGAGCGAGAGCATCCTCGATTACAACCCGGCCGGCAACAAGCTCTTCGCTCCCCTCTCCGTGGTGCAAGACCTCAACGGCATGCCCGGCTACGTGGAGTTGGGCTCATATTACTTCGACAACGTGGACAGCACCGCCGCCCTGAAGGAGGCTTTCTCGCGGGAGGCGGCGGAGGGCAACAAGTACGAGTTCATTTCCGACTACTCGGATTACGAGAAGATCTCGGACCCCCTCGAGAAGGTGGGCAAGACCTCGCTCATCGGGCTGATCGGCGCCCTGGGGGCCTGCGCCCTCATCATCCTCCTGGCCATGGCCATCATCGTAGGCGGGAGAACCCGGGAGCTGGGGGTGCTCAAGGCCATCGGGGCCACGGGGCGCCAGGTCATCGTGCAGTACGCCGCCGAGGTCATCTGCATCTGCCTGGTGTCCGTCATCCTGGCCACCGGGGCCACCGTCCTCATCAGCCAGGGCATCGGCGACTGGCTGCTCTCCGGGAGCGTGCAGAACGAGGCCGTGGAGGAAGGGAAACCGGAGGCGCGGGCCTATACGGGCAACTACCTCTCCGACCGCAAGCTCTACAAGGAAGGCGGGTTGTATTCTCCGGCGGTCGGGGTGGACGAATCCGTCGACCTCAACATCATCTACCAGGGAGACCTGCTACTTTACGGCATCATCATCCTCATCGGCATCAGCCTGCTGGGGATGGCGGTCCCCGTGATATGGATAACCCGGCTCAGGCCGGCGCGGGTTCTGAGCATCGAATAGGAGGTGGCGCGGTGGCGCGGGAGGCTCTCGAAGTCAAGGGTTTATGCAAGACCTTCAAGGCCAAGGCGGGAGACGTCACCGCCGTGGACGGCGTCAGTTTCAAGGCCGGGAAGGGCGAGGTGACGGTAATCGTGGGGCCGTCCGGCTCCGGCAAGACCACCCTTCTCTATCTCATCGGCTCCCTGGAGAGCCCCGACGAAGGGGAGATAAGCGCCTTCGGGGAAGATATAACCGCCTCCGATGCCGATCTCATCCACTACCGCAGAAGGCGGGTCGGCTTCGTCTTCCAGTTCTTCAACCTCATATCCGCGCTTACCGCGCTGGAGAACGTGACCCTTCCCATGGACATAGACGCCGTATCCCCGCCGCGCCAGCGGGAAAAGGCGGTGGAGCTGCTGGCCGGGATGGGCATAGACGCCAGGCTGCAGAAGGCCAGGGCCAACCGGATGAGCGGCGGAGAGAAGCAGAGGGTGGCCATCGCCAGGGCCATGGCCAACGACCCGGACATCATCCTGGCCGACGAGCCGACGGGCAACCTGGACCGTGCCACGGGGGAGATCGTAGTGGGCCTCCTGGTCAGATTGGCCCGCGAGCACGGCAAGTGCGTGATCATCGTCACCCACGACGAGAGCATCCAGGAGGTGGCCGACCGCTCCTTCCACATGATGGACGGCCGTTTGAGCGCCTCCTGACCGACTTAACACCCTTGGGGTCTGACCCCAAGGGTGTTGCTGTTTCGTTAGGTAGGGGGGCCGGCTTCCGTCCACTTCGACCTGTCCCGCAGCTCCTCCAGCCTCTTTCTCTTCGCGGGATCGATGCGGTCGTAGGCGAAATCGCTCTCCTCGGTGTAGAACCCCACGTCCGCCGCGCCGCCCGGGTCGAAAGCGGCGGATATCTTCTTCTGCCACTCGTTGTAATTGCCCGCCAGGGGACTCAGGGCTTTGCGCACCGGCGCGATGAACGCCGACAGCGGGGTCATGCACAGCTCTATGGCGTTCAGGGTGGACGAGAACTCGATGGGGTTGAGGGCGTCCAGGCTGTTCTTGTTGTCCACGGAGTAGGCGTAGAGCACCTCGCAGTGGGCCCAGGTGTTGTTCTCGTAGGGGACGAAGTAAGGGTTGTTCCCTCCGTCCTCCATGATGGCCCCGCTCTCCATGAACTCCTGCTTTGCCGCGGCGATGGCGTCCACCCACTTCATCTGGAGGTCCAGTGCCTCGTTGCCGTCCAGGCAGGTCCCGAAGATGCCCCCGGGGCGGAAGGCCAGGGGGATGACGCTCACGCGCAGGAAGTTCAGGGGCATGAACGTGGCCATCGGTCCCATCTTGTTCACGTCGAGCATGAAGCCTTTTTCTTCCAGCACGATCTGTTTGAGCACCGCCTCCTGGAAGGCGATCTCTCCCTCGGAATCGCCGGCCAGGACGAAGGTCAGGGGGTAGGCCAGCGTCTCCGCCAGGATGGACCTAAGCGCCGTGGTCTTTAGGATGTTCATGCCGGAGTGCGGCATCATCAGGGCGGTGTAGGCCACCGGCGCTATCCTCACCGACGCGTATCCGATCTCGGACTCCCCTATCTTGTACATGGCGCCGGCGAACTCGCGCGGCCCGGGGAAGAAGATCATGTAGAAGCGCTTGTTCTCCGGCATCTCCACGCGGGAATCGAGGACCAGTCCCTCGGACCCCATCTGCGCGGGGCCGGGCCAGTTGTAGAGCTTCACCGCGCACTTGGTGAAGACGCCCAGCCCCGAGAGAGCCCCCAGCGCCCCCCGCATGATCCCCCGCAGGGAGGGTCCCGGCCCGTCGCCCGAGAACCACCCCAGCCCCGACCCCGGGGTGCCCAGCCTGAGCACCTCCCCGTCGGGCAGCACCCACTCAACCCCCATGGCATTGCGGGCGCTGTAGGCCATGTACACGCCGTCGTGGCCCACTCCGCTCATGGAGGTGGCGCTGGCCAGGGGGGAGCAGGAAGGTCCCGCCCCGATGATGTGGGTGTTGAGCCCCAGCTTCATGGCCTCCGCCTGCAACTGGGCGCCGCATACGTACGGCTCCACCACCGCGGCCATGTTGCGCCCGTCGATCTCCAGGATGCGGTTCATGCGGCGCATGTCGAGTTGCACCACGTCCTCCCCGGTTGGCCCCGAGGCCGCGCCCCAGCCGGTGGAGAGCGCCTTGAACTTGAGGCCGTGCCGGTTGCAGGCGCGCACCACGGCCTGCACCTCCTCGGTGGACGACGGCAGCACGGCGGCGGCGGGACGGGTTATCCATAGCGCGGGATCGTCGTTGAGGAAGGGCTGCCAGGCGTAGCCTTCCAGCACCGCCGGTTCGCGGGAGGCGTTCTCGGGGCCGACGGCCAGTTCCAGTTCCCCGTACGCTTGGTCCGATATCATGCAGCCACCTCCGTAGGCCTGGTCCGGCGGCCTGGTACGCGAAGTCGCCCCGTGACCCTCCGCGGTCAAATATTTTCAATCGCATAATACGCCGTGGGGCGGGAATAATCAAAACCGTGCATGTCGGCCGCCGCGTCGCAGGGAAAGCCCGGGACCGGTCGGGTGGCCGGCTGTTTCCGGAGCGGACCGCGGTCAGGAAGCCTCGGCCTGAACCGCGCGTCACGCGGTGACGCAGTGTATGGTATTGGTAACGGGTACGCCTTCTTCGCCGGGGCGCTTTACCCCCGCTGT
>CAZQFX010000165.1:5964-6370 GCA_964592775.1 uncultured Actinomycetota bacterium
CGCCAGGCGCCGCGCGGCGCCGAGCGTCGGGATGGGGGCCAGGATGGGCTGCCGGGGGCGGAAGCGGCTCATCTGGCGCGCGGTGAAACCCGATTCCGTGGGAGTCACTATGGCCGTGGCCTCCATCTGCTGGGCAAGCTGGCAGGCCGCGAAACAGACCGCCTCGACCATGCCGCTGCTTATCCAGCGCCTGCGTTCCTCCAGCCAGCGGTCGAAGGGCAGAGTGGACTCGGCTTTTGCGATGACGCGCCGCATGGTGTCCACCGCTTCCACCGGGAAACCCCCCACCGCGGTCTCGCCGGAGAGCATCACCGCATCCGTCGCGTCGAAAACGGCGTTGGCTACGTCCGAGACCTCCGCCCGCGTCGGCGTGGGGTTCTCCATCATGCTCTGCAGCATCTGGGTG
>CAZQFX010000166.1:0-6241 GCA_964592775.1 uncultured Actinomycetota bacterium
GGTCGTGGCGAGGACGCAGTCGAACCCACTGATCGAGGAGCGGGCGCGGCGCTTGACGCGCCGCCAGTGGTGGCTGGAGAGGTGGTGCACCACCGGCTTCTCGGCGCCGACGTAGCGGTGGACGAGGTCGATGCGGTCGGTGGGGACGTAGAGGGAATCGTCGCCCGCATAGCGCAGGAGCAGGTACTCCCGCACAGCGCCATCCACCTCCCGCTCCACCAGCCCCCCGTAGACAGCGATGCCGTGGTTGACGTGAACCACGTAATCGCCCTCGTCCAGGTCCCACCAGCCCTCCACGGGTCGGCCTCCGCCCGCCTCCGCCGGCGCCGCGCGCGGGCGCAGTCTGCCGAAGACGTCCCTCTCGGTGAACACGGCCAGCTTGCGGCCGGGCAGCTTGAATCCCCGCGGCCAGCTCCCGCGCGCGAGCAGCACCGTCCCCGTACCGGGAGCTCCCTCCAGTCTCACCCCTAACCCTTCCTCGCCGAGCACTTCACGCAAACGCTCCATCCTGCCCGCGGTGTTCAGCAACACCACCGTGCTCCAACCGCCGGCCGTAAGCTCGCGCAGGTCTTCCAGGAATCCCTGTACGCGCCCGCGGTACTCCGTGATCCCCAGACTCGGAAGCGAGGCCGAGGGATGCGTGGCAGTGGGGTCCAGCTCGGCCAGGTATATCCCCCTCTCCTTCGCTTCTTCCGGGAGGGCCGTATCCGCCCCCGCGGCCTGCAGCTTATCCGCCACGAGCAGCGGCTGCTGGGTGATCACCGCCGACCCCTCGCCCAGGAAGTCGAGCAGCCTTCTTCCCTGATCCTCTTTCCCGGCAAGGACCACCGGGTATATCTCCGCCTCGTCCCGCGCCTCACCCGAGCGCTGGTCGACGGGATTGAAGTGGCGGATCCTCTCCACCCTGTCCCCGAAGAACTCTACCCGCAGCGGCCGCGGCCAGCCGGGATCGAAGACGTCCAGGATACCCCCGCGTACCGAGAACTGGCCCGCTCCCTCCACCAGGTAATCCCTGACGTAACCCATGGCCGCGAGGCGCCGTACCGCATCACCCATGTCCGTCTCCGTATCGACACGGAAGGCGAAGGGTGAGAGCGCCTTATCATCAGCTGGAAATATCTGGGCGAGAGCGCGCGCTTCGCAAACCACCGCCACGTGCTCGCCTCGGGCCAGGGCTTTGATGGCCCGCGAGCGCAGGGCAACCGCCTCCGGATCCTCCCCACGCTCCCCCGCTATGACCAGCTCGCGCAGGGGCAACGGCCGCACCGCCTCCGGGCCCAGCATCTCGGCCAGAACAAGGGACAGCTCTTCCTCTGCCGACCTTCCCGGCACCACTACCAGGACCGGACCATGCAGAGCGCGGTAAAGGGAGGCGACCAGGAAGGGGTGCACTTCCTCTTCAACCCTGACCGAGAGCCGGCCCGCGGATCCGGCCGTCAAGGCCCCGGGCCAGCCCTCCAGGCTCTCTTCGACCATTCTCTCCAGTTCCCGCAATATCTCCATGTCTTTCCATGTCTCCTCGCGCCGTGTACACCGAACGGGCCTCGGTGCGCGGCACCCGGGCCTCCTCACTATTCTACAGTGTCCCGGCAACGGGGTCCCGGAGAACCGTCAAAGCCCTTTTGCATCGCGGTTGGACTTCCTCATTGATTGATTTATAGTTACAGAATTAATTCATTTGGGAACGGGAGGCTGACATGATCGACCTGGACCAGCAGGCGAGAACGATTGAGGAGATCATCTCGCGGCGGGACCTGATGTCCTTGAAGGGCATCGTGCGGGGCTGGTCGGCGCCGGACATCGCCGACCTCCTCCTGCAGCTGAAGGAGACCGACCGCTTCGTCTTCTTCCGCCTCATGCCGCGCGACCTAGCCTCGGAGGTCTTCGCCTTCCTGGAGCCAAGGTATCGCGACGAGATACTCCACGGCCTCTCCGTCGAGGAGACCAGACGCCTGCTGGCCGACTTGAGCCCCGACGACCGCGTCGAGCTCTTCGAGGAGCTGCCCGGCCAGGCGGTGCAGAGGCTCCTCAACCTGCTCAGCCCGGAAGATCTCGCGGAGTCCTTGCAGCTACTGGGTTATCCGCCGGAGAGTGTCGGCAGGCTGATGACCCCCGATTACGTTGCTGTCCGTCCGTCCTGGACGGTCGAACGGGCGCTGCGCCACATCAGGTCCAGGGGGCGGATAAGCGAGACCATAAACGACATCTACGTGACCAGCATGGATTGGAGGCTGCTCGACGCCCTCGAGCTGCGCAAGTTCATCCTCGCCGAACCCGACCAGACGGTTGAGGACCTCATGGACTACGGCTACGTGAGCGTCCCCGTCGCCGCCGACCGCGAACTGGCGGTACAGCTCATCCAGCGCTACGACCTGGACTCGCTTGCCGTGGTGGACTCTCACGGGATACTCCTGGGCATCGTCACCGTCGACGACGTCATGGACGTAGCCGAGGAGGAGGCCACGGAGGACTTCCACAAGACCGCGGCGGTAACCCCCCTGCGCATAAGCTACAGCGACGCGAGCATCCCCGCGCTCTACGCCAAGCGCATTCCCTGGCTGCTGGGGCTGGTATTCCTCAGCCTGTTATCCTCGGGGATAATCGCAGCCTACGAGCAGACCCTCTCCTCCGTCATCGTGCTGGCCTTCTTCATCCCCCTGCTCATAGACAGCGGGGGGAACGTGGGCTCCCAGTCGGCCACCATCATCATCCGCTCCCTGGCCACGGGAGACGTGAAGTTGGGGCAGTGGATCCGCACCGCGGCCAAGGAGATGGGCGTGGGCATATCCCTGGGGATCACTATGGGCGCCGCCACCAGCCTGGTAGGGTTCTACCGCGGAGGGTGGGAGATAGGGCTGGTGGTGGGGATCACAATGACCATAATCGTCGTCGTATCCAACCTCGTGGGCGTCTCGCTGCCCTTCGTCCTCACCAGCCTGCGGCTCGACCCCGCCATGGCCTCAAGCCCCCTCATCACCACTATGGTCGATGTCATTGGGCTGATCCTGTACTTCTTCGTGGCCACTGTCCTCCTGGGGGCGTTCGGCATCCTATGAGAGGCCCGGAGCCCTGTCCAGTTTTGAATCTTGGCTCTTCGCAACAAAGTGTGGGCCATCTGGATGGCATTGCGATGGTTTACCCATACCTTAACTACCAGCTCTTTTCCATACTGGCGCTAAATCACTTGTATCTCTCTTCCCATACTTATGGGTGAAGAACCTGAATTCTAGATAGCGCGGGACCTGGACCCGGGATCTGGACGTCAGGCGTCAGGCGTCGATGTCAGGCGGTCGGTTGCTACAACAAGGGCATTTACCTATAATTGTCTAGTTGGACCCGCCCGGGAACGGGCGAATAACCGGAAAAGGTGGCGGAAGATGCAAGTGGAACTGGTTGCCGCCCCCCGTGCGGAGACGGGGAAAGAGGCGGCGAAGAAGATGAGGAACGAGGGGCGGTTACCCGCCGCTCTCTACGGCCATGGCTTCAATACCACGCTCCTCTCCCTGGACGAGAGGTCGTTCAAGGCCCTGCTCAGGCACGAGAAGGGCCTGCACGGCCTGCTCAACCTCAAGGTGGAGGGAGACAAGGGAGGCGCTCACACGGTGGTGGTGAAGGAAGTGCAGCGCCATCCCATCAAGGGCCGCATCCTTCACGTGGATTTCCAGAAGATCCGCAGCGATGAGGAAGTGCATACCGAGGTGGCATTGCAGTTCGTGGGAGAGCCGGCCGGAGTCAAGGCGGGGGGCATCCTGCAGCACTACCTCTACGGGTTGACCGTGGCCTGCCTGCCCGGGGACCTGCCCGAGTATATCGAGATCGATGTCTCGGGTCTCAATCTGAAAGAGAACCTGAGGATAAGCAACATGCCCCAGCTCGAGGGGATCAGGTATGTCAATAATCCCGAGGAGATCGTCGTGGCCGTAACCCCGAAGAGGGTCAAGGAAGAGGTACGGGAGGTCACCGAGCTCTTCGAAGAGGTGGCTCCCGGGGAGGCCGCCGCGGCGGGAGAGGCGGCTGCGGTAAGGCGGGAAGCCGCGGGTTCTTCCGGGAAAGAGGACGAGACCGAGTAAGCCGCGGAGAACGCGATTCGTCACGGGGGCGGGAATGCCGCCCCTGTATTCTTGGGGAGGCAGCATGTTCCTGATCCTGGGCTTGGGAAACCCGGGGGAACATTACCGCAGGACCAGGCACAACGCCGGTTTCTGGGCGGTGGAGGAGCTCTCGCGCAAGCACGGCGCCCTCCTGAAGCCCAGGAAGGGTTACGAGCTGGCGGAGGTCAAGTTCTACACCGAGGATGCGTACCTGGCCCGGCCCCTCACCTTCATGAACCTCAGCGGCAAGGCGGCCCGCAAGCTTCGCCGCAAGCTGGGGATGGATCCTTCATCCCTCCTGGTCATCCACGACGACATCGACCTCAAGGAGGGAACCGTCCGCATCAGGAAAGGCGGCTCTTCCGGCGGCCACCTCGGAGTGCAATCGATCATCGAAAGCCTGGGCACGTCCGACTTCCCCCGCATCAGGGTGGGCATCGGACGGCCTCCCGGCGAAACCGATCCCGCCAAGTACGTCCTGGCCGAGATGAAAGGCGCCGAACTCGACGAGTTTCTCTCCTGGTGCGAGAGGGCGGCCGCGGCGGCCGAGGCCGTGGTCATGGACGGCCTCGAGACCGCCATGAACCTCTTCAACTGACCTATATATCCGGCTCATCGCCATAAAGCGTGGGCAATCTGGATGGCATTCAGTAGGCAATGGTTTGCCCATACTATAAAAGCTCTTTTCCTTATTAACTTGTATCTCTCAACCCACACTTCTGGGAGAAGAGGCATAAATCCTTGCGGTCCGCCGCTTTTCTCGGCGCCCCTTCCTCCATCCCGTCCCGAAAATCTTTCATAGAGGAGGCTGTCGCACAAACCCCGCGTCAGACATATCGCTCTCCACATATTCACCGAAATGGCCCGTTATTGACGGTTCGCCCTCCACTACGATGCCTATTTTGCCGCAATTCTGGGAGAGCGGGATTCGTACGAGGTTTATGCAACAGGCTCAGAGACGTATAACAAACTCTCCCACTATAACGTCTTTACCGGTGGCGGCATTTTAAATGCACGTCGCGGGAGGAATAAGGAAGGTGCGGAGAGAAGAAACGACGGAGATGAAAATGCCTAAAGCCCTTGTCGTTGTAGCGGTGCCGCTCGTGGTCGCCATCCTGGCCATGGCGGGTTGCGGCGGCAATCCCGAGGCCAAAGACAAGGTGGACCAGGCGATATCGCTCATCACTTCCACGCAACCCCTGCTGGAAGACCTATTGAGCCTGAACGAACGCTTCAACACCCTGGGCACCCGTTTCGCTAACGTGGAGGACACAATCGCCGAGGGTAAGTCCCTCGCGGAGATGGCCCTCATGGGCATCGACGAACTGGAGGTCCGCTACACCCGCGCCCGCGGCATGCTCCAGGAGGTCACGGACATGGAGAGAGCGGGGGACTACGCGGAATATGCCCGTCTCGCGCTGGTGGCGGTGGATGCCGAGCTGGAGGCCATGAACCTGAACCGCGAACTGCTCACCGACGTGTGGGACCTTCTGGACGTGCTGCCGCTCGCCGAGAGCGAGGAACAGCTGTCGTATTACACCGGCGAGATAGACAGGTTGACGGGCGAGATATCCGACCTGCTGGTCCAAAGCGCGGAGGCCGCGGAAGAAGCCGACAGTTATTACAGGGAGAAGGGACTGTGACGAAAGCGGCCCGGGACGGCGGTGGAACGTCTTTCAGGACAGGTCTCGCCCCGGCCACTGGGATCCTGATGGCGGTCACGCTAGCCGTGGCCGCCGGTTGCGGTTCCATGGCCCGCACCTACGCGCAGGAGACCCGGTCGAGCTACATAACCGCCCGGGCGGTCCTGGTGGGAGTGGAGGAATTCCCCGCCCAGACGGAATCGCTGCTGCGCTCGGGGGATATCAGCGCCATGAAAGAAGAGGCCGGGGAGCTCATCACCGATGCCCGCGGGCTGCTGCCCTCCGCTACCTCCGCCTTCCGCACCGCCGGGGAGAATGCCGAGCTGCTCAAGGGGGAAGGAAGCGAGAAGTTCGACCCTTACGCCGACACTATCCTGGAGCTGGTTGGCCTCAACGAAATGGTGATCAACGCCTATTCGGAATATGTCGGCCTCTCCAACTCGGTCTTGCAGGGGCTCCCCTACAGTCAGGACCCCAAGGCCCTCATGCCCACCCTGGACTACATGG
>CAZQFX010000167.1:0-6052 GCA_964592775.1 uncultured Actinomycetota bacterium
GGGGATGCAGCGGCGGCCTGTTGCGAGCGTATTTACGGATCGGGGTACTAAGTACGAGCCGCATCTAAGAGGAGGAGACTTTGGAGATCAGGGAATTCCAGAGACTCGTCGCAGCGACCTACCTGGAAAAGGACGGGCGCAGGGGCGCGTGGGGCACTTTCGGCTGGCTGGTGGAGGAGACGGGGGAGCTTTCCCGCGCCATGAGGAGCGGAGACCGCGACTCCCTGCGTGAGGAGTTCGCCGACGTCCTGGCCTGGCTGGCGAGCCTCGCCAACCTGTACGGCATCGACCTGGACGAAACCGTTTCGAAATACGCCGGCGGCTGTCCGAAATGCGGCGGCCTGCCATGCTCCTGTGTCGAAGGGCCCTGACGGGAAGGTTCTTCTTCGAGGAGTACGGGCGGCCGTGCAGCCTTTGCGGCCAACCCCCCAAGCATGCTTTTCTCGGAGAAGAGCCGAAAAGATCAGCTTTTTGGCCAGGCCTTGATGACGAAGCTCCCGCCGGCGTCCAGTCCCCACTTCACCTCGGCATCGCGCGAGATGGACAACTCGTACAGGCCCTTGAGCAGGCCGACCAGAATGAGATGGAGGCAGGAGTTCTCGAGACGCAGGTGGAGGCCGTCCCTGTTCCACTCCATCTCCCTCAGGTTTCCCATACCCCTCAGGCACAGATGCCTGCGGAGCCCTTCCTCGGTCCTGGCCTCCTCGAGAGAATAGAAGCCCGTCTTGACGAAGCGCCGCTGCGCCTCGATCACCGTCTCCGGGATGGCCTCCCCGAGCTCGCGCTCCAGTTCGTCCAGGACCGACTCCAATGCGGCCGGACCGATCATCGCCTTGCGGTGCCCGCTTTCGCGGCCGACCACCGTGCCTCTCTCCAGGTCCCACCGGTATTGGGAAAGGAAACTCGGCCCGCCGCAGGCGGGGCATCTCTCGATCCGGATCTCGCCCGGCTGGTACTTGTATTTCTTGCGCTCCAGCCTCTCCTTCAATTCGAGGGGGTGGCTTGATACCGTGCTGGTCACCTCGTAGACGTCGGGAGCGGTCTCCGTGTAGCTGATCCCCACCTCGCGGCGGTCGATGGCGTTCATGGCCCCCGCCATGTCGCCGCAGAAAAGCGGGATGGAGTACGGGTTTTCTATGCGGAAGGTCGCGTAGTCGTCCCTGCCGTGGATGCGGCGCAGGTCGGTGAGTTTGATCCTGCCGTACCCCATGGCGCCCCCCAGGGTGGTCATGGCATGCGCGACGATCCTGGCTCCCGCCAGCTTGAGGAGGTTCTTCACTCCTACCGGCAGCAGGTGGTCGACGAAATCGAAGGTGGCCTTGCGTTTGGCCTCGATCAGGAGGTGCTCGATCGATAATCCGATGATCTCCTCGATGTTGTGGTAGGTGGCGTTGATGTTCTCACACTCGATGAAGATCATGCGGTGGCCGGGGTTCTTGCGCTGCACGATGGTGCCGTTGCTCAACCAGCGGTGTTCCCTGACCAGCCGCTTCGACGCCCCGCACTCCGGGCATAGGCTTTTACCTGGCATTTCCGTTGCCCTTGTCCCTCGTCTCGCTGCTCTTGCTCGTCCGTTTCAGGCGTTACACGACAGATATCGACTCCGTTGGCCGCATACTGAATATTGTTATTCAGTACAAGGATAGGGTTCTTGCGATGAAACGCGGGTGGATTTGACTCGGGCCGAGTTCTAGCGGGCGTAGACCTCCACCACCAGGTCGCCCTCGGGAGTGACCTCCCAGTCGACTTCGCTCTCGCGTCCCGACACCAGCTCGAAGACGCCCTGGATCAAGCCGACGATCACCATGTACAGGCATGGGTTCTCCAGCCGGAAACGCAGCCCGGTCTCCTTCCACTCCACCTCCCTGAGGTTGCCCAGCCCGCGCAGGGCCAGCGCCGCGCGGAAATCCTCCACCGACCTCGCCTCGTCCACAGAGTAGAAGCCGCCCTTCACGAAGCGGCGCTGGGCCTCGATGACCACCCGGGGTATGCTCTCACCCAGCTCCTTCTCAAGCTCGTCCACGATGGCGTCCAGGGTCGCCGGTCCGAGGATGACCATGCGGTGGCCGTTATCCCTGTTCAGGATCACCCCGCGGTCGGGGTGCCACTGGTACATATTGAGGGCCAGGGGCCCTCCGCACTTGGGACATCTCTCCAGTTCGATATCCCCTTCCCTGTGGGTGTACGGTTTGGTCTGCAGCCTCTCCTGCAGCTCGATGGGATGGGGGGTTATATGCCCGGTGATCTCGTACTCGTCCGGGCCCGTCTCCCGGTACGTTATGCCCACCTGGCGCCGGTCGATGGCGTTGAAGGAGCCGGCGAGGTCGCCGCTGAAAAGGGGCAGGGAATAGAGCTCCTTCGCGGCGATGGTGGCGTAGTCGCCCTCGTCGTGCACGCGGCGAAGACCGGTGAGCTCGACGAGGCCGTACCCCATCACCTTGCCCAGGGAGGTCACGTTCCTGATCACCGGCCTCAACCCTATCACCCGGACTATGGCCTTGACGATCCCCGGCAGCATGTGGTCGACGAAATCGAAGGCGGCCCGGCGCTTGGCCTCGATTATGATGCGCTCGATAGACATGTCGATGATCTCCTCGACGCCGCGGAAGGTAGCCGCGATGTTCTCGTTCTCGATGAAGATCATGCGGTGGTCGGGGTTCTCGCGCTGTACGATGGTGCCGTCGGCGAGCCATTCGTGTTCTATGGTGATGCGTCTGGGGACTCCGCATTCCGGACAGACCTTTGTCTTCGGCATAAGACCACCCTCCACTAGACCCTACGAGCGAGTATTACCACTCATAGCTTCATTACATAACTGTTTTATTCCTAATATCGGACGGTTCTAAACTCCGGTAAAGACATAACCAAGCCAAAACAATCTCTGATGTTTTCGGTCGGCGGGTCAATAGTAAATCCACTCGAAGCGTGAGCGCCCGTCCGCCCAGTCCGCCAGCCGCTCCAGCAGGGGGCGGCGCCAGCCCCAGGGCAGGCGCTGCGCGGTGAGCAACGCGTCAAGCGACCTGGCCATCATCTCGCCCGCCCTGCCGCGCTCATAGAGGCGCGAGTAGAGCTCGGTGAGGGGATAGAACTTCTCCCTGGCGAAAGCGTAGGCCGGCTCCCTGAAGCGGGGGCTGTCCAGGGCGCTGCGGCCGTCGAAGATGGTGTCGACGTGGCGGCCGGAAAGATATCCCTTCTCCTCGCAGTAAGCGAAGAGGCGGGTGTTGGGGTAGGGATGGTAGGTGGAGACCTGCATGCAGTGGGGCCGGGCCATGGCGTTGATCTTGATGGAGTCCATGAGGGCCGGCAGATCCTCGTCCGGCAGGGAGGTCATGTTGGTGGAGACGGTCTTGATGCCGTGCTCCCGGCACAGCCGGAAAGCCCGCACGATGTCGCGGTTTGACATGTGCCGGTTGAGGACGTTCTTCCTGATGCGCTCGTTGCCGCTCTCGATACCCATGCATATCACCGAGCAGCCGGCCGCCGCGAAAAGCTTCACCGTGTCCTCGTCCAGCACGTTGACGCGCGAGTTGCAGATGAAGGGCAGGGCGACCTCGGCGCGGTAGCGGGTGGCCAGCTCGCGGAACCACTCCGGGTCCAGGGTGAGGATGTCGTCGTCGAAACGGATGTAGCGCAGCCTTCCCTCCACGTCTCCCCCCACGATCTCTTCTATCTCGCGCATCACGCTGTCCACGCTGCGGAAGCGCACGTACTTCCCGCGGTTGGGATAGATTCTGCGCTGCACGTGGTTTGAGCAGTAGGTACAGGCGTAGGGGCACCCGCGCGAGGCCATGAGCGTACCGCGCTCGTGCTGCTGCGCGCAGAAGTCCGCGGGGTCGAAGACGCCGCGGTCGGGCAGGGGCAGGGAGTCCAGGTCCTCCAGCAGGGGGCGCACCGGGTTGCGTCTCACCCCGTCCCCGCAGCGTACCCACAGGGAGGCTATCCCCGAGGGATCGCGCCCTTCCTCCAGGGCGGCGCAGAGTTCCGCCAGGGCTCCCTCCCCCTCGCCCAGGCAGACGGCGTCCAGGGGCGCCTGGTCGAGCGCGCCCTGGGGGTCGATGGTGGGGTGGGCGCCGCCGCATATGGTAAATATATCCATGTCCTCCTTGATCCACCCCAGCCACTTGCGCACGTGGGGGAACATATGGGTGGTACTGGAAACGGCGAGCAGGTCGGGGCTTTCGTCCCTCACGCGCCGCAGCAGCTCGTCCCGCTCCACCGGCCGCACGAGATGGATGAGGGAGGTGTCGTGCCCCTCGCGCTTGAGATAGGCGGAAAGGTAGCCGATCCCGAGGTATATGCGCCCCTCGGAGAGAAAGCGCTCCTCGTCGTAGGAGAAGAAATCCGGGTACAGAAACGTGACTTTCAAACCTCGACGTTCTCCTTGCCTGGAAACACCTCGCCAACCCCTTACACCGGATAGTCCGAGCGCCGGCAGTTCATGAGGAAGCGCCCCATCTTACAGCCGAGCCTGGGCAGCCTGGAGGTGGTTAAGAGCAGGGGGTTGACGCAGTACGGGTTGTTGCCGTAGCGGATGGCCAGCGTGCCGAGGAAGAAATAGCGGCGGTAGTGCCATTCCAGGATGCGGGGATAGGTCTCCAGCATGCCGTCATCGCCCGCGTGCAATGCCGCCGCCAGGGTCTCTCCCGCCCAGCGTCCGCTCTCCAGGGCGTAGGTTATCCCCTCGCCGCTTATGGGATTGGTGAGGGAGGCGGCGTCGCCCACCAGCAGGACGTTGGCGTGCCGGGGGGTGGAGCCGCCCATCCCCACCCGCAGCAGGGCGCCTCGCAGCCTGCCCGCTGGCCGGGCGTGCCGCAGCTTTGCCGCGGCATGGCGAGTGCGCAGCCTGAAATCCTCGAATACGCGGTTGAGGTTGATCCTGCGTTTGCGCCGCGCGTAGAGCATGAACCCGACCCCGACGTTCGCCGTTCCGCCGTCCACGGGGAAGATCCAGCCGCAACTGGGCATGATGGCGTCCTCGGGGTAGATCTCCAGGAAGTCGGATACTCCCTCCACCCCAGTCATATAACAGCGGACGGACACCCCGAGGTAGAGGGGATCGCGGCCGAGGAGGCCCAACCGCTTTCCCACGGTGGAGTGCGGGCCATCGGCTCCCACGATATAGCGGCCGCCCAGCTCGATCTCCTCCCCGCGGTATTCCGCCGTAACCCCGGGTACGCGCCCATCACGCCGCGGAAGCACCCCGGTAACCCTGCAGCCCTGCATGACCTCCGCGCCCGCCGCGGCCGCCCTGTGCAGGAGGATGGAATCGAGGTCGCGGCGGGGCACGACGTAGCCGTGGTCGGGATAGCGGCTGCCCATGGGGTAGCGAACCTCCGTCATCCCGCCGTGGGTGGCGTAGAAACGGATACCGGAAGTACGCTTGAAGCGCCCCTCCAGCTCTTCCCGCACGCCCAGGCGGTAGAGGGAGTGCACCGCACGCGGCGCGATGCCGTCGCCGCAGGTCTTCTCGCGCGGGAACGACTCCTTGTCCAGCAGGAGTACCCGGAAACCCCGCGACGCGAGTTCGATGGCGGCGGAACTGCCGCCCGGTCCCGCGCCGACCACCACCGCATCGTACCGTTCCTTCATGGCGTCGATTATATCAGGGTGGGATTTACCGCGGGGGGCGGCGGTCGAATGCGAGCGTACTTGTGGATCGGGGCACCGTGGTTCAGGCATCACGCTTATCTGCCGATACAGAATACGGATTCATAGAACGCTGACAAAATATTCATTTTGGGAGGAACCTGGTAAAAAGAGGAACGGCCAGATAAGGCCGTGTGCCGCGGCCGGTGTCTTGGTTTCCTTTTCACCAGGGGGCTTGGGGGCTGGCCTCATCCCCATGCATATTTTGTTCCATCACCTGTGTGGCCTGGGTGATATATGTCACCTGGGGCCGTCTTCGTTCAATACCCGGATCTCCGAACGCTATCAATCCGAGGGGGCCGTGTCTGGACCACGTACGGCATGAAGGGCCGGAGCACTAAGCACTCCGGCCCGTAAATACGGTAACGTATCGAGAGCGTCGCTGCGCCACGCCCGCAAGGCGCGC
>CAZQFX010000168.1:0-5962 GCA_964592775.1 uncultured Actinomycetota bacterium
GAGAAAGGAGCTTGTCGCACAAGCCCTGCGTCAGACATATTGCTCTCCGCATATTCACCGAAATGGCCCAATATTGACCGTTCGCCCTCCATTTTGATGCCTATTTTCCCGCGATTTTGGGAGGGCCGGATACGCGCGAGGTTTACGCAACAGGCTCCAAGGCGCAGTATTTGACTGAAAATATGGAAATACAGAATCGCCCGGAAAAACAAAGATCTTGGATGTGACATGAAAGCTGGTGTCGTAAAGAAGCATTTATCGGGAGGAGCAGGGCGCTTTATCGCATGATGGGGGTGCAAGCAGAAAGGCGAAGGAGAAAAATGCCTGTTTCACGTGAAACACTGAGAGAGAAAAGAGAACGATATTTTAGCGTGTGGATGGAGGCGGGATAAGAATTCGGGCATTGAAAGAAGAAGGACGGGAAAAGGCAAGTAAACGGCAGGCGAATTAGGACGTTTCACGTGAAACAAGGCAAAAAGCAAGGACGGTAGCCATAAAAACGAGAATACGAAAAAGGAAAGTCAAGAAGAAAGAGAGAAAATAAAGGCGGGGATATCATTGGGAAGCTACAATTAAGGAAAAATGTATATGATGGCCGAGGAAAAAGAAGGAACGGGAGCGTTATTGAAGGCGGCCATGGAGCGCGCCGCAATGAAGATGGGAGTAGAGGTTCCGGAAGAAGCAATGAGAAAGATTGAGGCATACGCGGATGAGATGTTGAAATGGAACAAGGCTTATAACCTTGTCGGCAGGAAACTGGGCGCGGAGGGCCTGGTCGGCCTGTTCGTTGATGCGGTAACCCCACTATGTATTCGGGGATTGTTCGAAGATAGAAGGGAAGTGCTGGATATCGGGAGCGGAGCGGGGATGCCAGGAATACCGCTTTACCTTATCTCGGGGCCGTTCTCGCTCACGCTGCTCGAATCCCAGAGGAAAAAGATAACGTTTCTCGGGCACGTACGGCGCGTTCTCGAGCTGGAAGGAATACGGATATTTCCGGGTAGGCTGGAGGAGATGACGAGGGAAGAAGACCATCTGAACGCCTACGAAGTGGCATTGGCGCGCGCGGTAACGGATCCTCTGCGGCTGATAAGGCTCGCGGGGAACTTGTTGTGCGAGGGAGGCCTGCTGGTGGTCTTCGTGGGAAAAAAAGATGCGGAAAGGATAAGAAAAGCAAGCCTTGACTTAAACGACAAGGGCTTTAGGCTCGAGGCGCTGAGGTCGACGCAACGCATTGTAGGCAAGGAGAGCAGCCTGGCGGTGATAAGAAAGGGAAGCCGCTGAAGCCCCGGCGGCGTAAACCGCACGGGAGAGAACAGTCGCGAGGTGAGCGCAAATGGAAGTGGAAGAGACGAACGCGGAGACGGAGCGCGAAGGAGATGTGGGTGACGGCGATGTGGGGGAGGTGGCGGATATCTGGGCGGACGAGCGGGAAGGGGCACGGGAAGAGGGGCAAGAAGCGCTCGATGCGGCGAGAGTAGTGGCTATAGCCAACCAGAAGGGAGGTGTGGGCAAGAGCACGACGGCGATAAACCTTGGAGCATATCTCGCCATGGAGGGGAAAAGGGTGCTCATAGTCGACCTCGATCCGCAGAGCAATGCCACGAGCGGACTCGGCATAGGGCCCAATGTGCCCGAACGGCAGATATATGACGTTCTTGTCAACGACGCGGCGATCGAGGAGATAATAGTACAAACCTCTACTGAGGGGTTAGACTTGGCGCCCTCTTCGCTCAGGCTGGCCGGAGCGGAGGTGGAGCTGGTGTCTCTCTACTCGCGCGAGGGGCGCCTCGAGAGAAGCCTCGAGCCCGTGCTGGGCGAATATGACATCATACTCGTCGATTGCCCGCCCTCGCTCGGCCTGTTGACCGTAAACGCGCTGGCGGCGGCGGACGAGGTGTTGATCCCCATCCAATGCGAGTACTATGCGCTGGAGGGCCTGGTGCTGCTGCTGCGCACCATAGAGAAGATTCGGGTCTACCTCAACCCCGATCTTCGCATCGGGGGAATACTGTTGACGATGCACGATGCACGCACCAACATCTCGAAACAAGTCATGGAGGAAGTGCGAAAACAATACCCCAACGAGACGTTCATCACCGTAATACCGCGCAACGTGCGCCTGAGCGAGGCCCCCAGTTACGGACAACCCATATCGCAATACGATCCGTTGTCCCGGGGCGCAAGGGCATACCAGGATTTAGCGAAGGAAGTGATATCTAATGGCTAAGAAGGCCTTGGGAAAAGGGCTGGGGGCCCTAATAACCTCGAGCACGGCGGCGGAGCAGCCCAGGCACGAGATGATACCGATCGACAGCATATCGCCCAACCCGCTGCAGCCCAGGAGGAGGTTCAACGAAGAAAGCCTGCAGGAGCTGGCCGCATCGTTGAAGGAACACGGCCTGGTGCAACCGATAATAGTACGTCCTTCGGGAACTGGTTACGATATTCTCGTGGGAGAACGGAGATGGAAGGCCGCCCAGCTAGCGGGCATCAAATCCATCCCGGCAGTGATAAGGGAGGCGGAGGTCTCGGAATGCCTTCAGATCGCGCTGGTGGAGAACCTCCATCGGGATGACCTCAACGGCATTGAGGAGGCGACCGCTTACCGGCAGCTCATGGAGGATTTCGGGCTCTCTCAGGATGAGATATCGGAAAAGGTCGGCAAGAGCCGCTCCGCCGTGGCCAACGCGCTGCGCCTGCTTCAACTTCCAGTTGAGGTTCAGGCAACGGTGGTCGCGGAGGAGATCACGCCCGGCCATGCGCGTGCCCTTCTTGCCCTGCAGGGCGACCCCTACCAGGCGGTGCTGCTGCAGCGCATCATTGAGGAAGGGCTGTCCGTGCGCCAGACGGAGGAGATCTCCAGGAAAAGGCTTGGTGGCGCCGAGGAGGCCGTGCCGAGGGAGAAGCCGCAACCGTTGGAAGAATATGCCGACCTCATTGCGGCGAGCCTGCGCGCGAAAGTGCGCGTCGTACAGGGAAAACGCAAAGGCAAGATCATCATCGAGTTCAAGGGCGAGAAGGACCTGCGGCGATTGCTGGACGAGATCGGGGTGGCCGCACCCGGTTCCGAATAAGGTATATATTTCCATATATCGCTCATGCCGGCATGCCGGGACCGGGATCGGCATTCACGAGGCCAAACAGGCACGAGGTCCGGCCGCCCGCCTCGCCGCGGTGAAAGCGTTGCCGAGTATCCCCAAGAGATAATACTCCCGCACTCGGCCACCGCTATGGCCAGAGGGCTGCCCTGAAAACACACACACTACGCTCCAATACTATGTGCTGTGCCCCCAGTATCGCGAGATTTTCAATCCCGCTTCGGGGTCAGCCCTGGAAGGGGATCAGCAGAGGGCCGAAAACACACACACGCTCCAATGCTATGTGCTGTGCCCCCAGTCTCGCGAGATTTTCATAAACCTCGGTGGTGTCGCGACCGCGCGGCATGGACAGCCGATCCCAAAGGCCCTACGGCCACCCACGCTTCTCGCCGAAGAAGCGATAAAAGACGCGAGCGGCCCTCCTGTAATATGCTCGGTCTGCCGGACTTGCGGCTACGAGTATTTCTCTATGGCCAGCTCGAGCAGGCGGCGCACCAGTTCGTTGAAGTCGAGTCCCGCCGTCTCGGCGGCCATGGGCAGGAGGCTGGTCTCGGTCATGCCCGGGCTTATGTTCAGCTCCAGCACCTGGGGAACCCCGTCATCGTCGATGATCATATCCACCCGCGATACGTTAAGGCAGCCCAGGGCGCGGTGGGTGAGGAGGGCCGCCTCGGTGGCGCGGCGGGACACGGCATCGTCGAGCCGTGCCGGGCAGTAGTATTCCGTGAGGCCTGGAGTGTAGCGGGAATCGAAATCGAAGAAGCCGCTGTGGGGAACAGTTTCCACGAGGGGCAGGGCTTCGAGTTCCTCGTTCCCGAGGATACTGGCGGCGACCTCCGTTCCCTTTACATATTTTTCCAGCAAAACCCTGTCGTCGTAATGCAGTGCCGAACGCACGGCCTCCGGGAGCTCGTCCTGTGACGCCGCCACCTTGACCCCCAGGGCCGAACCCTGGGCGACCGGCTTGACCACCAGGGGGAAGCCGAGCTTCCCGCCCACGGCGGCGAGGGAGTGCACGGCCCCCATTTCCTGGAAGGTCGCCTCGCTCAGGACGAAGAAAGGAGGCGAGGGTATGCCCTCGCGCCGGAATATCTCCTTGGAGAGAGCCTTATTGAAACCTATGGCGCTGGAGAAGACCCCAGGTCCGGTATAAGGGATATCCAGGATCTCGAGAAGCTCCTGGATGGTGCCGTCCTCGCCGAACTTGCCATGCAGGGCGATATAGACAAGATCCGGCCGCTCGCCCTTGAGGGTCGGGACGAGATTCGCGTCGACGTCAAGGTCCAGAACATCGTGGCCGAGATTGGCGAGAGCGCGGGAAACCCTGCGTCCGGAGCGCAGGGAGACATCGCGCTCCAGGGACCGCCCGCCCATCAACACGCCTATGCGCATGACTTTCAACCCCCTAGTCCTCGTCTCGAGACGGCTCGTCGTCGAGCCGCGGCACCCCGAAGCCCAGGGCCCGGGCAAGGGAGATCTCTCGCTTGATCACCTTGGCCAGCCGCCTGATGCCCTCGTGAACCGTCTCTACGTCCGAATAACTGAAATTAAGGCGCATGCAGTTCTCTCCCCCTTCGTAGGGGAAGAAGCCGCTCCCGGGAACGTAAGCGACCTTGGCGTCGACAGCGGCCGCGAGCATCTCCGAGGTCTTGATGAATCCCGGGAGGGTCGCCCATACGAAGAAGCCGCCCCGGGGATGCGTCCATTCGGCGATGCCCGAGAGGTGCTCCTCGAGGGCCGCGAGCATTGCGTCGCGCCGGCCGCGGTAATATTCCAGCAGCTGCTGGACCTGCCCCCTCCAGTCCTCCTTGGCGAAATAGCTGTGGGCGACCATCTGGGTGAAGGTGGACGTGCAGAGGTCCGCGGATTGCTTCGCGAGCAGCAGCTTGTCCAGGATGGGGTGGGGGGCGGCGATCCAGCCGATGCGCATCCCAGCGGAGAATATCTTCGAAAGGGTTCCGAGATAGATCACCCGGCTTGCGTCCAGGCTGCGCAAGGTGGGGCAGGGCGCCCCCTCGAAGCGCAGCATGCCGTAAGGATTGTCCTCAACCACCAGGCAGCCGTGCTCGTGCGCGAGCTCGAGGAGACCGAAACGCCGTTCGGCACTCAGGGTTATTCCTGCCGGATTCTGGAAATTGGGTATGGTGTAGATGAACTTGGCGCGTTCCCCCCTGGCCGCCAGCTCCCGCAGCGTTTCCGCCAGTCGCTCCACCACCATGCCCTCTTCGTCCATGGGCACGGTGTGGATGTCGGGCTGGTAGCTCAAGAAGCTGTTGAGGGCGCCGACGTAACTCGGCGCCTCGGTGATGATGTGGTCGCCGGGATTGATGAAGATCTTGGCGATCAGCTCCAGGCCCTGCTGGGCGCCGTGGGTGATGATGATGTCCTCCGGATAGCAGGGCGTTCCCTCCTCCCCCATGACTTCGACAATGTCGTGCTTGAGCGGTGCGTAACCGTCAGTGGGGCCGTACTGCAGCGCCAAGGAATGGTCTTCCGCGAGAACCCGGCGCACGGTCCTCATGATTATCTCGCGATCGAAGGCCTGGGTGTACGGCAGCCCTACCGCCATGGATATGATATCCGGCCTGGCGGTGACCGCGAGCAGGTCCCTGATCTCCGAGGAGAGCATGCTAGAAGTCCGGTGCGCGTACTTTTCGCCGAAGGGATCAAGGGTGAACCTTGAAGGCATGTAACAACACCTCTCCCCTAAGGGGGATCTCCTGGCCCCCCGGTTTTCTTATGAGCAGTAGTATAAAGCATCGCGTTCTCCCGCGAGAAGCGGCGGCGATCGGGGAGGGGGGGCGACAGGCGGCCGCTTGCCCCGGTTCCCGTGCAGGAAAAGGGGCACCCGCCTTGTCTCG
>CAZQFX010000169.1:0-5828 GCA_964592775.1 uncultured Actinomycetota bacterium
AGCTCTGTCAGAAATTACCTGGGAACAGGCTGTGAGGGGTGGGGAAAGTGAGTTCTTTGCTGATGTGGTGGGCTTCATCCCCCTCTCCGAGCAGCTGGACCCCGAGGAGGTGGGGGACCTCATCCGGCCGGCCATAGACATCATGGCGGAGGAGATACACACCTACGAGGGAACCATCGCCCAGTTCTTAGGCGACGGGCTCATGGCCCTCTTCGGGGCCCCCCTGGCCCACGAGGACGCCCCCCACCGCGCCCTTTATGCCGCCCTGGCCATACAGAGGAGGTTGGGTGAATACGCAGAGGAACTCTCACCAAAAGGAATACAGTTCCGCATGCGCATCGGGGTGAACACCGGCCTGGTCATCGTGGGCAGAATCGGGGACGACCTCACCATGGAATACACCGCTCTCGGGGACACCGTGAACCTGGCCTCGCGCATGGAGAGCGCGGCCGAGCCCGGCACCATGCAGATAGCCGAGAGCACCTACCGGCTCACCGAAGGCTACTTCGACTTCGAGGACTTAGGCGAGATATCCGTCAAGGGCAAGGAACAGCCCGTGCATGCCTGGCGCGTCCTCCGGGCTCTTCCCACCCGGGGAAGGGTGGCCGCCTCCCAGGCACTTGGCCTTTCCCCCTTCGTGGGCCGGGAGAGGGAGCTGCAGCATCTCCTTACACAATTCCGCCAAGCCCGGGATGGCTCCGGCCAGGTGGTGGGCATGGTGGGAGAGCCCGGGGTGGGCAAGTCCCGCCTCCTCCTCCAGTTTCGCGAGCTCCTTCCCGCTGATGAATACACCTACCTGGAAGGGGGCTGCATCCACTACGGGGAGGCCGTCGCCTATCTCCCTATCCTGGATATCCTAAGGAATTACTTCGATATCACGGAGGGGGAGAACGAGGAAGAGAGCAAGCAGAAGATGAGTGAGAGGGTCTCCTCCCTCAACGGCCACCTCTCCCACCTCCTTTCTCCTCTCGAGGATATCTTGTCTATCGTCGTGGATGATGAGTCCTACCTCTCCCTGGAGCCAGCCGAACGCAGAGAGCGGGTCTTCGAGGCCATCCGCTACCTTTTCATGGCCGAATCCCAACGCAGGCCCCTCATCCTGGCCATCGAGGACCTGCACTGGATAGACAAGACCTCCGAGGAGTTCCTCGCCTACTTCATCGAGGGTATGTCGGGAGCAAACATCTTCCTCCTGCTGCTCTACCGTCCCGAGTACACGGCGACCTGGACCAGCAAGACCTACTACCGGCAGATCCTCGTGGACCAGCTCTCGGAGAGGAGCAGCACAGAGCTGGTCAAGTCCATCCTCACCGGGGGCAGGGTGTCCAGCGAGCTCTCCCGCTTCATCATCCAGAAGGCCGCCGGCAATCCCCTCTTCATCGAGGAGATGACCAGGGGGCTCCTGGAGTCAGGCTCCATCTTAAAGGACAGCGAGCATTACATCTTCTCCGCCCAGCCCTCAGCCATCACCGTCCCCGACACCGTCCAGGGCATCATCGCCTCACGCCTGGACCGCCTATCAGAGGACCTCAAGGAGACCATGCAGGTGGCTGCAGTCATCGGCAGGGAGTTCTCCCTCCGTCTCCTGCAGGAGGTCACCGGCATCAGTAAGCCCCTTAAATCCTCCCTCATGCAGCTGCAGTCCCTGGAGTTCGTCTACGAGAAGACCCTCTTCCCCGAGCCCGAGTACATCTTCAAGCACGCTCTTACCCAGGAGGTGGTCTACGGCAGTCTCCTGCTCAAGCGGCGGAAGGAGATCCACGGCAGCATCGGCCGGGCTATCGAGGGACTCTACCCCGACAACCTGGATGACTTCTACGAGACCCTGGCCTACCATTATTCCCGCAGCGAGGACACCGGCAAATCACTCCACTATCTCAAGCTCTCCGGGGACAAGGCGGCAAAGGACTATGCGAATTGGGAGGCCATCAATTACTACAGAGAAGCGATACGCCTGCTGGATACCCTACCCGATACCAAGGAGAGAGAAAAGAAAAAGCTGAAGATATACCTCTCGATATGGAGCCCGATGACGTTTCTGAATTACCCCGAGGGCAGCCTCGACCTCTTCCAGGAGGCGGAAAGACTGGCGGAGGAACTCGGGGACGAGAAAAGCCTTGTAAGGGTGTACCGCAGACTGGGTCTATACCATACGCTTCAAGGCGATAACCTGTTGGGTTTGAAATACTCCGAGAAGAGTTTCGACGTAGCGGAGAAGCTGGGGCTAATCGATGATATGGCTCGCGGTGCGAACGAAGTCCTGACCGCGAGGAACCTGGCTGGCGACTGCTTGAAAGTCGCCGATATCACCCGCAGGGCGCTCGGGCTCATCGAGGGACAGCACAAGGAAAGAGACCTCTTCGCAGGAGGATTCAACGTCTATTCGCAACTCGTCGGGTGGAGTGTGACCGCCCTGGGGATATTGGGGGAGATAGAGGAAGCGAGGGCTGTTTATGACAAGGGGATGCGTAACGCCTCCGAGATAGGAGACGAGTGGGGGATGGGATGGATAGAGATGAGCTACGGTGCTGTGCTCATTCTACTGGGAGATGGGGAAGAGTTGATCGAGCATATGCAGAGAGGTATCGAATGCATCGAGGAAACAGGGATAGAGATCATCCTAGGTTGTATGTGGTCTTTACTGGGAGAAGGATGCATATTTCTAGATCGATACGAAGAGGCTCTTGATCATACCGAGAAAGGCTTGAGGCTCCAGGAGGAGACAGGGGTGCCGGCGCTGCTTCCCTTGTGCCACTGGAACTCGGCCTTTACCTGTCTGGCAGCGGGTAGACTCGAGGATGCGAAGAGGCATGCGGAAGAGGCGTTGAGGATGTCGCGGGATTTCAAGCAGGGGGTAATGGAACCGACTGCTATGACTTTGTTTGGAAGGATAATTGGGGAGGCTGATCTGGCCCGAACGGAGATCGCAGTAGAGCATATCCGGGAAGGGATCTCCCTGGCAGAAGAGAAGCGATTCAGACCATGGGTAGCTTTGGGGTGCCTCTTCCTGGGGGAAATCCTGGAGATGGCCGACCGCGGAGAAGAAGCGCTGGAGAACCTGAAAAAGGCGGAAAAGATGTATCAGGAGATGGGGGTGCCCCCTGACTCCTACTGGCTCACCCACACCCGTGAGGCCCTGGCGAGGTTGGCTCAACAAATGGAGTAACTTATCTATCTCTCACAGAGAGGAAATATGGGAAACATCTTCATTCTAGAATAGCTCCCTCATCAGGCTCTCCTTGGTTATCTCTAGGTGTACGCTGATCTCGCTCAGGATACTGCTCAGAGTACCCACCTTCAGCGGTTTGTGCTTGGGAATCGTAAGGTGGTGTTCTCCTTTCAGGTTTGTCGTCAAGCGGAGATGGCTTCCCGTCTGCCTGGTTATCTCGTAACGATATTTAGATAGAAGCTTCGCCAGCTCCTCTCCCCCAATATCCCTCGGGAGCTTCATATGGCGATGACCTCATCCTTTACAAAATGCAGCCTCACTATCCTGGGGAAATCTTCGCTATCGAAATGGCAAAGAACGGCGTCTTTCACAGCTTCCTTTATCTCCTCCAGCGTGTCCCCTTCTGTGAAAATCGGGTGCCCGAGAGCCTTGGCCTCATAACCACCATCCATCGATTCCTCGACTAGAAAAACGACTTCCCGCTCCAACCTCGACCTCCTAGCTGTCCTGGCTATATGCAATCAGCCTTGATCTGATTGTAACATCCTGTAAAGACTATCGGGAACGACCTGCGATAGCCGATGAGAAACAAGGGCGGTTCTCAATCCTTTCTGCACAGTAATGTAATGGCCGCCGACTATGAGCACAGTTACGGCACAGCGGCCATTTAAGTGGTTGGTCTCCCCTATCTCTCTTACGGTAAAAGCCCTGATAAACAGGGTGGTGCCCGGGGCGGGAGTCGAACCCGCACGGGTTTCCCCGAGGGATTTTAAGTCCCTTGTGTCTACCGGTTCCACCACCCGGGCACGGAAAAAGCCTTTGCCCCCGCTTCTTCGCGGCGGGCGCAATCCCATGCTAGCATCGCCCCTTTTTCGGCGTCAACGAGCCCGCGGAACAGATCTCGAATAGATCATCCGCTGGTGCAACAGATCGATCCGGACGTACAGTGGAAAGCAGCCGCCGATGCTTCATCACCGTATCGGCCAACCGTGTGAGGATTCAATAGAGGTGTTCTTCTCAAGCCATCGGGGACTGCCGTTCCGCGCTAACAGGAACTCGGGGTGTGGCTCAGGGAGCGAATGGTCTTGACCAGCTCGGCCGGCTGGAAGGGCTTGGTCATATAGGACTCCGCCCCCAGCTGCATGGCTTTATCTATGTCATCTTTCATGTTGCGCACCGTCAGTACGATAACCGGGATGTCCTTGGTATCCGGGTCGGACTTGAGCATGCGCAGCACGTCGAAGCCGCTCACCTCGGGCATCATGATATCGAGTATGATGAGGTCCGGCCTGCCGCTGGCGATAGCCCTTTTGGTCTCGTTGCTCCCCTCCAGGCCTACGATCTGGAAGCCCTCTCCTTCGAGAATTATCTGGAGCAGGCGGTGGATGGCGGGCTCGTCGTCGATCACCAGTATCTTCTTCTTCCCGTTCATAACCCGCTCCTTGCCCTGTGCCCGCCGTATTTACTCCCGGCAATACGAAAGGGCGCTTCCACGCCCCAGAATATTTTACTGTCTTTCCGGCTCCAGCGCCACTGGTTTTTTATCGCCTGTTCCCATCGCATCCCGGCACATGACCCCATCGCGACGTCGACGAAGCCGTTATCGCTTCCAATGAATACGAAGCGGCCTATGATCTAGTGCGCCCGCTTTGCGGGGGGGCTCTTCAGCCCGGTTCAACCGTGCCCAAGGCGGCGGCGATGGCCAGGCCGTCGAGGATGTCTTTCTCGCTGACCAGGAACCGTTGCCATCCCATCTCGCGCAGGAGCACCAGCAGCACCACGGTGCCGCCCAGGATCACGTCCGCCCGGCCCGGTTCGAGGCGCATGACATCCCTTCTCTCGCCCAGCGGGAGTCCGCGAAGCCGTATGTAGAGCTCCCGCACTTCCTCGAAGGTCAACCAGGAATGGTGGATGGCCTCGCCGTCGTACCGCTCCAGACCCTGCTTGAGGCCGGAGAGGGTGGTGACCGTGCCCGCCAGTCCCACCATGAGCCGCGGCGACCAGCGGGAGACGAGGCCCGCGTGGGGAGTGATGACGGAACGCACAAAATCCTCCATCTCCCCGAGTTCCGTTTCGCGCGGCGGGTCCGAGGCCAGGAATCTCTCGCTCATGCGTACGCAGCCCACATCCAGGCTGAGTTCCTCGAGGATATCGCCGTCGCGGCCGACGATGATCTCGGTCGAACCTCCCCCGATATCCACCACCTTGACGGCGTCTCCCGGCGGCAGCAACGGCCCGAGGTCGTAGGTCGCCCCGAGGAAGGAAAGACGCGCTTCCTCCTCGCCGCTGAGCACGCGGGGCCGCGTACCCATGATCTCCGCGACCAGTTGCACGAACTCCCCGGCATTCGCCGCCTCCCTGGCCGCGCTGGTGGCCGCGACCTCCCAGGCCTCCACCTTTTCGTCACGCATCAGTTCGCGATAGGCGCGCAACGCCGTGGCCGTGCGCTCCACCGCATCATCATGCAGGCATCCGCGTTCATCCACGCCCTGGCCCAGGCGGGTGATGGTCATCATCCGGTGCAGGGTGCGCAGCTCCGGGCCCTCGCTTCCCGCGACGGCCTCGGCTATGAGGAGCCGGACCGAATTGGTCCCGATGTCAACCCCGGCGGCGCGCACCGTCTTCAATGCCGCCTCTCTTCCCGCAGGAATGGGCCGCA
>CAZQFX010000170.1:0-5799 GCA_964592775.1 uncultured Actinomycetota bacterium
GTACTCCGGTCCGTAAATACGGTAACGTATCGAGAGCGTCGCTGCGCCACGCCAAGGTATGCCGGGGAGGAGCGGAAGCGATCGCGATGAGGTCCAGGGGCCCGAGGATCGGCATCACGCAGCCGCAGGGCGCCGCGTTGGCGACACCCTGTGAATCTATCGTGGTGATAACCGTGACCGGCAGGGGGAGTATCTGCTTGAATCTATCCGGCGGTAGTTCCATCTTCCTGGTCCTTTTCCCTCTCCTCAAACCACTTGATGCTCGCGTCGGCCACCGCGTCTATGGCGGAACTGTATGGTTTTATGTCCAGGATCACGCTGCCGTCCACGGCGTCCAGTCCGCGCACGGTGAGGCGGTTTCCTTCCCTTTCCAGGAGTTCCACCACGCATATGGATATGGGGTTGGGCCGTGCGGGCGAGCGGCAGGCGAAGACACCGCGTATCTCCGGGCCCCAGGGGGTGACCGTCTGAAGAATCCCCCGGTCTGCAAGATGTGCCCAGTAGAGCACGATGAGGTATCCCGCCATCTCCACGTCCTTCAGCCCGCCCGCATAGTCATCGTCTATCTCTATTACGGCCCGGTTGTCGGAGAAACGGCCCTGGAAGGGAGCCGCATCCATACCGGGGTACGGCGTGCGTGCCACACCGATGGGCCTCAACAACATCTCTTCGTCTTTCATCTTTCCTCTTCCCTCTGCTTTCTGATAATTCCCACCCTACCGCGGTATTACCATGTCGCGACCGTCCACCCTCTCTATACATACCTTAACGCCATAGGTCAGCTCGATGTTCTCGGGATTGATGACCTCGAGCCCTCCATAGGCCAGGATATTTCCCCCCGCTATGAGTATGAACCTGTCGGAGAAGCGCAGTGCCAGGTTGATATCGTGTATGGCCATGAGCGCTGCGATACCGCGTTCATCGACCATGCGTTTCACCGTCCCCATCACTTCGAGCTGGTTCTTTAGGTCCAGGTTGCTCGTAGGCTCATCCAACAGAAGTAGTCCCGGTTCCTGGGCCAAGGCACGGGCTATCACCACCTTTTGGAACTCTCCCCCACTCAATTCGTCCACGTAGCGCAGGGCCAGTTCCTGCAGCTCCAGGTCGGCCATGATCTCTTCCACCACCTCCAGGTCGCGGTCGCTCACACCCCAGGTGATATGGGGACGGCGCCCCATGAGTACGACATCGAAGACCGTGAGCCTCTCATCCCCCCCGCCACGCTGGGCGACGTAAGCCATGCGCCTCGCCATCTCCCTGCGGTGCAGGTTCCTGATCTCCTCCCCACCCAGTATGATCTCGCCCGCTTGTACACGGAGGATACCGACCAGGCACTTGAGCAAGGTGCTCTTGCCGGCGCCGTTATTGCCTAGTATCGAGCAGAGCTCGCCTGCCCCGACCCGGAAGTCCAGGCCGTTCAGTACCGGCCTCCGGTCATATGCGAAACTGATCCCTTGCGCCTGCAGCATCAGGCCCTCCCGTAGCCCCTCATAAGCAGATAGATAAAGAGCGGGGCGCCCATGAAAGAGGTGATCGCCCCCACCGGCAGGACCACCGGGGCGATGATAGTCCTTGCCAGGGTATCCGAGGCAAGCAGCAGCAGCGCTCCCATGAACGCGGATGCGGGGACAAGGTAGCGGTAGTCACTGCCTATCACCCTGCGCATCAGGTGGGGCGCTACCAGGCCTATAAAGGCGATTATCCCCAGGAAGGAGACAGCCGTCGCCGTCACCAGGGCGGCCAGAAACATCCCTGCCATCCTGGTCCTCTCCACGTTCACGCCCAGGCTGCGGGCGATATCGTCGCCGTTGGCCAGGGCATTGTAATCCCAGCGTTTATGGATGAAATAGGCTAACGACGGAAGCGTGACCGCACCGATTATCGCCAGGTCCTGCCATGAGGCCCTCCCAAGGTCACCGAAGGTCCAGAAGACGATGGAAGCCACCTGGACGTCGGTGGCGAAATACTGGACGATGACCGTGCCGGCGGTAAAGAGGGAACCCATGGCCACTCCGGCCAGGACCATGGCCTCTGGGGTTATCCCGCGATACCTGGCCATTCCGAGGATGGCCAAAGTAGCGATGAGGGCCCCTACGAACGCACAGACGGTCACCAGGTAGGGGTTGCGTATGAGCAGGGCATCGTTGGCGCCAGTGGCGGCGTTCGCAGCTCCCGCCCCCATGGCCAGGATGGCTACCGCCGCGCCGAAAGCGGCGCCCTGCGATATCCCGAGCGTGTAATCGGAAGCCAGGGGGTTCTGCAGAACGTTCTGCATGACACAGCCCGCCAGAGCCAGCCCCATCCCCGCGATCAACGCGGCCATCACGCGGGGCAGGCGGATATGCAGGACGACCTGCGTGGAACGCTGAGTACCCTGGCCGAACAACGCCTTGATGACTTCCACTGGAGAGAGGTTGAACGAGCCCAGCGCCATGGCTACGATCCCCAGGAGGGCGGTGATAGCGATGATGACCGCTATCACCGTCACCTTTCTGCGGGTGTAGCCGTGGTAAGCGGCGCTCGCCGATCCTACGGCACCGTCACTCAACACACCCTATCCTGCCCGTTGCTTCCCATCCGCCCTCTTTCGCACCGTCCTCAGGGGGAGGTGAGGTCCAGCTGCACGAAACCACCGAAATCCGCGGCCATCTGTTCGTACATAGCCTTTCCCAGCAGGAACTCGTATATCTCATCCGCCTTCTCGACCGGGTCCACGTCCTTGAAAGCATCGGGATAGATGGTCTGGCCCATGTAATAGGCATCGCCGATGGCGGTGTCCACGTTGGTCCAGTAGTAATTGTAGGGCAGGTAGCCGTATACCTTGCCGTTTTTCACCGCCGAGAGTGCCGTATAGAACCCGGGGTTGCTAGCGTAATCTTCCATCACCATCTGGTATCCCGATTCGTCTATGAAAATGATGTCGGGATCCCATTGCAGGAGCTGTTCCTTGTCGATCATGATGCTCCAGCCTGAAAGGCCTGCCTCGTCCACCACGCTGCGGGCGTTGACGGCTACCAGGGGCGGGAAGTTGGCTTGCGTGCTCTCGATGCCGTGGGTGCCCTTCATGCCGATCCCCCCGGCGTAGACCGTGGGTTTTTCATTCGCGGCGATATTGGCGGTGCGCTCGTTCAGGTCATCCCGGCAGCCCTGGATATAATCGATCACCTCATCCGTGCGATCCTGGTTCCCCGTGATCTGCCCGATGAGGTCGATGGATGTCATCAGCGCCTCGTCGAAGGTGCTCTGCTGACCGTAATCCAATACCACGACCGGGATGCCGGTCTGCTCCTGCAGCTCGTCCGCCTTTGTCGCATCCACCAGGGAGACGACGAAGATGACATCCGGGTCCACGTTGAGCAGCGCCTCCGGATCCGGGGAGGTGTCCGGTCCGCCCTGCCCGATCACCGGCAGGCTGAGGAGAGCCGGGTTGGCCAGGATGTAAGGGCGCCCGGTGCCCCATTGCTGCTCCATGGCCTCGATGCCCACCACCTGGTCGGTGGCGTCGGCGTAGCATACCAGGCGCAGCGCGCCGGGTCCGATGGCCGTTACTCTGGCGGTAGGGACGGCCAGCTCTACCTGCCGGCCGGCCAGGTCGGTTATGGTGACGGTTTGCGGTCCGCTTTCGGTCGGCTCGTCATCGCAGCCGGCGAGGCCGATCGCGGACAACGCAAGCGTCAACATCACCGCGATTACGGTCAGTAATACCTTGCGCATTTCCAGCTCCTTTCGCCTCGTTCTCGTATGGACCATAAAATCAGCTCATCTCCTCTCAAGCGCAGCGATGATGGGATCGAGTGCCGCCCGCATGGGCTCCGGAGACAGGGGTTCACCGTTGAGGTTCGCCCGGGTGATCTGAGTCGAATAAGGCAATGACGTCATCACCTCCAGGCCTTTGTCGACGAGCATCTCCCGCAGCTGCGGATCGGTCTCCTCGTCCACCTTGTTGAGCAAAATATAGAAGGGTTTTCCAGCTTCCCGCGCCAGCCCCGCCGCCTTCCCGGCAAGGGTTACCGCTTCGTAGGACGGATCTGCAATGATCAGCACGGCATCGGCCCCATCCAGCAGACCGCGTCCGAAATGCTCAACTCCCGCCTCGGTGTCTACGAGGACCCATTCTCCCTCCTGCAGGGACAGGTGCTTGATGAAGCCCTTGGCCACCGCCCCCATGGGGCAGGCGCATCCCTCCATGCTGTGCTCTATCTTGCCGATCCTTGTGAAGAACACGGATCCCTTGCCGCTGGCCCGCTCCGGCGGCAACCCTTCGATGGAGAGGTCGTCCTCGAAGAACCGGGCCTCCTCCTTGAAATCGCTGTCGAACATGGCCCTCATCTTCTCGAAGACCGCCGGCTTTCCCCCCAGGCTTTCCATGATGGTCCGGGGTGGCGGCTCCAGCCCCAACATCGCCCCCAGACTCAGGTTGGACTCATCCGCGTCCAGCACCAGGACCTTGGCTTTGCGCCCGAGTTCCATGGCCAGAAGGGAGACGAGCGTGCTTTTGCCGCTCCCCCCTCTTCCGCATACGATCACCTTCGGCATGACCTCACCTCCGTTAATCCTCCGGGCCGTTTTTTCGTTGGGGACCACTCCAGTAGTCCCGGAACGGTCCCCGTCATGCATGAGAAAAGCCTTCCCGCCCAGCCTGCAGGTTGGGCACGAAGGCCTCCTCGACCATCATTACATGGAACGACCAGACAATAACTATTGATCGTACGGAGCCTTCTTGGCTCCACCTTCTAAAGTGGCTCCACCTTCTACGAAAACCTATTAGGCCGCGCACGTTATCTTCGTTCTATCACCGTCTCCATTTCCGGTTTACGGGCCAGCATCAAGTATCGATCGCTGCCGTCGGTGATGGATATCTCCCCGAAACCCGCCCCGAGGAATATGCCCCTCATCTCGGGCCCGTCCGGGAGCATGTCCCCGCCCACTCCCCCCCCGATCCTGCGGTGCAGGGCGTTGATGGCCTCCCGGCTCTCGTTGTGGCATATGGCTGCCCTGCCACCGGGTTTGAGGATGCGGAACATCTCCAGCGTGGCCCCCTCTTTGTCCACTACGTGGGGGAAGCAGTTATGGCAGACGACCTCGTCGAAGGAGTGATCCAGAAAGGGAGTATGCGCTATGTCCGCATGGATGTATTCGACGTTGGGGCGCTGGTGCTTGTCGCGGGCGATCAGAAGCATCCTCTCGGCGATATCCAGGGCGGTCACGCGCCCCCCCTCCCCCACGGCCTCCATGAGCCAGGGGATGATGAGACCGGTGCCGCAGCCCACGTCCAGCACCCTGCTTCCCGCCTTTATCCCCAGGCCGCGGATCAGGCGCTCGCTCACGCTCATGCTTTCCGCAGCGTTGCTGTCGTCCCAGGTTTCCGCCCTGGCGTTGAAGAAAGTCCTGATCGCGGCCGTCATACCTGCACATCTCCTCCGCTTTGCCGGATTCGCCGTGCCCGGCTCCCGTAATTACCGTCACTCCGCCCAAATAAAAACCACGAAGGTCCGCGACCTTCGTGGCCACTCTTCCCAGGTCTGTCTCAGATCACTCTCGCGCAAACGGCTTCTTGCCGCCCGGTCTCTCGATCGATCGTGACCTATATTAAAGCAAGATGGGTATAATCCGCAACGGGGGCATGTGGGGCTCACCTGGGCATTGCTTGCGGGCCGTGCTCAAGCATGTTGACCATTTATTGATCCGGTTTTCCATGCTCCTCATATCCCCCGCAGATGATCTGCAAATGAGGCATCTTCTGGGTCATTCATGATCGATGAGAATCGCGGTTCGGTATTTGGACGAAGAAAGAATAAT
>CAZQFX010000171.1:0-5758 GCA_964592775.1 uncultured Actinomycetota bacterium
ATTTCGGTGAATATGTGGAGAGCAATATGTCTGACGCAGGGTTTGTGCGGCAGCCTCATTGCGTCGGAAAAGCTCTAAATCCACCCGAGCGAAGCCGCGGCGAGCATCGCAAGGTTAGGCACTGTGGGGGGGCAGGCCCTCACGGGCTGTCCCTGTCACACCACCGTGCGTACGGGTCCGTACACGGCGGTTCGGCAAGGTTAAGCGGAGCAGCGGGCCTCCCGGGGTAAGCCCGGCCGCCTTCCCCGCACACCCGCCGGATTTACGCCCGTGGCCCTCGACGGATATGGACTTCGCGGTCACTGGCCCGCCCGTCCGGCCACGCGCGCCTCGTATCCGGTTTCTGTCCGTCGGGTCGCGGTTTTGCTCCTGCGCTTCCTTCGGACAACCCCTCGCGGCGTCGCCCTCGTGCTTCGCCAGTCCTTCACCTCCGCCGGGTTGGACGGGGGACTTTCACCCCCAAGCTGTCGGACATGCCCGGCACACTAGGGAGCGGGCGCGGTTTCCCGCGCCCGCTTCTTACCATAAAATGGTCGGATATTCGATTTTCGAGATCTGACCCCGCAATCAGTCCACGCCGAAGATGGCGATGGAGCAGACGTTGTTGTTGGGTACGCCGCCCAGGTTGTGGGTGAGCCCGAACTTCGGGTTCTTCACCGCGCGGTCCTCCGGCCAGCGCCCCAGCAGCTGGTTGTACATCTCGAAGATCATGCGGATGCCCGAGGCGCCGATGGGGTGCCCGAAGCACTTCAGGCCGCCGTCCGGCTGGCAGGGGATCTGCCCGTCCAGGTCGTAGAAGCCGCCCAGGATATCCTCGGGCGCGCCGCCCTCGGGCGATATCCACAGGTCCTCCATGGTGCACAGCTCGGTGATGGAGAAGCAGTCGTGCACCTCCATCATGGAGATCTCCGCGCGCGGGTCCTTGATGCCCGCCTCCTCGTAGGCCCTCTTCGAGGCCGCCCGCGTGGTCAGCACGCTCGCGCCGTCCCATTTATCGTACATGGCCTCCTCGCCGGAGCTCACCGCGACCTGCAGGGCCTTCACCTTGACCAGGGGGTCGTTGGGCTTGAGCTTCTTCGCTATCTCCGGCGTGCATACGATGGCCGCCGCCGAGCCGTCCGAGACCCCGCAGCAGTCGAAGAGCCCCAGGGGGTAGGCGATCATGGGAGAGCCCATGATCTGCTCCTTGGTCACCGCTTTCCTGAGGTGGGCGCGGGGGTTCTTGGCCCCGTTCTGGTGGCTCTTCCAGGAGACGTGGGTGATGGCCTCCTTGACCCTCTCCATGGGGATGTCGTACTTGGCCGCGTAGGCCGTGGCCAGCTGCGCGAACATGCCTGGCGCGGTGGCGTTGGGGCCTATCATCACCATCTCCTGCCCGAAGGCCGGGGAGTCGGGAAGCCCGCCGTAGCCGGTGTCCTTGAGCTTCTCCACCCCGATGGCCAGGGCGATGTCGTAGGCCCCCGAGGCCACGCCGTAGGCGGCGCCCCTGAAGGCCTCCGTGCCCGAGGCGCAGAAGTTGTCCAGCCTGGATACCGGGATGAGCGGCAGGTGCATGGCGGTGCTGGCGTAGGTGCCTCCCTTGCCGATGTTGATCTCGTCGATATGCACGCCGAGCCATGCCGCCTGCAGGTCCTTCTTCTCGATGCCCGCGTCCGCCAGGGCCTCGGTTAGGGCTTCCACCAGGAGGTCGCCGCCGCTCATGTCCCAGCGCTCGCCGAACTTGGTGCATCCCATGCCCAGGATGGCTACCTTGTCCCTGATGCCGTCCGCCATCTCACTTCACCTCCTCGACCGCGGGTATCGCCTTCCAGAAGTAGTTGGTGATGTCCCGCTTGGAATCGTAGAACTTGATGCGGAAGCTGAAGTCCACCGCGTTGCCCACCGCGAGGTCGTCCACGGTGCAGTCGGTGAAGTCCAGTACCGTCCTTCCCCCGCCGTTGAAGGATACCGTCCCGTAGGCGGCCGGCGGGTTGAGGGAAGCCGCCAGCATGTCCCCGGTGTAGGTGAAGATGGTCCCTCCCTTGTCGGCGAGGTAGACGTCCTCCATCTGGTCGACGGCGCCGCAGTCCGGGTTGGCGCACATGCGCCCGGCCGGGAACTGCTGCGCGCCGCAGGCCTCGCACTTGCCGCCTACCATGCCGAGGATCTGCTTGTGGTTGCGCCACACCAGCGTCCAGCGCGTCTCCTTGTCCGTCTCTCCCCGGATGCCCAACTCCGGCGGCGCCATGCCCCTCCACACCAGGTACTTCTGGTAGTTGTCGAGGTCGGCGCGGCGCGCCAGCCACCTCGAGACCCCCCGGCCGTCCTGCATCCTGGTGATGGCGTCGGTGACCTCGAACCACAGGGCGTCGCAGCCGCTGCCGTAGGAGACGAGCAGGATCTTCTGCCCCGGCTGGGCGGTCTCCAGCGCGCCCGCCATCATCAGCAGCGGGTGGCCGGAGCCGGTGTCGCCCACCGTGGCCAGCATGTCGTCCTGCGCTTTCGCCGGGTCCTCGCCGAACATGGCGTTGATCTTCTTGCGCGCCCCGCCGTAGTAGCAGGGGTAGACGACCTTGTCGAAGTCGGTGGGGCTCATGCCGTACTTGGCGCACAGCCCGTTCACCGCCTGGGGGATGAAGACCCCGTAGCCCAGGTCGCGTATCCAGCGCTCCTCCCACATGCGGTCGTACCTGGTGTTCGTCCCCCGCACGTGGTCCACGAAATCGTGCGACACCGAGAAGCACCCCTTGTACTCCGCGATGACGTCCGTGCCCCCCACCATGAGCGCTCCCGCGCCGTCGCCGAAGACCATCTCCTGCGTGGACGCCATCTTGCCCAGGCGGCAGTCGGAGGCGCACACCACGGCCCTGGCGCCGGCGTTCGCCGCCGCGAATTCCAGCGCCGAGAGCAGCGCGGTGGTGCCCGACTTCAGCGATGCGGCGAAGTCCGCGGTGCGGATATCTTCCTTCGCCCCCAGCGCCCCCGCCACGATGTTCGCGTTCTGCCTCTCCTTGTAGGTGGCGGTGGTGCTGGCGAAGTAGACCGCGTCGATGCTCGAGCGGCCGACGCCCCGGAGGCAGTCCATCCCCGCGGCGACGGCCATGGTGATGGAGTCCTCGTCGAAATTGGCGACGGCCTTCTCTCCCCGCGCGTTGGTGATGATCACCGGGTTCAACCACCCCATGCTGCCGAAGACGATCATGCGGTTGAGGCGGTAGCGGGGCACGTAGCCGCCGAACGAGGTGATACCTACCATGTCCTTCCTCCCTTCCCTCTCGCGTGGCTGTGATGATGAGCCGCTGCTTTCTCAGGCCTGTTTTCTCCCCCCGTGTTCCATGAAGGTAACCGGAGCCCCCGCGCTGCCGGGCACGGGGTTTCTCAGGCATAATTTACCTGTTGGAAACCCGGATGCCTGGCCAGTAGAAGCCCGGTGATCTCCCCTCGGTCCTCCTCGCCTTCTACCCGATCCACGTCCGAAACCCACAATCCGTCGTCGTTCCGGCGCGCCTTGAGTGCGTTGATGAAGCCGGGGACGAGGATGAATCCCATGCCCCCGCGGCCGCAGCAAGACGTCTCTATCGCCGCCATCTGCACCAGGTAGAGCACTTCCCGGCCTTTGTATTCTAGCACGCCCTCCTCGAGGACCATATAATAGCCGGCGATGCTCCTGATCTCCTCCTCCAGGGGCTGGTGCGCGTGTTCGGCCATCCGCTTGCGACCTCCCCGCATGTGATGACGGGATATCTCCCGCCTGTCCCGAAGAAGCGTGATGCCTCCCCCCTCCCTGTCCCGGGAAGGCGGGAAACCCCCACCCTTCTAGGATATTCCCGTTTCCCTCTCTCCCGCCACGAGACCGGCATCCACCAGCTGCGCCCCGCCCTCACCCGCCGGCTCCCGCTCCCTCGCGAAGCGGATCTCGGGGGAGACCTCGTAGTTGCGGCCCTTCTTCGCGTAGTACCTCTCCATGACCCGCCGGTGTATGTCCGCTACGCGGTGGTTGGAATAGATCTTGGCCATGGCCACCAGCCACAGCAGCTCCCGCGTGGGGCGGTGGCCGCGGTAGACCATGAGGGGGAACCAGTCGCGCCTCCTGCCCACCTGCCTCTTGCTGAAGCCGGGCAGGTCGAGCACCGGCCTCCTGCGCTCCAGGTAGGGGTCGGCAGGCCTGTCCAGCAGGCCGAGCCGGCGGCAGGTGTCGTAGAGCTCCGTGCCGGGATAGGGGTAGAACACCGAGAGCAGGAACCAGTCCGGCTGGCAGGCGCGGTTGACCTCGACCGTCTCGCGGAAATCGCGCGGGGTCTCCCCCGGCAGGCCGATGAGGTTGTAGATGCCCACCTGCAGGCCGTGGCGCCGCGCCGTCTCCACCGCCGCCATGATGTCCCGGTTGGAGTAACGCCGCTTCAGCACCTCCCTGCGGATGCGCTCGCTCCCCGACTCCAGGCCGATGTTCACGAAGCGAAAGTTGGCGTCCGCCAGGGCGGAGAAAAGCTCCTCGTAGGAGGCGTTTGGCGTGACGCGCAGGTTGGCGCCGAAGGTGACGGGTATCTCGAAGCCCGCGTTGACCGCCTTCAGCTCGCGGCACAGCTCCTTCGCCCACTCCACGTCGACCCCCAGGGTCTCCACCTCGAGGTAGGCCTCGGAGAAGCCGGGCTCCGCCTCCTTCATGGCCGCCAGCTCCGAGGCGATGGCGCGCGGGCCGCGCAGGCGCACGTACCTGCCGGGGGCGATCCTGCGCAGGGCGTGGTTGCAGCAGTAGGTGCAGTTGAAGGGGCACCCCCTGCCCACCAGGATGGAGGGGCGCGAGGTGGGATTGGCCACCCAGGGCAGCCACATCCCGCGGTCCGGGAAGGGCAGCTCGTCCAGGTCTTGCAGGAAAGGGCGGGGCGCGTTCACCTCCACGCTCCCGTCCCGCCGCCTGATCATGAGGTTGGGTATGCCCGACGGGAACCGGCCGGCATCGAGCTGGCCCGCCAGCTCGAGCGTGGGGTATTCCCCCTCGCCCACGCACACCGCGTCGAAAAGCCCCCTCTCCATGCACTCATCCGGCCTCAGGGTGGCGTGCGGCCCGCCGAGCAGGGTGAACAGCCCGGGATGGCGTTCCTTCACGCGCGCGGCGGCGCGCAGGATGATGTGGAACTCGGTGAAGACGGAGGTGAAACACACCAGGCCGGGCCCGAATTCCGCGATGCGTTCGTCGGCGGTGTCAATGGTCTCCTGGCACAGCACCGCCAGCCTGGTCTCGTGCCCTTCCCTCTTGAGCAGCGCGGATATGTAGGAGATGCCGAACTGCACCCGCTCCAGTATCTCCAGCGGCTTGTCGGGGGAATAGGGGTCCTGCTCGGAGTGGACGAATAGAACCTTCATGCTGGCCTCGTATCCTGGTAGAACGACCGTCCGCGCTGTTGCAAGCGTTACCTCGATGTATATCGCCGTCTTCTTATCGCCTCTAGCCTCTATATTATATCCCCTATTTCTCATATAGAACCTCAAAGGAATCATAGCTTGTATTGCTGATATATCTATCAGAACAGCAACAGAAGAGATACAGGGGTGATAAACATGGGGAACCTTGCGGGTGAAGCGGAAAACGGGGGCTTGTGCGAGTTGGAGCTGTGCCCGGAAGCGGCCCCTCTCCGCGAACGTCTCCAGCATGAGGACGGGATGGCAGTACTTGTCCAGCCAGTCTGAGCTTATGCGCCGCGCCACCCTGGAGGGCGCCTGGCTTGCCAGGTGCGGAACATTGACCCAGGGAAGCACAAGGAACCGGGTGTTGTTGGTC
>CAZQFX010000172.1:0-5733 GCA_964592775.1 uncultured Actinomycetota bacterium
GGCACGACTCCATCGGGGTGGTGGCCCCCGCCGCCACCTGGTACCTGGCCGAGGGCTACACCGGCGGCACCTTCAGCACCTGGGTGCTGGTGCAGAACCCGGGTACCGAGGCCGCCACGGTGACGCTCGAGTTCCAGCTGCCGCCGGGCTCGGGAGCCGGCGACTACACCTTCGTACTGCCCGCGGGGACGCGCAAGTCGATACAACTCGACGAGCTGCCCGGCCTGGCGGACACCGACGTGTCGACCAAGGTGACGTCCACCAAGCCGGTGGTGGCGGAGCGCGCCATGTACTTCGACTACTTCGGCAACAAGGGCGGGCACTGTTCCATCGGCGTCCCCGAGGTTTTCTGATCCCACTTGGGGTCAGCCCTGGAGCGGGATCGGGATCCGGAAATCCCGATCCCACCTTGGGGTCAGGCCGTGAACGGGGTTCTGAAATCCCGTTCACGGCCTGACCCCAGAACAGGACCGAGGGTGGCGTAAAGACAGCAGCGTATGCACGACAAGGACCACAGGGGGGTATCCCACGTGGGGCGTCCCCCTTTCGTATAGGCCGGTTCAGGCCCGAACGAGCGAGGGCCTGGCCCGCTTGGACGTAGAGCCCGGACAATACCCGGGGCCGGTCGCGTCGATCCCGTTCCGGGCCTGACCCCAAGGTGCGGCCTGCGCTATAATATGGGGCTATGGAGTTAAGGGATTACATAAACGTCGTCGTCGCCCGCAAGTGGGTAATCGTCGGCGTCACCGCCCTGGTGGTGGTGGCGGCGCTCGTTTTCTCGCTCCTCCAGGACCCGGTATACGAGTCGCGCGTGATGATCCTGGCTGACATCAACCGCCCCGGCGAATCCGCCTCCGACAGCCTTTTCTCCCTCGTCGTCAACGACCCCCAGACCTTCATCCAGACGCAGGCGGAGATCATCGGCACCAAGACCATGGCCCGGTCCGTCTACGACCGCCTGGATTACGACTACGAGGAGCTGGCCTACGAGAAGGAGGAAGGAGAGGACGTCTTCATCCCCGCGTCCGTCCCCTCCCCGGAGGAGCTCATGGGCAGCGTGAAGGTGGAGCGCTCCCAGAACACCAACGTCTTCGAGATCGCGGTGACCAACGGCGACCCCCTGCTGGCGCGGGACATCGCCCAGGCCTACGCCGACGAATACATCCTCGACCGCCAGCTGGCGTCCATCAAGCAGATAAGCGACGCGCGCAAGGAGGTCTGGAACCGCATCACCGAGCTTGAGACCCAGATATCGGAGATAGCCCGGGAGGTCAAGCAGTACACCAAGGAGAACATCCCCCCCGAACTGGAGGCGGAAGCCGCCCAGGCGGTGAGCCTGTGGGCGACCCTGTACGAGAAGTACATGAGCCTGCGCATCGCGGAAGCCCTGGAACAGCGCGGCCTGGAGGTCATCGAGGTGGCGGAGGCGGGGATGAAGGTGAGCCCGCGCATCACCCGCAATCTCATCCTCGCCCTTTTCCTGGGGCTTATCCTAGGGGTGGGCATGGCCTTCCTCGTCGATTACCTCGACGACACCCTGAAGACGCGGGAGGACTTCGAGCGCTATTACGGGACCAGCATCATCGGCGAGATAGCCAGGGCCACGCCCGCCGGGGAGGAGGAGCGCGAGGTCATCTATTTCACCAAGCCGGACAGCACGGCGGCGGAGGGGTTCCGCAACCTGCGCACCAACGTGCAGTTCCTCAACCTGGATGGCGGCACCCGCCTGCTCATGGTCACCTCCTCCAGCCCCGAGGAGGGCAAGACCTCGGCGGCGGTAAACCTCGGGGCCGCCCTCTCGGAGATGGGAAGGAAGGTACTGGTGGTGGAGGCCGACCTGCGCCGCCCCGTGCTGGACAAGTTCCTGGTGGAGAGACGGGAAAAGGGTCTTACCGACATGATCATGGGCACCGCTGCCCTAGAGGACGTGGTGGCCGCTACGGGCAACGAGAACCTCTACGTGCTCATGTCCGGCCCCAAGCCGCCCAACCCCGGTGAGCTGGTGTCATCCCAGGCAATGCAGGATCTGCTGGCCGGGCTGAGGGACGAATACGACTACGTCATCGTAGACGCCCCGCCCGTGCTCGCGGTGTCGGACGCCATCGCCATGGCCCCCATGATGGACGGGGTGCTGGTGGTGGCGAGCCACAACATCGCCACCAGGGACGGCGCCAGGCACACCGTGGAGCTGCTTTCCAAGGTGGAGACGCGCATCCTCGGCGTGGTCATCAACAACGTGGAGCTGGCCGGCCGCTACGGTTACGGCTACCGCTACGGGTACTACTCCCCCTACCACTATACCTACGGCGAGACCGAGGGCGAGGGCAAAGGCAGGAGAAAGGTTTCCTCGGGCTGGAAAAAGCTGCCGAAAAAATAAACCTCCCTCCGTCGATACGAGGCGCCATCGCAACACGTCACTACGAGGAGTAGCCTGCCGCGACGAAGCCATCCAAATGCTACCGCTGCTCTCTGTACGCCCCTATATGGATATAGAACACCCACTTCCGACATTGCGTGAAGGCGCACCCTCGGTCCCGTTCGGGGGTCGGTCATCCATGTCGCGCGGCCGCGACACCACCGGGGACGAAAATCTCCCCCGACTGATGACACAACATATGGTATCGGAGAGTGTATTTTTTGGTCAGGCCTGGAGGGGGACCGTCCCGATCCCCTTCCAGGCCTGACCCCGGGTGGGATTCAAGTGCGGGGGGGGAATACAGCCGATAAATAACGGAGCCGGAGAACCAGGGGCAAAGATTCGGAAGCACGAGGTGGCCAAGATGGGGGGCTCTCCTTAAGGTATTCCGCAAAACCGCTTGCCGTCCCGTGCATCGCTCTCGTACTCGCGCTGATGCTCGCGGTGTTGCCGGCGCTCGCGGCGCTGGTCGAGAAGGACGCCGCGGCCGGCGCGGAGGACTCGTACCTCTACGGCGCGACCGCCAACGAGGTGATGATCTTCGCCAGCACCGCTACCGGGGATGTAAACGATGACGGACTACCCGACCTAATCGTAGGTCATGATCAAGGAGGATCCGATTTCCCGTATTTCCATACCGGAAAGGTGTACGTATACTACGGCCGCACCGATATCGGTCCCGACATCGACCTGGGCACGGGAGCCGACGTCATCATCAATGGCTGGTATGGGAGCTTCATAGGCAATTCCGCCCCCCGGAGGACGTGAACGGGGACGGTGACGACGACCTCGTCTTCGGTGTCATCTGGGCGGATGGCCCGGGCAACACCCGCCCCTACTGCGGCGAGCATTTCCTCTTCCTCGGTTACGACTACGTTCCCCCCACCTGCGCCATCACCAACGTGGCCGACGGCTCGGTGCTTGCGGGCACCGTGGGGGTGGAGGTCGACGCCACCGACAACTATGGCATGGACCGGGTGGAGTTCCGCGTGGACGGCGCGCTCGCGTATACCGACACTATCGCCCCCTACCGCTGGGACTGGGATACGCGGGAGTACGTGGACGGCTCCACCCACACGCTGCAGGCGCGGGCCTACGACATCGCGGGCAACAGCACCGCCGACTCGCGCACCGTCACCATGAACAACACCATCCCACCCCGGGGTGGGACCGTCGTTGTGTATTCGATACAAACCATCTACCATTAAATAGAATTCCGTGGCGGCCGATACACCAAGTTAGAGAGGACGGATAGACCTCAACCATGCGTCCATACGAGCGCGGATAGACGCATGGCGCGTTGGGTTCCCGGCCCGGTCCGGACCCGAGGGAGCGAGGATTTGGAGCTAAGAGACTATATAAACGTGCTGATCAATCGGCGGTGGATAATCGCTGGGACGGTGGCGGCCGTTCTCGCCATCACGCTTATCTTCACCTTCGTCCAGGCGCCGGTTTACCAATCCAAGGTGGAGATACTGAGCGAGGTAAGCTCCGCCAGCGAATCCGTCCTGGGCAGTTTCTTCACCTCCGCCCTCTTCGACCCCGACCGCTATATCCAGACACAGACGGAGATAATCAAGACGGACACCATGGCCCTGGCGGTGGAGAGCGCCCTCCAGATTAAATACGAGGAGAACGCCAAGCTGCGCCAGGAAGGCGAGGATGTATATATCCCGGAAAGCATTCCCGCCGCTTCCGAACTCGCATCCATGGTCGACGTGCAGCAGGTCGAACGCACCAACATCTTCGATATCGTAGTCACCAGCACCGACCCCCTCCTCGTCCAGGACGTCGCCCAGGCTTACGCGGAGGAGTACATAGCGAGCCGCCAACTCGCCGCCATCCGGCAGATAAGCGAGGCGCGGCGCGAGGTGTGGAACCGCATACAGGAGGTGGAGGACGAGATTCGCCAGGCCACGGAACAGGTGAAGCAGTACACCGCGGGCAACGTGCCCGCCGAGGTGCTCAACGAGGCGCAGCGGGCGGTTAACCTTTGGGTATCCCTGTACGAGAAATACATCACCCTGAGGATCGCGGAATCCCTCGAGCAACGCGGCCTGGAGATCGTGCAGCCGGCCAAACCGGGCGCCAAGACGAGCCCCCGTCCCACCCGCAACGCCATCCTGGCCGTCTTCCTGGGCATCATCCTGGGAGTAGGGCTGGCCTTCCTGGTCGAGTACCTCGACGATACCCTGCGCACGCGCGAAGATTTCGAGAAGTACTACGACACGTCCATCATCGGCGAGATACCCCATGTCTCGGCGGAGCACCTGCCCCAGAACCATATCATCTACTCCGAGATGCCCCAGCATCCGGCGGTGGAGGGGTACCGCACCCTCCGCACCAACCTGCAGTTCCTCAACCTGGAGGGCGAGGCCAAGGTCATCCTCTTCACGTCGGCGGGCCCCGAGGAGGGCAAGTCCACGGTGATGGTCAACCTCGGAGCCGCTCTCTCGGAGATGGGGAAGAAAGTCCTGCTGGTCGAGGCCGACCTGCGCAAGCCCGTTTTGGACAGGTACTTCAAGGTATCACCGGGCAGGGGCATCAGCGGCGTGCTCTCCGGGGGCGTCCCCCTGGAGGACGCGGTGCAGCCGGCCGGTTTCGAAAACCTCTACGTCATGGTGGCGGGGGTGAAGCCCCCCAATCCCGCCGAACTGGTGGCTTCCGAGGACATGCGCAATGCCTTCGAAAGGGTGAGGCAGTTCGCCGACTTCGTACTGGTGGACTCCCCGCCGGTGCTGGCCGCCTCCGACGCCATGGCCCTGGCACCCGCGGTGGACGGCGTGATCATCATGGCCGGTTACGCCAAGGCCGACCGCGACAGCGCCAGGCGCACCTCGGAGCTTCTGCGCAAGGTGAACGCGCGCATCCTCGGCCTGGTCATCAACAACATCGCCCCATCCACCCGCTACGGCTACTACCATTACTACTACTACTACACCCCCCAACCCGAGGAAGAAGAGGCCGGCGGGAAAAGGCGCTTCTTCCGACGCGGGGAATAGAGCACGACACCGGGATAAGCCCCGAACTTATTGCTCCGGTCCGTAAATACGGTAACGTATCGAGAGCGACGCTGCGCCACGCCCGTTTATCCCGCGCCGTGCGGGACAAGGCGCGCCAGCGAGGCGATCCACTGACCCCTGCGAACACACAACTCACCCGCCTTGCCTGCCCCGCTTGACATATTTTACTAATCGCCGTTAAGATGCAAGGTTCTTCTGCAATAAATGTGGACGAATAGGGGATGAGGATGGTCAACTCAGGCCTAGGCCTGAGTTAAAGCCACCCACACTTATTGCAGAAGAACCAGATGTAAC
>CAZQFX010000173.1:0-5686 GCA_964592775.1 uncultured Actinomycetota bacterium
TGGAACGGGATCGGGATTTCCGCATCCCGATCCCATTCCAGGGCTGACCCCAAAGTGGGATTTGCGCACTAAGGATTGGCGGTGATGGTGATGGTCTTGACCGTGGCCTCGCCCTGGTCCTCACCGCCCGTACCCGGATCGCCGCCCTCCACCTCCGTACTGAGGTAGAGAAGGACCCAGCCGGGCTTGCCGGGCATCTCGACGGTGCGGTAGAGCTCGGCTCCCTCCGCGACGTAGCCTCCCCCGGGGGGCGCCGGCGCCTGCACCGTGATGCCCGCCAGCTCCATGGCGGTTGCGAGGTAGTTCTCCACCTCGATCACGACATACGGCCTCCCATCCCGCATGGCCTGCACGACCCGCGCATCGAGGGCGGGAGTCTCCAGCTCGTCGAGGTCGGTCGTACCCCCCGGCACCGAGCCGTCGTAGAAGGGATAGGATGATACGCCGTCCAGGTAAGCGAGGGAGGTTATCTCGCCGTCCTCCACCTCCACCAGGCGGTATCCCGGGTAGTGGTCACTCTCTCCGCCCTGGTCGAAATACACGCAGGTTTGGCAGGAGTAGATGGTCTCTCCCCCGCCGTTCGCCCAGGGAACCTCCCCCACCTCGTCGGTGTGCAGGTGGCCACCGAAGACGGCATCCACGCCGTGGCGCGAGGCCAGGTCCATGAGCGCCTCCCGGCCCTCGCCCCCTCCCCCGGCGCGGTAGATGCCCCAGTAGCTGACATCGATGAAGGAGAACCCCTTACCGCCGGGCGTATAGGGATCGTGATGCATGGCCATCACCTTGAGGGGCGCATCGCCGCTTGCCGCCAGGTCCGCCTCCAGCCAGGCCAACTCCCCCGTATAGGTCGCGGGATCTTTCTCGTTATCCGCGCCCAGGACCTGTCCCTGCCACTTGCGCGGCTCCATGAACAGCAGCTTGTTCATCACCAGGCGGTCGTCCTCGGGCCACTGGTATGAATCGAGGCAGGCGAAGTGGCAGTCGCCTACGTCGAAGGAGTAATAGAGGGGTCCGATGTTGTTTTCATACCATCTCATGCCGTCGATCTCGTTTACGTACTGGTCGTGGTTGCCGGGCAGGAGGAAGGCGGGCACCTCCAGGTCCAGCAGGGCATCGTAGAACCTCTCGCACTCGGCTAGCAGCTCTCCGGGGCGGCGCTGCCCGCGCACGAAATCGCCGAGCATGAGCACGAAATCGGGCCGGATCAAGTTTACCTGGGAAATCGCCTCCTCGAAAAAGACGGGGTCGCCTTCCTCGGAGATGCCCTTGTTCGTCTGCGCGGACAACGGCGCGGAGTTGTCACGCTCGTGCACGTGGATGTCGGAGAGAGTGATGAAGGTGAAGTCGTCGTCGCCGTCCGCGCAGACCGCCACGGCATGCGGCTGCATGTCGGATATATGTTCGTTTCCCGCATCCACCTCCACGCGCAGGTCGTACAATTCCGGCACCACGCCAGAGGGGATGCGGAAGGAAGCGTGCCACACCTCCTCGCTGCGCCCCTCCTCGCTGCGGTAGGGCCAGCGCTCCGAGGCTCCCTGCCGCGCGCCGGCCGGCTCCAGTTCATAGGCAAGACCGGCCAGCTCGTCACGGGACGGCGACAGGGACGCGCGCCACCCCGATACCTCCCGCCGCAGCGACTCCTCTCCCGCCCACAGGTCCACCTCGACCACCAGTTCCCCTCCCGGCACCACCATGGCGGGACAGCCGATAGTTGGCCAGATGAGCTCGTTGATACGGGGAGCCGGGTATTCCCCATCGGAGGGAAACCGGAAGAAGGGCGAGTGCAGGAAGGCCAGAGCGCACCCCAGGAGCGTGAAGCAGGCCAGGACGAGGACGATGACCGCCTTCGCTATGCCGCGTACAGGACCTCTCTTGACGACCTCCACCGCCTCCTTCGTAGACTTCCCGCGCCGCGTCCGCCACGGCTGGACGCAGCCAGGTATTACAATAGCACGCCGCCAGGAAAGGGATCAGTCATCCATGTCGCGCGGCCGCGACACCACCGAGGATGAAAATGCTGGTCGCTATTTTCAGGGCAGGTCTCGAATATCGAGCTCCTCGCATAGCATGGCACCACACCCTAATGATCACTCATAAGAGCGCGGTAATTACCATATAATGGCATGATGCTCGATATTCGAGACATGACCCCAAGCATATATAATGGGATGTATATTCTTTGAACAGCGATTATCACGGCATTAATCGATACTAATTCTATCACGGCGTTTTGACCCAAGGTCACCCTCATATTCCTGGTCAAGCGGCATATCCCGCAGGCGTTCAACCCTTACAGTTAGTATCTACTAGTGTCGGTATGGAAACGCATGTACGACTCAGAATGGAAAACCTCTGAAGATAGACCCTTGTATAGACCTATTTATAAGAATATATGGGATAATATAACTGTAGCAAGAAGGAGTACAGTTAATCCTATGACGTACTATTAAATAGGATGAAATAGAAAGGATTCTTCTTAGAACCGGCCGACCCGGCGCAGCGGCGCTACGAGGCCCTGCGGGCCTGCTTCGTGGAGGGGATGACCTCCCGCGAGGCGGCGGAGCGCTTCGGGGTTTCGGTGCACACCGTAAACGTCTGGAGAAGGGATTTCCGGGCCGGCGGGATGGATCCTTTCTTCCGGGAGCAGAAGAAGGGGCGCGAGGGGAGGGAGCCCCGCACCCTGCGAGCCAAGGAGGAGATCGGGGGGGGCGGAGATCTCCATCGATTCAGATACGGTCCTTCTGAGGATAGGGCGGAGGGGACGCAACCCATTGCTCACGGACCTCGCCTCCTCCTATCAGGACATCCGGGTCCCCTGGCGGGGAGGGCGGAGACTGGTCTTTGAGTTCGTCTGAAAATGGCATAGGTTGGTTACCGTGATAATCGCCGTTGAACCGACAGGGCAGCTCGTATTGATTTCCTTTATCCGTAACGCCTGCCCGATGATCGTTGTACGCAACCAGGAGGGACCAAGGCCGGGTGGCGTCAGCCAGCCCGGGAGAAAGGAGGGAGGCGGAGATGAAGGACCTGAGGGGAAAGGTGGTTCTGATCACCGGCGCCGCGAGGGGTATGGGCAGGTTGCACGCCTACGCCTTCGCGCGCGAGGGCTCGCGGGTGGTGCTCACCGACATCGACGAGGCGGAGCTGAAAAAGACCGCCGCCGAGATGCAGGAGGCGGGATACGACGTCTCCTCCTACATCGTCGATATCTCCAGCCGTGAAGTCTGTTTCAAGCTTGCCGAGCAGGTGGAGGACGAGGTGGGGCCCGTAGACGTGCTCATCAACAACGCCGCCATCGCCACCAACGAGAGCGTGCTGGAAACCTCCGAGAGCGCCTATCGGCGCATCGTGGACGTCAACTACCTGGGCCAGATCTGGATGATGCAGGCTTTCGTCCCCCAGATGGTCGCTCGCGGCTCCGGTCACGTGGTGAACATCTGCTCCATGGCCGGCAAGGTCTCCGTGGCAAACCTCGCGCCTTACTGCGCCACCAAGTTCGCCCTCATCGGCATCACGGACGGCATCCGCCAGGAATTGAAGAAGAGCGGCGTGAAATTCACCATCGTCAATCCCGGCTACATCGCCACCGGCATGTTCGAGGGTGCCAAGGTACCTTTCATCACCCGCTGGCAGGACCCCCAGAAGGTGACCGACGCGCTTATGGACGGGGTGAAGAAAGAAAGGGCCGAGGTGTTCGTGCCCCGATTCGTCTCCCACCTCATTGCTTTCTTCAGGGGACTCGGCTTGCCCAAGCTGGCCGATCTGGGACTGGTCATATTCGGCGCCAACAAGTCCTTCGCGCCCATGCACAAGGACCGCGACCGCCCGTTCTAGAGCGATTTCGTCATTCTCATGTCGGATAATCACGGGAGTCCACGAGCATAATTCCAGGATAACGGGCTTGCGTACTCGAAACATATGTCAGATAACCGGGGTTATGTGACGTAGGAGGAATAGCCTATCGTAATAGTCACGGATTTTCCCCGACCCCGCTCCCGCCGCTGGCGCGGAGATCACCCGCCGGGCTGTCCTCCGTGGAAACGACACTGGGATCCCCCCGGGGTTACCTCCGGGGGGATGGGCGTAAAAGCCCTTAAAGCCCTGGATAATATCGTGGGTTACTATTGATAACCCGGATTTTCGAGAGTGGGGTGAAGCGGTCCGGATTAGCACTACGCACGACTAGGCCGCCCCTTGTTGTGAGGTACAGGGGGCGGTTAGTGCTTTGTCTATCTCAAATGGCCAAGCTTATGACCCCTCTATCAATGATTGCGCTACCTTCTTCAGTTCATCGAGGCTTGCTGATCCAGTGATCCTGACTTTGACCCCGCCTGCTTCAAAATAGAGGGTTCCACTTCTTGCGCCTCTAGAATAATGATACGCCCTCCCGTTTGAAAGCTCGACTTCCTTGAGCGCATACGGAGGAATACCCGTAACGCCTGTAGCATCTCCCTTTTGATTTTTACTTAAGGAGTCTTCGGCTATGTAGATGTAATCGCTCCCATCGCTGTAAGTGAAGAAGCTCGGCTCCGTCCAGACGGGATTTGGCGAATCAGGCTGGCCGTTCGTAATAAGTTTAGAGTTATCAACATAGCCTACCTCGGACAACTTATATCCCTCAGGCAGATATGTGGGCAATACATAACCGTAGGGTATTTTCTTGGCAAGTTCCTCAACGTTGCTGAGGACCGTATAGCCCGCATCGGATAGATAAAGAGTCCCTGCCGCAACGCTCAAGCCACTGGGCAGCTCGTACTCGAACATCCCCTCGTCGATCTCGACATTCGTCTCGACCGACTCCACCTCAATCCTTTTCAGTAGTTGATCGTTGGCGTACATCTCCTCCTTTAACACGATCGAGGTCTCTGGGTCCAAGTACTTGAATTTTGTAACGCTGACTTCAGCCTTCTCAGAAGTGCCCTCCTTGTTCAGCAGTTTTACCTTTACCGCATCCTTTTGATCGACTTTCTCCCTGCCCACCACCACAAAGTTGGAGGTATCTAATAACAAGCTGTCAATTGGGGCTCCATACGTACAATAGGTCGGATAGCCGCCGAAGTCCCCGCTTGGGAATCGGATGATGTTCCTGACCAGCTGGGCAAAACTGCAGTTTCCCTCCTGATTGATGCTTAAAACTACCAGGTCCTTACCATTAAATTTCATTATGCTATTGGTACCCCTTGACTCTCCGGCCATAGGGTCTATTTCTTCACTGGTTGATAGCAGCTTGTCGGGGTAGTCCATCCACACATCTTCCTTGGTGATAATAGAGGGCTTCCCCTCATTGTACTCTGTATTTATTATTCGCATGTGTGCGTTCCCTATTCTTTTAATGGTCTCGCTGGCATTTTGAGAAACCACTTCCGCTGATACCACATCCTCATTACTTAAGATCGTTGGTATGAATATTGCCGAAAAGGTGACAAGCAGCAGTAAGGCTACCGATATACATAGTCTTATATATCCTTTAGAAGACATCTCTACCTCCTCGAATAAGGTTCTCGGCTGTGCCCCATAAACTCTGTACTTTTCCTGTCCCCAAGACAGGGATCGCCCCGGGACTACATCACATGACGTAGTCTAGCACGCTTTCCGACGCTTTCGGACCAGAGCCCTGAAAGAGCTGAGGTCGCCAAGCGTCGACGTCATCGGTTTTAGGGCAAGCATCACCCCCTCTCGCCTCAAG
>CAZQFX010000174.1:0-5489 GCA_964592775.1 uncultured Actinomycetota bacterium
AATCCCGCCTGGGGTCAGTCCTGGAACGGGATCGACAATTGCTTTCAACGTGATCGCCTGAGGACGATCCCACCGGCGGAGTTCGAGGCTTATTATTGGGGAAAGGAGGGTCAGGAAGAGAGGGAAGGACTCAAGGAACCATGCCTCCGGTAAACACGGGGCGGTTCAATATTGTCAACGGCTATTGTAGGTGCCGCCTGAATATAAAGTGATGCCTGAACAGTTACTTCATGAATAGTTGCGTCAACGGTATTAATAATGCAACGTCGCCCGTACCAAATCCCCTTGCTGAGCTGCAGCATCCCTACTCTGGCCGTTGCGTTTAATACGCAACGATATATAAATCGCCGAGGGGCGCCCTGTCTCCCATCGAACCCATCGAACCTGTTAAGCATTGGGCTTATAATCAGTAATCAGTAATGGTGATTGCCTGCATCGTTCTGTCAACGGGAGGGGGAGATGGTCGATATTGGTTCTCAGGGTAATGGTCTTTCCGCTTTCGCGTTGCCGCCGGATTTTCTCTTCGGGGTGAGCAACGCGTCCTACCAGGTCGAGGGGGGTTATAACCAGGGCGGCGGACCGCGCAACAACTGGTGGGAATGGGAGAAACAGGGGAAGGTCGAAGCGCCCGGAGACGCGTGCCGTTTCTGGGACCGCTACAAGGAACATGTCGACCTCGCCGCATCCCACGGGCTCAACACCTTCCGCCTCAGCCTGGAGTGGGCGAGGGTACAGCCCAGCACCTCCGAGGGCAAGGCCCCGCCCCCGCCCTTCGACGACACCGCCCTGGACCGCTACGCGGAGATCGTCGGCGCGGTGATGGATGCCGGCATGGAGCCCGTGGTCACCATGCTCCACTTCACCCACCCGGCCTGGTGCGGCACGGACCTGTGGCTGGACGGCGGTATGGTCTCTGCCTTTACGGATTTCGTGGCGCATTCCGCCCTGGAGATAAACCAGCGCCTCGTCCAGTCGGGCAGGCGGCCCATCCGGCTGTGGGTTACCCTGAACGAGCCCAACCTGCTGGGCCTGCTCGCCTACGTAACCGGCGAGCACCCCCACGAGAAGAAAGGCATTCACGCCGCCCGCATGGCGAGCGAGAACCTGATGATCGCCCACGTGCGCGCCTATAACGCGGTTCACGACCTCTACGAGGAGATGGGATGGGACAAGCCCGAGGTGAGCTTCAACAACTACAACATGTGCGTGTATACCCTGGACAAAGCCTATTTTGACCTCATGCGTGCGCCCTCACGCGGCATCGCCAGGAGCGGCCTGGGGGAGTACTTCGAGGCGAAGCGGAAGGCCTGGGACCGCCGTTTTCTGGAACTGGCGCGCACCCGGTGGGGTGGCAACTCTTTCCCCACCCTGTACTACCGTTTCATCAACGGCCTCTACTCCAGGCTCTCCAATCCCACGCACATGCAAAGGGCGATAGACGCCGTCTACGCTTCGCCGCGCGAGGAACTCGTCGATTTCCTGGGGCTGGACATCTACGACCCCTTCTCCCCCGCCGCCGCCCCCAAGCTCCCCACGCCGCGCCGGCTCAGGGAGAGGGAGCCCATCCTCCATACGCCGTTGTGGGAGAACCGTTACGACCCGGCTGAGTTCGGCGGGGTGATCCGCGGTTACGGGGAAGACGCCGGCGGACTCCCCATCTACGTGCTGGAGAGCGGCATGTGCCACCGCCAGCCCAAGGACGGAGCGGCCGTGCCCCGCAGGGACGGCCTGACCCGCGACGTCTTTCTCAAGAGGATGCTGGGCGAGATCGCCGCATGCATAAGGGAGGGTGTCCCCATCAAGGCCTATTCTTTCTGGTCGCTCACGGATAACTACGAATGGGGCAGCTACGAGCCCCGTTTCGGCCTGCACGAATACGATTTCTCGCGCGGGGAGATAAAAGAGGCCGACGGCCAGGGAATACCTTCCGGAAAGCTGTATGCGGAACTTGTAGCGGCCATGCGCTCGGGCGACCTTGACGATTTCGTGAGATCCAACGCACCGTAGAGGCCGCTTGAACTTGGCATATTAATATAACCTCCGCCGCATCATATTTCCGAAATGCTCCGGGATGGTCACGGCCGCGGGCGCACGCTGATCGTGTAAAAAAACGAGTGTGTTTGCCAAGAGATCGACTCCTGAGTGAGATTAATCTCCACCCGCCGGCACCTGCTACGGATAGAGGAAGAAGCCATCCCGAAGTAGTATAATAAGGCTAAGGACGAGATACATCAAGGGCATCAACCGGGGCGCAAAACCAGCCCACACTCCAAGCACACAAAAAGGGGAGGTGGGATTTTGTTTACGTCGAGAACTTTCGTTGTCTTTCTCATACCCATTATCATCCTCGGTTTAGCCATCTGGTTCGTCGCCACCGCCGACATCGACCGCGGCGACGTGGAGGTCGCCGGAGCCCTGGTGGGCCGGGCCGAAATGGAGCTTTCGGTTACTTCGTCCTATCTCGCGGAAAGAGGGGGCGCGAGAAGGCTTGCCGTGGAGATAAAGTGCAGGAACGTAGGCTCCTACGAAGCGCATATGCATCCCAAGAACTTCAAGCTGGTCCTGGCGAAAAGCGACGACCCCGCCGGCTCCGTGTCCCCACGCAGCGTTTTCAATCCCATGCAGTACACTTCAACCAGCGCGGAGACGCCGAACAGCGTTTCCCTGATCAGGCCCGGCACCAGCCGTTCGATCGCCCTGGTGTTCTATGGTGAGACGATGCCCCGTGGCGATGAGTGGGAGGACCATCTCTTGAGCCTCGAGTACTATGACGAGGCGGCTCCCCTCATGCTCAGCAAACTCCTCAACCCCACGGAAGAATGACGCCGGGGGAAAACACGACTACAGGATGAGCCCTGAGGATGGAGCGGGCACCCCGAGTTTGCTTCGCCGCGGGCTCCTCGCAATGACGTTTCTTGCGATATGCTTTAGACTTCAGACTATTCTTGGTCTTTCTTATCTTCAGACTTCGGACTATGCTCGGTCTTTCTTATCTTCATGCTTTAGACTTCAGACTATGAAGAGTGCCAGTCCTGCAGCGGTTTGACCTCCATGCCCCTTTCGAGCAGTGACTCCATGCCGTGCAAGGCCGCGCGAGCGGCGCTCATGGTGGTGATGAGCGGGATGTTGTAGAGGACCGCGTAGCTGCGGATGGACCACTGGTCGGAGCGAGGCCTCTTCCCCGACGGGGTGTTTATGATCAGCTGCATCTGGCGGTTTTTCATGTAGTCCACTACGTGCGGGCGCCCCTCGTGCATCTTGTTCAGCACCTCGACCTCGATCCCGTTGCGCTGCAACACCTCCGCCGTCCCCCGCGTGGCCAGGATGTTGAACCCCAGCTCCGAGAGGCGGCGCGAGATATGCACGATATCCCTCTTGTCGCTGTCCTTGACGCTGACGAAGATGTTCCCTTCCCTGGGGAGCACCGAACGGGCTGCGAGCTGGCTCTTGGCGTAGGCCATGCCAAGGTCGTGGTCGATGCCCATCACCTCTCCCGTCGAACGCATCTCCGGACCCAGTATGGTATCCACCCCGAAGAAGCGGTTGAAGGGGAGCACCGCTTCCTTCACCGCGATGTGTTTGATCTCCACCTCGCCGGTGATACCCATCTCGCGCAGGGTCTTTCCGATTATCAGTTTCGTGGCCAACTTCGCCCAGGAGACGCCGGTGGCCTTGGAGACAAAGGGCACGGTGCGCGAGGCGCGGGGATTGACCTCGAGCACGAAGAGCAGCTCGTCCTTCACCGCGTACTGTACGTTCATCAACCCGACCACCTTCAGTTCCCTGGCGAGCGCGTAGGTGGCCTGTTTTATCTCCTCCACCATGGCCTCCCCCAGGGAGAAGGGAGGAATGGCGCATGCCGAGTCGCCCGAGTGCACACCCGCCTCCTCGATGTGCTCCATGACTCCCGCCACCACCACGTCATGTCCGTCGGAGACCGCGTCCACATCGATCTCCACCGCCTCCTCCAGGAACTTGTCGATGAGCACGGGGTGGTCGGGTGAGACCTCGGTGGCGCCGCGCATGAACTCCTCCAGGGACTGGTCGTCGTAGACGATCTCCATCCCCCGCCCTCCCAACACATAGGAGGGGCGTACCACCACCGGGTAGCCGATGCGGTGGGCCACCTCCAGCGCCTCACCGTAGGACCTCGCGGTGCCGTTTTCCGGCTGGCGCAGGCCCAGCGCGTGCAGCAGTGCCTTGAAGCGGTCGCGGTCCTCTGCGCGGTCTATGGAATCGGGGCTGGTGCCGATGATGGGAGCCCCGGCGCGCATCAGCGGCACGGCAAGGTTGAGGGGTGTCTGCCCCCCGAACTGGACTATAATCCCCTCCGGCTTCTCCCGCTCCACGATCTCCAGCACGTCCTCCAGGGTGAGGGGCTCGAAGTAGAGGCGGTCGGCGGTGTCGTAGACCATGATGGACTCATAGCCCTCCTCGCGCAGGGCGAAAGAAGCATGCACACAGCAGTAGTCGAATTCGATGCCCTGGCCGATACGGTTGGGCCCGCCGCCCAGGATCATCACCTTCGGCTTGCCTCCCGAGGCGTGGGGACCCGCTACCGGTTCCTGCTCCTGTTCGTAACAGGAGTAGTAGTAGGGGGTGTAGGCCTCGAACTCCGCGGCGCAGGTGTCCACCAGCTTGTATACGGGGCGCAAAGATGACCGCGCGCGGCGTTCCCGCACCGCCGCCTCGTCGCTCCCCGTAAGCGTCGCCAGCTGTACGTCCGAGAAGCCGAAAGACTTGGCGCGGAAGAGCTCGGCGTCGTCAATCTCTTCCAGCCCGCGGCCACGCAGCCTGTCTTCCATCTCCACTGTCTCCCTTATGTTCTCCAGGAACCAGGGATCGATGTGGGATAACTCGTACATCTCCCGTACGCTCATGCCCAGCTTCAGGCCGTAGCGGTAATAGAAGAGCCGCTGGTCGTTGGGCGTGGCGATCTTCTCCCGTACCACCTCCAGCGCCTCTTCGCGTGCCTCCGGCGAGTCGGTGTTCTCGGGAGCCATCAGTTCCTTGCCGTCGCTCCCCAGCCCGAAGCGGCCTATCTCCAGGGAACGTATGCCCTTCTGCAGGGCTTCCTTGAAGGTGCGCCCGATGGCCATTACCTCCCCCACCGATTTCATGGATATGCCCAGGGTGGGATCGGCGCCCGGGAACTTCTCGAAGGTGAAGCGGGGTATCTTGACCACGCAGTAGTCGATGGTGGGCTCGAAGGATGCCGGCGTCTCGCGCGTGATGTCGTTGGGTATCTCGTCCAAGGTATATCCCACCGCCAGCTTGGCCGCGATCTTGGCGATGGGGAAGCCGGTGGCCTTGGAAGCCAGGGCGCTCGAGCGCGATACGCGGGGGTTCATCTCGATGACCACCATGCGCCCGCTCCTCGGGTCCACGGCGAACTGGATGTTCGAACCCCCCGTCTCCACCCCGATCTCGCGGATGATGTCGATGGCCGCGTCGCGCATTAGCTGGTATTCGCGGTCGGTGAGGGTCTG
>CAZQFX010000175.1:0-5351 GCA_964592775.1 uncultured Actinomycetota bacterium
GCCTATGGTGTAGAAGGCGATGCCCCGGTGCTCTCCCAGACGCCTCCCGGTGGTGTCCAGAATAGGACCGGGCGCCGTGACCTGCGGATAACGGCAGGCCAGGAACTCGCGATAGTCGCCCCCGCACAGGAAGCATATCTCCTGGCTCTCCACCGCGGCGGCCGCCGCCAGACCCAGCCCGAGCGCCACCTCCCGCACCTCGCCCTTGGATCTCCCGCCGTTAGGGAATAGGCAGCGCGAGATGTGCTCACGCTCCAGCCCGTAGAGGGCGTAGGACTGGTCCTTCTCCCGCGCCGCCGCCCTGAGAAGCGTGTGGCGATCCTCGCCGTCGAGGCATACGCGGGCATAGTGCCCGGTCGCCACGGCATCGGCCCCCAGCTCCCCGGCCACCTCGACGAGGGTCGGGAACTTTATCCGGCGGTTGCACTCCACGCAGGGATTGGGGGTGCGCCCGCGCAGGTATTCGGCGGCGAACGGCTCCACCACCAGGGCCTGGAAGCGCTCGCGCAGGTCTATGACCTCGTGTCCTATGCCCAGGGCGCCGGCGACGCAGGCCGCTTCCTCGACCGCGGTGAGAGAGCGGCGCGCTCCCGGGTGGTCCGCGGTGACGGCCGTGCCCTCCTCCCAAAGGCGGAAGGTGACGCCTATCACCCCGTATCCCTCCCGCAGCAGGGACGCGGCGGCCGCCGCGGAGTCCACGCCCCCGCTCAAGGCGATAACAACGCTGGCTTTGCCGCCGGTCATTTCTTTCTTCCCGCGATCACTTCGATAACTCATCTCCCTAAAGATACTACAAAGCTCCAGAAGTATGGCCGGGTTTCCGTGCAGGACAGGCGGGGCAAAGGTGACCCCAGGTGGGAGCGGGCGGCATCCATCGCGTCGTTGACACGGCGTGGCGGAGCGGTTAACCTGACGATATTGCTTGTTCATAACAAATATTGTGAAGGGTAAATGTAAAAGATGGCGGAGAGCAGGGAAGCGGAACTCGAGCGCTATACGCAGGAGTTGTGGGACACCATCATCCGCATCATCCACGGCTTCCGCACCGGTATCGCGATGGAGGAGGGCGTGGAGCTCACCTTCCCCCAGATCATGCTGCTCATAGAGCTGCAGAAGTGCGGCACCTGCAACATGGGCGAGCTCTCCCAGCGGCTGCGCGTTACCCAGGGGGTGGCCACCCGCATGGTGGACCGGCTGCTGGAGAAAGACGTGGTGGAGAGGGAACGGGGCGAGGGCGACCGCCGCGTGGTGATGGTGAAACCGACGCGCAAGGGGAGCGAGATAGCGCTGGGCATAGAGCGACTCAACCGCGGGAAGATACAGGAGCTGTTCCGCCACGTTTCCACGGGGGACAGGACGGGCTTTCTCGCCCTTCTAAAGGAAATCGAACAGCGGTTCGAAAAAGAAGGGGCGCCTTAGCGCGCCATTGGAAGGACGAGAAACCGGGTGAGTGATCGAATGGCTACCAAAGGAGTATAGAGTTGAAAATATTCGGATTCCTCGCGGACCAATCGGAGAAACGGCCCTGGCTGGTGGTGATCATCGCCGGCCTCATCACCCTCTTCCTCGCCGCCGGCTTCCCGCGCATCAGCACCGAGCTGAGCCAGGAAGCGATGATGCCCAGGCATTACGAATCGATACAGACTTACGACGAGGTTAAAGAGCTCACGGGGGGCATCACCACCGAGACGGTACTGGTGGTGGCTGACGACGTGGCGGATCCAGAGGTCGCCAGGGTTATCCACGGGTTGAGCGTAGATGAGATGGTGGCGGCGGGATTCGCCGAGGGTGACATCCTCAAGGTCGAGACCTACCTCGATTTCCTGAAGTACAAGCTGCCCGAGATGTTGAGGATGATGGGCGCGCAAACGGGCGTGGATATCGGCGCGAACCCCTTCGAAATCGATACCGGCGCGATCCCCGATGAATACCTGGGACAATTCCTGCAATGGTACCTGGACCCGGATCCGGATTCTCCCGTTCTGGGCCGGTTAGCGAGCTTCATGGGTTTCGATCTCACCCCGGAGATGCAGGCACAGCTCTTTTCCCTCTTCAAGGACAACAGCGAGAATATCGCGGGGGTGGTTTCCCAGGAAGAAGACGCGACTCTAATCAATATCCAGCTCGATCCCGAACTGACCCAGAACGAGCTTATGAACACGGGGAGAAAGATGCGGGGATTCGTAGCGGATGAGTTTGGCGGCATCGCCGGCGTCGAGACCTACGTGACCGGCGAGGCCACGAGCACGCAGGACTCCAACGAATTCATGGAGAAGGAGACGACCAGGCTCATGGGCATAGCCCTCCTCTTCATCATGCTTATCCTCTACCTCACCTTCCGGCGTTTCTCCGACGTGGGCCTGCCGTTGTTGATCATCTTTGTGGCCATCTTCTGGCTCCTGGGGGTGATGGGGTGGATGGGCATCACCTACACCACCATGAGCGTGGCCATCATGCCCCTGATGCTGGGCATCAACATCGCCTACGTCATCCACATCCTCAGCCGTTATTACGAAGGGAGGGAGGGCGGACTGAGCGTGGGCCTCTCCGCCACCACCTCCATTAAAACGGTGGGAGTGGCGGTGTTCCTCACGGCCATCACCACCGTCATCGGGTTCTCGTCCTTCCTGATCACCGATATCCCCCCCATGCGGGACTTCGGCCTGCTGTGCATGCTTGGCATAGCCTTCAGCTTTCTCCTCTCCCTGACCCTGCTCCCCGCCATCATCGTCATCCGGGACCGGCGCAAGAAGGCGGAGAAGCTGGACTCCCACCTGGAGAAGATGCGCGCCAGGCGGCGTGATGCCCGGTATGGGAAGTTCACCGACGGCGCCCTGGTGCGCATGGCCATGGTGGCGGAGCGCAATCACTGGACGGTGGCGATAGTGGCCCTGGCGCTGGTGGCCTTCGCCGTCTTCGCCATGTTCAACGTGAGGACCGGCGCGGACATCAGCAAGATGTTCCCCGAGGGCATGCCCAGCACGGAGGCCCAGGAAATGGTCACCGACATCTTCGGCCCCCAAAACAGAGACATCATCGTGGTGAAGGGGGATATATACGAGCCCGCCAGCCTCGCCGCCATGCTGGAGCTGGAGGAAGCCATACCGCTGGACGCGCGCAACTACCCCGGCAGCGAGGATTACTTCGCCCGCGACAGGGTAAGCTCCATCGCGGACTACATCAAGCAGTTCAACGAAGGCGCTCTCCCGGAATCCAGGGACGGCGTGGTCAAAAAGGTGGAGGAACTGAAAGCAGTCATGCCCGTAGACGCGTTCTTGAACGAGGACGGCTCTACGGCCATGATCATGCTGAACTCGGGGTTCCCGGAGACTGAGGACGAGCTGAGGGTCAAGACAGCTATCATGCGCGACCAGTCCGCCGCCATCGCGGAGGAAACGGACCTGGACTTCTCCTCCACCGGATACACCGTGCTCATCTCCGACCTTATGGGCAACATCCTGCCCACACAGCTGGAGACCTCCGGATTGGCGCTCCTGCTCTGCGCGCTGATCCTTATTATCGTGTTCAAGTCATTCGTATACGGCATCGCCACCCTGGTGGTGGTGATCTGCGGCATGGTATCCGAGCTTGTTTTCCTCTTCGCCCTGGGCTGGCCACTGGACATCATGACGGTGATGGTGGCCGCACTGGTAATCGGGGCGGGGATCGACTTCGGAATTCACATCACCCACCGCTTCCGTGAGGAGTTTCACGCCAACGGCACCACCCTGGAGGAAGCCTTGAAGAACACCGTGAAACACGTGGGACGAGCGCTGTTTGCCGCCGCGTTCACCACCTGCGGCGTCTTCGCCATCCTGGGCTTTTCGGGCATGGGGATGATGCAGAGGTTCGGTTGGGCCACTGCCGTTGGCCTTCTGGGCGCCCTTTTCGGGGCGGTGCTGGTACTGCCGAGCGTGCTGGCCATCGTCGTCAGGTACGGCAAGAACGGAAAAGCGCGGAAAGCGGCCGCAGCGCCCGGCGAAATATTAGACATATAAGAGGCTGTCGCACAAACCCTGCGTCAGAGATATCGCTCTCCACATATTCACCGAAATGGCCCGTTATTGACGGTTCGCCCTCCATTATGATGCCTATTCTGCCGCAATTTTGGGAGAGCGAGATTCGTACGAGGTTTATGCAACAGGCTCATAACCTTAGACATATAACCTCAAACCCCGGGCCAGTAACTGATCCTGGTAGAATAGCGCCAGGAGGTTGAGATGGCCATCGCGATAGCCGTGGTGCTGGCGCTGATCGCCACCACCATGATCAATTACAGCGGCTACATGCAGAAGAGAGAGCTGGACATGCTCCCGCTCATCGGCTCCCTGAAACCGCTGGAGACTATAAAGGCCTTCATAAAGTGCCGGCCCTGGCTGGAGGCCCAGGGTCTGCAGTTCGCCGGCACTTTCGTCAAGGCCATCGCCGTGGGGCTCGCCCCCCTCTCCATTGTACAGCCCATAAACACGGCCGGGATCGCGGTGCTGGCGCTGCTGGCCATCACCAAACTCAACGAGAGGCCGTCCATCACCGACTGGCTGGGTATAGGCACCATCATCGTCGGGTTGTTCATGCTCGGGCGCAGCCTCATCGGGGTGCCCACGAAGGCCTTTTCTTACAACCCTTTCGTTCTCTGGTTCTTCGTCATCTTCTTTTTCATCATCGCCGGCATATCCCTGCACACCGGGTTCACCAAGAAACACGCCAACGCCCCCAACCTCATCGCCGTGGCCTCGGGAGTGCTCATCGGCCTTACCGCAGTCATCATCAAGCTGGGCTGGAACGACTTCGGCAGCCGCTTCTGGGAACACGGCTTCCGCCACGCCCTCCTCTCCCCCTACCTCTACCTGATCATCATCCTGCCCATCATAACCCTGGTCCTGGACCAGACCGCCATGCAGCGGGGAAAGGCCATCGTCGTCGTGCCCATAACCACCGGCATGTCCAACCTAATCCCCATCATCATCGGCATCATGGCCATGCACGAGCCTTTGCCTTCCAGCGCGGGGATGTTCATCTTGCGCCTGGCGTCGTTCGTCTTCATTATCGGGGGCTCCATCATCCTTTCCCTGCGCCGCGAGGAAGGCACGGAGAAGAAACCGCGCACTCCGAGGGCACATGTACATCGCGCCAGAAAGGCGGGTGTGCGGGAGGAGCTCGGAGCCCGGGAAGCCGGACCCGATATACTGGGGGAAGAGTGGAGCCGGTGAGAGGAATCGAACCTCCAGCCGTCCGCTTACAAGGCGGGTGCTCTACCATTGAGCTACACCGGCCCGCTATCCACATTATATAGCCGTTCCCCCTTGGGGTCAGGCCTGGAAGGGGAACGTGTGAGAGCCTAGAGAGTGGTA
>CAZQFX010000176.1:0-3284 GCA_964592775.1 uncultured Actinomycetota bacterium
GCTCCTCTGGGCGTTCATCAGGGCGGTCTGCAGCGTCTTCTGCATCTCGTCGAACTGGGAGACCTTGCGGTCCATGCTGGCCACCGCTTCCTCGAGCTCCCTGTTCTTGCTGGAAAGCCTCTCCAGTTCCTCCGCGACGCCGTCCAGGAAGGAGTCGACCTCCTCCTTGTCGTAGCCTTCGGTGCTTATGGTGCTGAACTCCTTAAGATGGATGTCCATCGGGCTTATCGCCACTGCCATCTCCTCCTTCAAGAAGATCAACCGCCTCTGCGAGGCAGCCTTTCGGCCTCTCTCTTAAATGCGAAACCCCCCCGGTTTTACGTTACTATAGCAGCTTTTTCCCTAATTTGCGACAAACCGCAAGAGCTTCACAGTAAGGTTCACATTCACGGTTTACTATATCATGCTTATTATTCTTCCTTCCCGGCGTTCCATCCTTCAAGACCTCCCGTGGGCTTTCCTTGCGAGGGGCGGACGGCCCTCCGGAACGCGGAGAAGCAGACCTTGACCGGGCTCTTCGGTCCGACCCCGGGCTTGACACGCCTTCATATATAATAGATGTTAATGTAGGCACAGAGATGGAAAACACCCCAGTATCAATACCGGAAGCGCATGGGGGCGGACCGCATCGGGCGCGCGCGGAGACGGCGTCGGGCGGCCGGGAGCTGAACTCCGCGTGAAGAACGACGAAGGACGATACATCCAGTCTGGCATGGATGAAAGAGGGGAGAGCACAGGTGAGCGCCTTCAGGTTACAGAAGTCCCGCTTCGTGAAACCGAATATCGAGAAGATGGAGGCGAAACGGGACGTCAACGGGCTCATTCAGACCCTGAAGAACGAAAACGTCAACCTGCGCATCAACGCCGCGCTGGCCCTGGGTAAGCTCAAGCGGGCGCGGGCGGTCGCTCCGCTTATAGATGCCCTCCGGGACGAGGACGAGGACGTGCGCTGGGGGGCGGCCTGGGCGCTGGGTGAGATAGGGAAACCCGCGGCCCGCCCCCTGATCCAGGTGCTAAACGACGATGACGGTGACGTGAGGTGGAAGGGGGCCTGGGCCCTGGAGAAGATCGGAAAGCCCGTCGTCGAATCGCTCGTACAGGCTCTCAGGGTGGAGACGGGGGAGGCGAAGGCCAAAATCACGCTGGTGCTCGGCTCCATAGGCGATATCAGAGCGGTGCGGCCGTTGGTGCAGACCCTCCATGACGACGATGAAGATGTGCGCTGGGGTGCGGCATGGGCCCTGGAAAAGATCGGTGGGGCGGCGGCGAAATCCCTCGTCAAGTCGCTCGCCGACGAAGATCCCGAGATACGCAGGGACGCCGCGGTGGCATTGGGGATCATCCGCGACGCGGAGGCGATAGACCCCTTGTTGATCGCCATACGCGACGAGGATGCGGTAGTGAGGCGGGAAGCGGCCGCCGCGCTCACGAATATCGGGGATAAACGGGCCATCTCCTCGCTGCGGGGCATGCTCGAGGCCGAAGAAGAAGACGTGCGCAGATTGGCGGCCGCCATACTGGGCAGCCTTGGCTGGCAGCCTGACGGGGAAGTGGACAGACTCCAGTTCTTTATCGCCAACCGGCAGTGGGAAGAGGTCGTGGACCTGGGCGAGGAATCGCTGCGGCCCCTCCTGATGGCGCTGAAGAGCGAAAGCTGGGAGGTGCGCAGGCAGGTGGCTCTCGCCCTCAAGGATAAGGGCGCTCCCATGATCGAAACGCTGGTGGGCGTACTGGACGACGAGGACGAGGACCTGCGCCGCGAGGCGGCGCTGGTCCTCAAGGAATTGGGTGACGAGACCACGCTCGACTTGCTCGTCGGCGCCATGGGAAACAGAGACTGGTTCGTGCGCCGCAGCGCCGCTCTTACCCTGGGAGAAATAGGCAGCGACAAGGCGACAGGGCCGCTCATAACCGCTTTGAAGGACGAGGACGAGGATGTCCGCCGCGTAGCCGCGTGGGCTCTGGGCAGGCTTGGCGAAATAGCGGTGACGCCACTGCTGGGGGCGCTGTCGGGCGAGGATGCCGATATGCGGCGGGGAGCGGCATGGGCTCTCGGCGTCATCGGTGACGCGGATGCCTGCGAACAGCTCGTAGCGGCCTTGAAGGATGAGGACGATGATGTACGCCGGGGGGCGGCATGGGCACTGACGGAGATAGGGCAAGGGGCCGCCGAGCCGCTGAACCGCGCTCTGGCCGATGACGAGATACGCGAGGTGGTTGAGGATATCCTGGGCAAGATCGGGGCGAGGATAGAGGAGGAGGAGATCGCCGCCGAAGCGGAGGTCGCCGCTCACGAGCTCGTCGAGGAAGCCTTAATGGCCGAGGCGGCCGTTGTCGAGGAAGCGGTGGAAATACCCGCGCGGCCCGAGGTGGAGAAGAAAGAGGAAGTGGCTGGGGCCGCCTCCGAGGTACTGGACAAACTTGACTGGAAGCCGGGCGACGAAAGCGAGAAAGCCGGCTACTTCATAGCCAAACGGCAGTGGGATCAGGTGGCCGAGCTGGGGGACGCGGCCGTGGACCCGCTCGTCGGGACACTGGGAGACGTGGACGGGGACGTGCGGAGCAGGGCGGCATGGTCCCTGGGTGTCATAGGCAGCGTAAGGGCCATCGAGCCGTTGATCGGCAGATTGGGAGACACGGACAGGGACGTGAGGGTCAAGGCGGCGGGAGCCCTGAAGAAGATAGGCAATACGGCGGTAGACCCCCTTGTAGAGGCGCTGAAGGACGACGACCCCGACCTGCGCAAGGAGGCGGCGCGGGTCCTGGGCGAGATCAGGGACATACGCGCCACTGCGCCGCTCATCAAAGCGTTGAGGGACGAGGACGAGAAGGTGCGCGGAAGGGCCGCGAACGCCCTGGAGAAGATAGGAAAACCGGCCATGGAGTCGCTCCAGCATGCTTTGAGCGACGAAGATCCTTCCGTGCGGCAACTGGCGTCATCGATCCTCACCCGGCTGGGCTGGAAGCCCTCCGAGGCCGAACTGCCGCCGTTACCCGAGATGCCCCCGGCCGAAGAGCTCCCCCCCGTGCCCGAGATGCCCCCCGCGGAGGTACTGCCGCCGCTGCCCGAGATGCCCCCGGAGGAGGAGCTTCCACTGGTGCCCGAGATGCCTCCCGTGGAAGAGGTGATAGCTGCGGCGGAGGAGGCTCTCGCGGCGGAGATATATCCGGCGGAGGTGGTTCATGCCGTGGAGGCACCATCCATCCCCGCCGCCGCGGCCGAAGAAGTGGTGGTGGAGAGCAGGGCGAGACGGCTGATCCTGGAGGGCAAGTGGGATCAAGTG
>CAZQFX010000176.1:3341-5350 GCA_964592775.1 uncultured Actinomycetota bacterium
CGACGCCGACGTTCGCCGTGGGGCGGCGTGGGCCCTGGGCGTGATCAGGGACAGACGGGCGACGGCGCACCTGGTCGGGATCCTGGGCGACCCCGACACCTCGGTGCGCCGTGGGGCGGCGTGGGCACTGGGCGTGATAGGTGATCCGGATGCTACGCCGGCGCTGACAAGGTCGCTTACCGATGATGACGCTGAGATGAGACGCAAGACGGCCTGGGCGCTGGGCGAGATAGGCGACGAACGGGCGGTGGAACCGTTGACGAAAGCCCTGGAGGATGAGGAAGAAGATGTACGCAGGGTATCCCTGCTCGTGTTGGAGAAACTGGGATGGAAGCCGCCGGACGAGGCGGAGCAGATACGCAAGCTCATCGCCAGACGGCAATGGGACCGCCTGGCGGGGCTGGGCGACGTGGCGGTGGAATCGCTCACGGACGCGCTGCGGACCGGAGACGGGGAGATGCGGTTGAAGGCGGCATGGGCCCTGGGGGAGATCGCCGATAGCAGATGCCTGGACGCCCTTGTTCTCTCGCTCGGGGACTTGGAGGCTTCGGTGCGCGGAAAGGCCGCCTGGGCCCTGGGGAAGCTGGGCGATGAAACGGCCGTCGGCCCGCTGGTAAGGGCACTCGAGGATGGAGACGAGAGGGTGCGCGCCGCGGCGGAGGAAGCGCTCACCGGCCTGGGCTGGAAACCGCCGGCGGAAGTGGCCGAAGTAATAGAGGTCCCGGCGGAACCCGTGCCGGAAGCGGTGGAAGAAGTCGCGGAGCTGGCGGAAGTGCCCGAAGTCGCCGAGGTCGCCGAAGCGGCCGAAGCGGCCGAAGCGGCCGAGGTACCCGAAGTTGCCGAGATGGTCGAGGCAGTCGAGGAGCCCGCCCCTGCGCCCGCGGTCCCCGAGGCCGCGCCGCTGCCGGAGGAGGTACCGGCGGAACCCGTGCCGGAGGCGGTGCTGGGACTCTTGCCGCATGAGGAGGCGCAACACCTCATAGTCGAAGGCGATTGGCCCGGAGTCGTATCACTGGGAGAGGCGGCGGTCCTGCCCCTCATCCATGCCCTGGTCGACGCGGATTGGGGAGTGCGCAGGAAGGCGGCGGGGGCGCTCAAGGAGATCGGAGATCCCGCGGTCGGCGAGTTGCTCAAGGTCATGGAGAGCCCGGACGAGGGCATACGCGCACTGGCGGCGGAAGTCCTGTCGAAGCTGGGGGTGGAGACCGGCGACGAGGCCGAAAGAGCCCGCCGCCTGATCGAGGCCAGGCAGTGGGACCAGGTGGCGAAGATCGGTTACCCGGCCATAAGTACGCTGGCGCTGGCGTTGAAGAACACGGAGGCTGAGGTCCGCAAGCAGGCGACGGCGGTGCTCGGCGTCCTGGGAGACGAGCGCGGACTGGCGCCACTCACAACCGCCCTCAGGGACAAGGACGTGGACGTCAGACGCAAAGCGGTGTGGGCCCTGGGGAAGATCGGGGGAGAGAGCGCGGCCGGCGGCCTGCGGGAAGCGATAGGCGACGAGGACGGCGACGTCCGCGCCAAGGCGGCGTCCCTGCTGTACCGCATGGACTGGAAGCCCGCGAGCGACAGCGAAAAGGCCGCCTACCTGATAGCTGCCAGAAAATGGGACAAGGTGGCCGAATTGGGAGACGCGGCGGTCGGACCGCTCGAGGCCAGGCTCGGTGACAAGGACGCGAAGGTAAGGGAAGAGGCGCAGTGGATCCTGGACGAGATAAAGAGCGCCGGGGAGATGGACGCCCTCCTCAAGAGCCTGAAAAAGGACTGACCGGCGTCCCGTTACGAACAACCGGCCAGGTTCCATATCTCGGTTGGTAAATTCTGGACCACCCCCGCGATCTTGTGGAATGAGGGACTTACCGGGAACGGTCTGTCGCCGAACAGGCCCCGGGCTTGATCCTTCCCTTCCTGTTCTCGTCCAGCCTTTCCCGCTTGTTTTAATGTAGTCCTAACCGATCCTGCGCTCGGATGCATCCACCCCCAGCAACCCCGCCAGGTTCTGCCCGAAG
>CAZQFX010000177.1:0-284 GCA_964592775.1 uncultured Actinomycetota bacterium
GATCCTGGGGAAGAGGGAGGAGGTGCCGGGGAGGTGGCTGCGCGCGGTGGCGCCACGCTGGACAAAGGGCGAACCACCGGCGGGAGCCTTTGATGCCGCGGCCATGGTGCGCTACAATACCAGCCCCAATCCCTGCAGGGTGGAGGTTACGGAGGATACCTTCGAGCTGACTTTCGAGGAGAGGATATGGGCGTTGACGCCGGGCCAGCACGCCGTGCTCTACCGCGGGGAGGAGGTCCTGGGCGGCGGGGTTATCACCTCCGCCCGCTAATCCCTTCTGGGGT
>CAZQFX010000177.1:294-5348 GCA_964592775.1 uncultured Actinomycetota bacterium
ACGATCCCACTCCCGGCCTGACCCCAAGGGGGGATCGGGACGATCCCCCCTTCTTACAGCTCTACGCGCAGGCCCTTGAGCTTGCCCCCGGTGCTCAAGATATAAAGTGCGTTGTAAAGCTCCACGTGGAAGGTGCCGGGCATGCCGCCGCTCGCGCCCGCGGCCTTCTCTCCCGCCAGGCCGAACAGGGCCAGCGCGGCGAAGGTCGCCTCGAAGTAGGGTTCCCCGGATGCCAGCAACACCCCGATGGCGGTGGTGGCCATGCACCCCGTGCCCGTCACCTTGCCCAGGAGGGGGTGCCCGTTGGACACCTTTGCCGTGCGCGTGCCGTCGCTGACCACGTCGACCTCACCGGTGACGGCGGCGACACATCCCATCAACCCGGCAAGGCTCGCGGCGATGTCCTCCACCTCGCCCTTGACGCCGAGTGAATCGACGCCGCGTATCTCGGCCTCCACGCCCGCGAGCACGGCCATCTCGGCGGCGTTGCCGCGCACCGCCGCGAAACGCACCTCCTCGACCAGGCGCCTGGCGATGCGCGTGCGGTAGGCGGTGGCTCCCGCGCCCACGGGGTCGAAGACCACGGGCACGCCGGCGTCGTTGGCGGCCTTCCCCGCCGCCAGCATGGCCTCCTCCAGGTCCGGGTAGGGCGTCCCCATGTTGATGACCAGGGCTCCGGCCTGTGCGGCCATCTCACTCGCCTCCTCGGTGGCATGGGCCATCACCGGCAGCGCCCCCAGGCACAGGGTGGCGTTGGCCGTCTCGTTCATCACCACGTAGTTGGTGATGTGGTGCACCAGGGGCTTGTGGCCCTCGATCCATTCCAGCCTTTCCTTCAGGAATCCTTCCGCGTCGAACTTGTCCGCCATTTTCTCCTCCTGTGCTCTTCTTGCCGATTTCCAGGGGATTAACCCGACCTTCCCGTCTATTGGATGCCACATACCGCCGTTAAGAAAAGTCACTCTCACCTTCTTGACATGATGTTGTGATCAAACCTTCCGCAATATCTGCGTAAGAATGGATTGTATTATATCGTACATGTGAGCGCGCGTGAGGTCATGCCCTCTCTCGCATGCCGGGCGCCTGTTCGCCTGTCGGCCCGCGGACAACCTCTATTATACTTGTTATGGCCCCGTGTAAAGGCGGCACGAGGATGCCGATAATTGTGATGCATGGAAATAGTTCCCTGCCGGTCAGGAAAAGGAGTTGAGCAGGATGTTCTCGTCGCAGCAGAGGAAAGACCAGATAGGGGAAGCACGGGGCAGGGTCTTCGACGTTCTTGTCATCGGCGGGGGGATAACCGGCGCGTGCGCCGCGCGCGACGCCGCCCGCAGGGGCCTGTCCACGGCCATCGTGGACAAAAACGACTGGGCTTTCGGGACCAGTTCCCGTTCCTCCAAGCTGGTGCACGGCGGGCTGCGCTACCTGGAGATGTTCGATTTCAAGCTGGTCTTCGAAGCCTGCCGCGAGAGGAGGCGCCTGCTGCTCAACGCGCCCCACGTGGTGTGGCCGCAGTCCTTCATCTTCCCGGTATACAAGGGGGACAAGGCCCCCCTCCCGATCATCGCCATGGGGCTGTGGATGTACGATTTCCTCGCCCTCTTCCGCAACGTGCAGAACCACCAGTTGCACGGGCCCAAGCGCATCCTGGAGGTGGAGCCGGAGCTGGACCGGGAGCGCCTCAAGGGAGGAGGGCAGTTCTACGACTGCGCCACCGACGACGCGCGCCTCACCCTCGCCCACGTGCAGTCGGCCCACCTGGAGGGCGCGTGCTGCCTCAACTACGCGCGCGTGGTGGACGTACTGCGCTCCGGCGGCATGGCCTGCGGAGCAAGGATTAGGGACGAAGTGAGCGGGGAGGAGTTCGAGATCGAGGCGAAGGTGGTCCTCAACTGCACCGGCCCCTGGACGGACGCCGTCTGCCGCTTCGACGAGCCGGAGGCCCATCCCAAGCTCCGCCCTACCAAGGGCTCGCATATCATCGTGCCCTGGGAGAGGGTCAGGGCCACCAACGCCATGCCCATCATCTCCCCCGCGGACAAGCGCATGATGTTCCTCGTCCCCTGGGGGGATTACGCTCTCCTGGGCACCACGGACACGGATTACTCGGGCGACTACGACGCCATCCACGCCTCGCGCGGGGACGTGGATTACATCCTGGAGGCGGCGAACAAGGCTCTGCCCAAGGTGGACCTCGGCTACGGCGACATCATCAGCACCTACGCCGGCCTGCGGCCCCTGGTGGTGGAGAGCGGCGGCAAGGACGTCAAGGAGAGCCAGGTCTCCAGGGAGCACAGCATCTACGAGAGCCACTCCGGGCTCATCTCCATCGCGGGCGGCAAGCTCACCACCGCGCGCTCCATGGCCGAGGAGCTGGTGGATCTCGCGGTGAAGCGCCTCGGAGAGCGTTTCGGGACGCAGCCCGTCAAGTGCACGACCAGGAAAGCCCCGGTGTGCGGCAAGGACGGCACCGACTTCCCCAAGCGCCTGGAGAGGCTGGCCGCGGACCTGCGCCTGGATGACGACATCATCTCCAAGCTACAGTTGCTTGGTACGGGCGCGGTGCGGGTCCTGGGCATGCTCCGCGAGGACGCCTCCCTGGCGGAGAGGCTGGGGGAAGGCATACCCTACATCGAGGCCGAGGTGGTCTATTCCGCCCGCGAGGAGATGGTGGTCACCCTCACGGATTTCATGGTGCGGCGCAGCCTCATATACTACGAGGACCGTGAACAGGGCCTTGGCTGCGCGGGCAGGGTGGCGGAGCTGCTGGGCCGCGAGCTGGGGTGGGACAAGAAGGAAAGGAAACGCCAGGTGGAGGACTACCGCCAGGTGGTGGAGCTGTCGCGCGCTTACAGGGAATGAGTGCCGGCCGCGGAGAGAGGGGGTGCGCCATGGGTTACTGGGACGATTACATGGGCGATTACGACACCCTCTTCGCCAACGACCCTATGTACGCCGATGCCGTGCGCATGATGATCGAGCTCGTGGGAGACGCCAACCGCAAGCGCGTCCTCGACCTGGGCTGCGGCTCGGGGACCCTTATCTCCCGCGTCGCCGAGGAATATCCCGATGCCGAGATATACGGGATAGATCCGTCGGAGATCATGGTTCAGAGGAGCGTGAAGAGGTTCGAGGACCAGCCCAACGTGCACATTGCCATCGGCACCGCGGTGCGCATGCCCATGCCGGCGGACTACATCCACTGCCTGCTGTCCAACCTGGCCCTGCACCACGTGCCGCCGGCCGAGAGGGCGGCCTGCGCGTCCGAGATCGCCAGGGTGCTCAAGCCGGGAGGCAGGCTCGTCTACACCGACATGTTCTCGGACGTCACCGGGCCCATCGACGACCCCGAGAGGTGCAGGGACATCATCCAGAAGATGGTGGGAAAGTCCCTCTACGACCTGGAGCACGGCGCCTTCGAGACCATGCTTCTGCACATCGGGAACATCCCCGCCGTGATCCGGGAGGAGGGGGAATACTTCACCACCGTCGAGGTGTGGATGGAACACCTGGCCGCCGCGGGCCTGGGCCGCTTCGAGGTCATCACCGTCCCGCCCCAGGACTTCGGCTACCGCATCATCATCGGGATAAAACAATAAAACATGATAATCGAGCCCCAATACGACGACGCGGGCATTTTCTCCGAGGGGCTGGCGCCTGTAAGGATTGACGAAAGTTGGGGATATATCGATAACAGCGGCAACATGGCGATAGAGCACCGGTTCGAGAAGGCCGGCATCTTCTCAGAGGGGCTGGCGGCGGTAAGGGTCGGGGAGAAGTGGGGATACATTGACAAGAACGGCGTCATTGTAATAGAGCCCCAGTACGAGTCCGCCGGTTACTTCTCTGAAGGCCTTGCTCCGGTTAAATTCTGAGACGCTGCCATAGTTCTATGGATGAACCTCGCGTCAGGAGGTAGATGTGCGAAGAACAGGGACGGTGGTCCTGGCCCTGCTGTTGATCGCGGTCTTTCTTGCCGGCTCTGCAGGCTGCGGGAGCAAGGAAGACGAAAGCGGCGGCACGCAAGATGAGCAAGAGAGCGGAGGGGCGGAAGCCGCGACGTCGCAGCAAGGGGTCGCGGAAGATGCCTATCTCCAAGGCCGGATAAAGATCGTCCTCAACACCGATCTCCTGTGGGGAGATGTCCGCAACGGTGCCGCATCCCAGGGTGAAGTGCTTCAGGCGGCGACGGGCAAGATATACGATCTGGCGGCGAGTCACGGATGCACGGTAGAGGAATACGAGTTCTACGGTCCTTACGAGGGGGCGGTCGCCGTGTTCGCCCTGCCCGAGGGCAAGGACGAGGAGGAGGCGATAACGGAGTTCCTCTCCGAGCCGCTGGTTTCCAGCGCCTTCCGAATCGAAGCCTCCGATTGAAACGCAAGCAGCATTCAAGCAGGAAGCTTCTCCATATCACCCTCCAGGGTGAATGTCTGGTGCGGAAAACCTCCTACGTCACATAACCCCGGTTATCTGACATAATATTCGCGGCCACACCCCCATTATCCTGCATCTTCAGCATGAAGTCCCGGCCGTTCCGACCGTACGAACAACAAGGCCCTTCTAAGCCAGTTACGAGTGGAAAAGGAGCGCAAATTGAGCACACTTGTCTTGCGGTCGCAAAGCTAACCAGAGATATTTCTATCGATCCATTGAAAAAGGGGGCTTTGTGAGATACAATCCCCATAGGGTGGGGTCGCTTTGGTGAAGGCAAAGTAGACCCAAAGGGGATGAAGACCATTCTTACAATGTCTTGGTTACAACTAGCTATCTCGCAAGTCGAAGTATTGCGCTATCGGGCTGTTTAACTATGATATCGAATTCTGCATTACATTCTCGTTTATATTGGCTGCTTAAATGGTGAGGGGGGTTTTTAATGAATGGTATATCTTTATGGAAAGCACTGGTTCTGGTCATAATCATTGCCTTGTTGCCAACCTTATTTTCTTCGCCGGCGCTAGCAACCGTTCCCCAACAAGCTGACGGAGGGCATTCCTCTAGCGGTACCGGTAATTGTAGAAACGAAAATGATCCCGACTGGCGCGACCTTACTA
>CAZQFX010000178.1:0-5257 GCA_964592775.1 uncultured Actinomycetota bacterium
GGCGGGGATGCAGCGGCGGTCGAATGCGAGCGTATTTACGGATCGGGGTACTTAGATTCCCGGCGCCGCGAAATACTAAACTGTTACTTGCGCCGGCCCTGAAAGGCATGGTTGCCAGTGGCCTTGTCGCCGAGAGGGAGGCGGAGGTGCTTGAGAGCATTTCCCGTACTGGCTCTAAACCACTTGTGTCTCTTTACCCACACTTCTGTGAGAGGAACCCGATAGAAGTGGCGTTCTCCCTCAACCCGGTGATGGCACCGGGTTCTTCTCCGATAAGCGCGGGCGGCAAGAGAAGGGAAGCGAGGAATGGATGCGGAATTGCCGCATCTGGAACCGTTCGATTCCGTATATTCCATGCTCCCGGAATCCGCCGTTTCTCCAGAACGCGGGATTCAACCGGTCGACCGCCGGGGTCTACCCGGACCCGGAACGGGATCGGGATTCGGAAATCCCTCCCGCTCAGGGGTCAGCGCTCAGGGGGGACGGAAATCCCGATCCCATTCCAGGCCCTAAGGGGGAATGACCCCAAGGTGGGAGCATGGGCGAAGGGCGGGGGTTCCGCCCTTCGCTTCAGGCTCGCGTTAAGCGAGCGGGCACGCTTGTGTGTTGTACCGTTCATGCTACGCTGTCGCGCCTATGAGCGCCCTGTCCGCCTCTATGGCCCTGGCCACGACCTCCTCGATGGGGACGTCCTCCAGGGATTCCACCCCCATGATCCTCTTGCACAGCGCCGGGCCCAATCCGACCTTGCTGAGGTTCAACCCCATCAGCGCGGCCCATATGGCCATACCCGGGCCCCAACCGAAGCGCCGCACCAGGACCGTGGCCATGATGGCCCCTCCCAGGGCTCCCCCGAAGATGGCGAGGTTGACCGCGCTCAGCTTCTTCATCGCCTCCGGCATCCTGTCCAGCAGCTCCCTCTGCTCGACGCCCTTCTCCATGTCCTCCCCCTTCAGGAACCAGTCGAGTATCCAGTAATACATGAGGGGAAGGAAGGCCGCGCCGTATGTAAGCAGGATCATCGCCACGTCGGAGAACGCCCAGGGGACGATATTGCTCCAGCGCCAGTTGTCGAAGGACTCGCGGTTCTTGGAGAAGAAGCGCTGGTATCCCTTGTTGTCCCAGCCGTTGGCGAGGATGAAAAAGAAACCCAGGTAGGAAAGGAGCGTATGCATGGAGGCCTGGTAATATTTGCCTTTCATCAGCGCCTTATAGGTGAGGAAGAACCCCAGGATACCCTGGGTGACGTTGGTGGTGGAGAAGATGCCCACGAGCCACTGCGGGATTGTCTCGTACCTGCCCACCTGCATGGTCTCCCAGCTGGGGTTGGACCACAGCAGCACGGTTCCCGAGGGCACGAAGAGCAGGGAAAGGAAAAGGAGGTTCTTGAGGAAGTACTCGTTGTTGAAGGCGTCGCCGTTGGCCTCGAACCATGCCTTGACCGCTTGCTGCAAGCTCCTGAGGTCCTTGAGGCTCGCCTTGCCCGGCTTGAAGCCGTTGGCCTGGAGCTGCTTCACTATGTGCTGGAAATCGAGGTTGTGCCGGGCGTCCACCCCCGCCGGGACGACCTCCATCCCCTGCGCGCCCTCGATCACCTCGGGCAACCCCGCCTCCTTCTTCCAGCCCAGTTTCCACTTTCTCAATTCGTTTTCGGCCTTCATCTTCCGCAACTGGCGGAAGGCCGCGAGCGCGAAGCTCGACCCGATCCCGTAGGACCAGAAAACGTCAACCTGTACCATTCATCCCACCTCCTGTTTTCAGCACCATCCCCGACAAGGCTTGCTCATCGGCGGCCCTGCGTATCAATCAGGGCGCCGTTTCGCCGCCAATTCCCGCTCTCAGCCCTTCGTCACCCCCCGCAGTATCAGGGTGATGATGGTCTCCTTCCACACCCGCAGGTCCCTCTCCGGATCGGGCGACGAGACCACCCGCCTGCATGCCTCGAAAAGGGCGCCGCCTATAGCCAGGGCGGTTTCTCCGACATGCATGTCCTCTCTCATATAGCCTTTATCGATACCGTTCTGGAGGTACAGCTCGATATACCTGCCGATGAGGTCGAATATCTCCTGGATCCTCTCCCTCAGCCCCTTATCCTCGATACCGAACGCCTCGTAGAATATCACCCTGGATATGGACGGATTGGATTTGAAGAGGCCGAAGAGCCTGTCCCCGATCATCTCCAGCTGTTCGCGGTAGTCCTCGAGGGTTTCAGCCTCATGAGGATTGACGTCGGCCACCAGCTCCGTGATCATCCTCACTATGTCCTCCACCACGTGGTTGAAGATGTCCAGCTTGTTCTTGAAATAACGGTAGAAGGTGCCGTGGCCCATGTTGAGTTCGGCGGCGATATCCTCGATCTTGGCGGCGTGGTAGCCTTTCTCCGAGAATACCTTGAGCGCGGCCTCCAGGATCTCCGTGCGCCGGCGCGTCGCGAGAGTCGATTCCATCCGTCCCCCTTGAGCAGAATGACATGTCATTCCGTACATTTACCAGGATAATATATCTTTCGATACGGCTTGTCAACGGGCCAGCGGGTAACCCGCGTAAATCTTGCGGGAAACTTTGCCTCCTGCGTTTGTAATACGGACGCGAGAAACAACGGTAGACAGGGCATACAACGATTCCGGGTATTCCGGCTAAACGGGGCGAGTCGGCGTTACCGCGTGAGCTGTTTCCAATTGCTGCCAAGGAGTGCTGGCGTTTCGAGTTCTTCCGCGAATCCGTCAACGATCATGCAAGCATGAGAACCGCAAGGCTACGCTTTCCATCTCCGGCGAAGGGCCTCTATAGCCCGAGATGCCGCGCCAGGAAGTCGCCCTGTATCTTCACCACTTTCTCGAACCAATCCCCGAGATAAACGTCGAAGTGGCCCACGGGAAGGTGGATGAGGGTCACCTCGCGCATGCGCGAGGCCGCCTTTTCCACTGCCGGCGGGTAGATGAGGGTGTCCTTCTCCCCCATGATGACCAGCGCGGGGCACTTCACGTCCCTCGCCCGGGAGATGGGGCGGTAGAGCAGCAATTCGATGACCGCCCGGGCGGGGCATTCGTTTTTCCACGCCGTATCCTCGGGGACGATGGCGAGGTAGCCCGGCTTGCACTCGGGGGTGTTCATGATGCCGAACACGTCGGGGTCGGAGACCACGGGCACGAGGAAGGGCTCGCGCCGCGCGAGAGCCCTCGCCATATCTTTGCTGCCGGCCATGGTGGCCTGCACGGCGTGCCTGATCCCCGTGCACCAGGCCGAGGTGATGCCGTCCACGAAGGGGACCTGGGCGGAGATGGCGACCACGCCCTCGTCGCGCGAGGCGGTGGTTATCACGTGGCCGCCGCTGTAGGAGGAGCCCCACAGGGCGATTCTCCCGGCATCGACATCCGGCAACCCGCGCACGTAGGCCAGGGCCGCCTTCCAGTCCCGCAGGTGCCGCCAAGGATTCACCAGGTTGCGCGGCTCGCCCTCGCTGGCGCCGAAGTTGCGGTAGTCGAAAAGGAAGACCGCCATGCCCCGCGCCGCGAACCTCTCCGCGTAGGCGGGCAGGCCGAAGTCCCGCTGCGCGCCGAAGCCGTGGGCCATGACAACGACCGGAGGCCGTGCCACGCCCGCAGGGCGGTAAAGCCAGGCGGCACACTTCCTCCGCCGGCTCTTGAATACGTGATCCTCCCTGGTGAAGTTCCCCTGCGACATGCTCTCCCCCATGGCTTCCTCCCTCATTTCCAATACCGCCCGACTCCTGCCCTTACATTATATCCGGCACTGGCTTTCTCATGCCTGCACACTGCCCGAGTTCACACCCATGACTCACGGCCTTCCATCGAGGGCTTCGCACACGGCACGTAATGCGCCCCGGCGTGTAATATGCCTGACGTGCGAACATGCCGAGGGCGAATGGCCGAGGGCGAGGCGGCGTCAAGACCATCGTGCTTTCGAAGAGCGAGATATGCCCTATGTCGCCGATATCCCCCCTGCAACAACAAGGGCAAACCGATGGAGAGACAGCGTCCGACAACAACAAAGGCAAAGCGGCGAAAAAACGCGCCCGACAGCTGAAGGGCTCAGGCCACGCGCATAGAAAATGTAGTTGGAGGTGTAGTCGCACTATGAAAAAAGGTCTTTCCCTTTTCGGCCGCAGGATACGGCTGGCATACCTGCTCGTCGCCGGCTTCCTGGCGCTGATCGCGGTCTCCGCCATCTTCGAGGGCCCGCGGACCGTCTATACCCATGCCATCATCATATGACTGCAGTGCATAGGACTGGTCTAGCCCATGCGAGCCCGAAGGATAGCCCAGGTCGCCGGCCTCTTCGCCCTCAACCCTTATTTCCAGTACTTCGGCACGCGCGTCATCTACCAGGGCGGTGCCAAGTACGTATGCGCCCCGGGGCTCAACTGCTATGCCTGCCCCCTCGCCGCCTTCTCCTGCCCCATCGGGAGCCTGCAGCACGGTTTCTCCCTCCTCTCCTTCAAGGTACGGGAGTTCAAGCTCGCGCTGGGCGCCCTCCTCTACGTCCTGGCCTCCGTCGGCCTGGTGGGTGCCGTCCTGGGCAGGATCCCCTGCGGCTGGATATGCCCCTTCGGCTTCCTGCAAGAGCTGCTCTACAAGATACGCCTGCCCAAGCTGCGCCTGCCCAGGCGTACAAACCTGGGCCGGTACTTTTTCCTTGTCGTGCTCGCTGCGCTCATCCCCTTCCTCACCGCGCAGAGCTGGTTTTCGCGCCTCTGCCCGGCGGGCGCGCTGGAGGGAGGCGTCTTCCTCAAGGCGGTTCCTCCCGCGGCGCCCCTGCCGGAGGCGGGTTGGTTCTTCTGGCTGAAGATGGCCATCCTGGGCGTTTTCATCCTGTGGATGATGGTCTCCAAGCGCCCCTTCTGCAGGGCGGTCTGCCCCCTGGGCGCCATGTGGGGACTCTGCAACCGCATCAGCCTCTACCGCATGGCCGTGGACGACGATAAGTGCACCGCCTGCGGGAAATGCCACGAGGTATGCCCGGTGGATATCGACATCTTCGAGGACCCCAACTCCCCTGATTGCATCCGCTGCCTGGCCTGCAAGAGAGAATGCGGCGAGGGCGCCGTATCTTCGGGATTCGGGCTTCCCGCCGGGGAAACAAGGCTGGGCAGGAAAGAGGGCGTGCTGCTCGAAGAATGAAAATCCGGTGCCTGGCACCACGAACGGGAATTTTTCCCGTTTTCGGTGCCTGGCACCATCAGATTAGATGGCTTTATCGATGGCCGCCCGCAGGTCCCTCTCGTCCGGGATGCCCA
>CAZQFX010000179.1:0-5253 GCA_964592775.1 uncultured Actinomycetota bacterium
GACCCCAAGTGGGGACCCCAAGTGGGATGCCGATCCCGTTCCAGGGCTGACCCCAAGTGGGATTCATATCGAAACGTGGCAGCGAGGAAGCCCTTTGGGTCTGACCCTCGCCGGCCCGCTACATCTTCGGTTGCATGCCCTCGCGGCCCCGGTTGGCCAGCCACCACTCGTAGAGCCTGGGGTAGTAGTCGCGGATGGGCGGGCAGGTGATGTCCGCGCCCTCGAGCATCTCGAGCATGTTGCTGGCGTCGAAGAGGCCGACATGGTTCACGTAGGTCATGGAATCGGGCGGGATACCCAGGAGCCGGAAGGCCCAGCCGAGCTTCGTCGCCATGAAGTCCACCAGCCGGGTGGGTATGGTGATCAGCGCCTTTCTGCCCGCCGTCAGCTCGTAGATCACGTCGAACACCTCCCGCGCCGTTGGCGGATCGGGGTCCACGACGTGGAAGCACCTGCCCACGGCGGCGGGGTTGCGGGTGATGGCGGTTATGGCGTCCACCAGAAAGTTGACGGGGACGAAATTTGGACGCGCCTTCCCCTCGCCTAGGTACAAGGGCGGAACCTTGAGCTTGCCGAGGAGATGCAATATCCCGAAGGTCAAGTAGACGTTGTCGAACTTGTCCGTCTCTCCGGTCCGGGAGTCACCCATCACTCCCGCCGGCCGGATGATGATCGCCGGCAGGCCTTCCCGCATGGCCCGGCGAACCTCCACTTCGCCCCAGAACTTGGTCATGAAGTAGTTGTTGAGCAGTTCCTGCCCCGCGTCGAGCTCTTCCTCGGTGATAAGGCCTTCCCTCTCGGCGTGGACCACGACCGAGCTGCAATGGACCAGGAAGGAAAGGTCGGTGCAGGCCTCGCAGAAATCGATCATATGCCTGACCCCCCAGTAATTGACCCTCCTCGCCAACCCCTCCGGGACGTTGAGGTCGAAGGCGCCGGCGAGGTGCCAGACTTCGGTGGCCCAGTCCGCGAGGGACTCGTAGCTTTCGTCGGACATCCCCAGGCGGGGATCGGTTACGTCTCCGGGGATGGCGCGCAGGCTGCCCCGCTCGGCTTTGCCTTCGCGCTCCAGCTCGGTGATGTCCTCGCCGGCCCTGGCGAGGTATTTGTCCTGGACGAGAAAGGTGATCTCCACCCCGGGATCGTCGGCGAGTATGCTGCGCACCTGCCAGCGCCCGATGAATCCGGGGTATCCGGTGAAGAAGATCTTTCTGCGTTCCATGGTTATCTCTCCCCGTTAAGAAAGACTCGATCCCACCACGTGTGCGCAGTCGTAGCCGCCGCTACAAGCTTAACAGGCACGGGCGTGATTCCAAAGACAACCCTGTACGATCCTATATGCGTGAGAATCAGCGGCAGGACGAGCCACCAACGCGGTGTCCAGTGCCTGGACATGTTTCCAGCCAAGGCATGCCCTTCTATTGAGCTGCGCGAACATGTCTCAGGCCCCGGCACACGTACAAATCTTTGAAGAGACATACTAAGTACCCCGATCCGTAAATACGCGCGCAACAGGCCGCCGCTGCATCCCCGCCCGCTGCGTTCCGCTCCCTGCGACGTACTCGCAGAGTACGCCTCAGTCGCGCGCCTTGCGGGCGTGGCGCAGCGACGCTCTCGATACGTTACCGTCTTTACGGACCGGAGTACTAAGGCTTTCCCCTGATATATCCGATTGACAAGAGAGGCCAGCGTCGTCATACTACGCCGGTATGCCCCGCAGGCGGTTTCGAAGGACGGATCGATATGCGGCGAAGGGGAATGCGCTGAACGACGCCAGGAGAATAGCCAAGAACATAGCTCTCATCGTGGGCGGTGGAGTGTTCAGGGCGGTGCTCATGCCGCTCTTCACTATCTTCATCGCCAGGGAACTGGGCACCGAGGGCTTCGGCGCCTTCTCTTTCGCCCTCTCGCTGGCCTCCATCCTGGTCATCGTGGGGGAGATGGGCCTTCCCAAGATGGTGGTGCGCGAGCTCGCCAATCACCGCGAGGAAGTGGGCAGGTACATCGGGGACCTCACCATCCTGCGCCTCTTAACCGGCCTGGCGAGCATGGGGATCGTCGCCATGATCCTCGTTCTCGCGCCGCGTTCGCCGGATACGCGCGTCCCGCTCTTCCTCATCGGGCTGAGCCTGCTCGTCTTCACCGGGCTGAGGCGCTTTTTCGACGCCATCTTCCAGGCCTTCGAGGTGATGAAATACCAGGCGCTGGTGGACATGGTCGATATCCTGCTGACCTTCGGCGTGGGGACGGCGCTGCTCTTCAGCGGCTACGGCCTCATGGGGATAGCCTTCGCCATGATGGTGGGCGCCACCATCTCCATGGCCATGGACTTCATCATCCTCACCCGCAAGCTGGGCAAGCCGGTCTTCACCTTCGACCTGGTTTTCTGGAAAAAGATGGCACTAGGTGCCGTACCCTTCGGGGTCATCGGGGCGCTTACCTTCCTCTTCGGATACTCCAACACCGTGCTGCTCTCCATCTTCAAGGGAGACGAGCAGGCGGGGCTTTTCAGCTCCGCCTACCGCGTGATATGGATGCTGGCCATCATCCCGGCCACGTGCATGACCGCCGTCTTCCCCTTCCTGGCCAGGATAGGCAGGACCTCCGACGGCAGGCACAAGGACGCCATCCGGCTGGTGGTGAAGTACCTGGCCTGCTTGAGCCTGCCCTTCGCGGCGCTGCTCGCCGTCTGCGCGCCGAGCATCATCTCGGCGGTATACGGCAAGTCTTACACCGGGGCCAGCCCCGCCCTGTGGATACTGGCGGCCATACCCCTATTCAGCTTCGCCTACATCCCGCTGATAGACCTCATGAACTCCCAATACAAGCAGCGTTTCTCGGTCATCGCCATCCTGCTCTGCGCGGCCATCAACACCGGGTTGTGCCTCATCCTCGCCCCGCTGCTGGGTCTGGTGGGAGCGGCCGTGAGCACCCTGGTCGCCGAGGCGTGCCTATTCGGGATAACCGTCTTCTTCTCCTGGAAGCACCTGCGCCTGAGCCCGCGCATCTTCAATCTCTGGAAACCCGTGGCGGCCTCGCTCACCGCCGCCATGGCCATGCTGCCGCTGCGCGATATCCTCCCCCTGGCGCAGATGGTCATCGCTTTTTTCCTCGTCTACGTGGCGGCGCTCCTGCTGCTGCGGACGTTCGACGTGGAAGACCGGCGGCTCTTCCGTTCGCTCATCCCCGCCCGCACCCGCCCGGGGAGCTGAAGTGGTCATGAGGAACGGGAAGCGGACATGTCCCTGGAATCGTTGATCGAGGAGTTCCTGCTCGAACGTGGGGCGCTGGCGGTGGGTATCGCCACCACCGAGACCCTGGCGGGGGGGCCGCCCAGCGCGGATATCACCTATCGCATGCGGGGGGCCCGTTCCGCGGTCGGTTTCGCCCTGCCTTTCAACCGGGATTTCATCCGCCTTTTCCTGGGCAAAGAAAACCGCGTTCCCCACGAGAACGATAACCTCTCCACCAATGTCCGTTCCAAGGACCTGTCCTGGGAACTGGCGGAGATGCTTAAGAAGGAGGGTCATCAGGCCAAGGGGACCGCGGCCAACATGAAATACCGCCAGGACGAGGAGGATTGGCAGATAAAGCTGCACCCGGACATCAGCCACCGCTATGTCGCCGTGCGCTCCGGCATGGGCTCCTTCGGCTGGTCCGGGAACGTGGGCATAAAGGGCCACGGCACCGCCATCATCCTCGGCACCACCGTCACGGCTGCGGAACTCGCGCCGACCGGGCCCATCCCCGAGGGGGAGGGCTTCTGCGACAACTGTAAGCTGTGTTACAGAGGCTGCGCCCTGGGGATGTTCGACAACAAGAAGAAGACGTCTGTCGCCCTGGGCGGCATCACCTTCACCCATGCGGCCCGCCGGGACCAGATGCTGTGCGAGTTCACCTGCGGCGGTTTCAACGGCCTTGCCAGGTCGGGGAAATGGTCGACCTGGTCCCCCGGCCGCTTCGATGTGCCCGATCCCGAGGACCATGAAGGACTGCTGGCGGAGTTCTTCCGCGCCGTCGAGCTCTATTACCGGCGTCCGGAGATGCCCGGTGGGTACCGGCACGTCGCCCTGGGCCAGACAAAGCAGTATATGACCTGCGGAAACTGCCAGATCATGTGCTGGGGAAACAAGGAGGATACAAGAGAGAACCTCAGGCTCCTGCATGGCTCCGGCTGCGTCCTGCAGAACCCCGACGGCGAGCTCTACGCTCTCCCTCCCGAGGAGGCGGAGAAGGCGTTCGAGGCCATGGACCCGGAGCGCCGCGCCCTCTACCGCTAGCGGGCAGTATCGACTCAATAAGTGTCAGGTCAGCGCCTGCAAATCTGTTATAATATCGCTACCTTTCGGTAACCGGAGAGGGATATCATCAGGCCAAGGCTTGTTGAAACAGGCCGGAATAAAAGCGGAAAGCGAGGTAGATCGGACATGGCAGAGATCAAGGAAGCTGTCCTGATCGACGGGGTGAGGACCCCCAACTTCAGGGCCCACGCGGAAAAGGGTTGGGCGAGGAACCTGCGTCCCGACGAACTCCTCACCTACGTCTACAAGGCCCTCTTCGAGCGCAATCCACAGGTGAAGCCGGAGGACGTGGAGGCGGTGTTCTGCGGCACCGCGAACCAGACGGGCATGCAGAACGATATAGCGCGCCTGGGGTGGCTGGCATCCGGCTTGCCTGACAATGTCGCCACTAACGGCGTGAACCAGCAGTGCCCCTCGGGAATGTCCTGCGTGGAACACGCCTGCCGCGCCATCATGGCTGGCGACGGAGAGATCTTCGTCGCCTCGGGCGTAGAGGATATGCAGAACGTGCCCATGGCCATGGGCATGGACTTCCCCCCTCGCATAGCCGAGCACTACAATCCCGCCGAGTTGCCCATGGGCCCCACGGCGGAGAAGATCGCCGAGGTCTACGATATCTCCCGCGCCGACGCCGAGCTCATGGCCTACCACAGCCACCTCAAGGCCGCCGCCGCCAGGGACGCGGGCAAGTTCGCGAACGAGATCGTGCCGGTCAAGGCGCTGGACGAGAGCGGCAGCGAGTTCATGTGCGACCGCGACCAGTGGATCAGGGACAACCCCAGCCTGGAGCAGATGGCCGGCATGAACCCGGCTTTCCGCCCCGACGGCAAAGTGACCGCCGCCACCAGCTCGCCCCTTAGCACCGGAGCCTGCGCCGCCCTCTTCATGAGCCGCGAGAAGGCCGACGAACTGGGCCTCTCCTACCATGTCAGGTACGGCGGAGGTGTCATGC
>CAZQFX010000180.1:0-5212 GCA_964592775.1 uncultured Actinomycetota bacterium
TCGGCAGCGTCACCAAGTCCTTCACCGGGACGCTGGTGCTGGAGCTGGTGGACGAGGGGCTCGTCGGCCTCGACGACCTCCTGGCCGAGTATCTCCCGTGGGTACAGAATGCCCGGAACACAAAGAGGATATCCCTTTGATAAGGACTATATAGCATATACATGTCATTCCGGAAAGGATAAGCAATGAAAGTCAGCGGCGTTTCAAAGAGGATGGTTGCAAGACCTCACGCCCGCACAAGGCCAGGAGCGGAACCGCTTAGCGGGAGACGGTTACGGGGATGACGAGGGGATCGCCGGTGTAGGTGATGCCGAGGCAGTTCAGGCGCAGGGCGAGGGTATAGGAACCGGCCTCGGTCGGGGCCTGCAGGGCGACGGGAAAAAGCGCGGACTGGCCCGGGGACATGTCGCTCGGGAGCATGCCCTGCTGCACCATCTCGTAGTCGGGATCGCCATCGCGCGCCCACACCGCGGTGATGGCCACGCCGCCCTCGACGGTCTTCCGCTCCCTCTGCCAGATCGTATCACCGCCATTGTAGGCCTCTACGCCGAGGGAGAAGACGTCTCCGGGGTGGAGACGCCTTGCTTCTCCAACCATGGCATCCGTGGCTGGCGGGTCGATAACCCACGGCACGTCGGGTGCCCAGAACAGCTCTCCCGCTATGGGAAGTCCGGAATCCACTTCGGCGATGTCTCCCAGTTCTATCCATACTTCCCAGGTCTTACCCTCGAGCATGCCGCTCGTAGCGGTGAGGGACAAGGTGAAATCGCCGCTCTGCGGCGGCGCGTTCAGCTTGAAGGGAGCCACCGTACCCCCTCCCTCAGCGATGAAGAAGGGCGCGTAGAAGTACGTCTCCTCGCTGCTTATCACCTTCCCGCCCTTGTTTTTCCACTCCGCCTTGAGGTGTTGGCGCGACTCGTCCGTGTTGATAAAGGGCTTGCCGCTGTCGTTGAAGATCCCCAGGGACAGAGTAAGGGGGAGACCGGAGCCGGTCTGCTGCGCGTGATAGACGTACGAAACCAGGTCCATCACCGATGCCGTGTCCATGCCGCCCAGTCCGTAGAGGCTGAGGCCGTCGGGGTAATCCTCGATGAGAGCCACCCCCTCGGCGGCCTCCAGCGCAGCACGCACCTCCTCACGCTTCTCGGGCGGGTAGTAGTCCCAATGCATGACGATATGGTTGACCCCCGCCCCGCGCAGGAAGGCTAAGGCGCGGGTGCCGGGGAAGGCCAGCATCTCCACCAGGGCGCGGCGGTAGAAGAGGGGGTAGTAGCCGCTCATGCCGTTCACCAGTTTCTTCCAGTGATAGATGGAGAAGTAGGTGGCGTCCTGTTCCCGCGTGGCGGAGAGGAAGGTGTTGTCCAGGGTGCCGTAGTTGATGGTCAGGGGGTCCTCGAAGAACACGCTGTTGGCCACGGCGGGCATGGGGGCCTCCACCACCACCGCTCCCTCAACTTCCGCCAGGTCCCGGTAGACCCGGGGAACGGCGCTCCCCACCGCCACCCCGGTGTAGGGGAGGCTCACGACGAGGAACTCCAGCAACATGAGGACGGCAACGGCGCAGACGGCCAGCGCCGCCCAGGCGCGGTTCTTCCTGCGCTCGAACCAGCGGTAGAGCCAAGTGGCGCCGTAGCCCGCCGTCACGGCCAGGGAGAGCAGCACCATGATGTGGTAGCGGATGGGGAAACGCACGAAGCCGTAGGTAGGCAGCTTGTGCAGGGCCTTGTAGAAGACGTTGTTCACGCCGTGGGGCTCGGGACCCAGGGAGAGCACGAAGCAGACGAGGCCGAGGGCGATGAAGAACAAGAAGTAGTCACGCCGCGGGCTTCCGGCCCCGCCGGTCCCGTGCTCGCGTGGTTCATTTTCCCCGTCCGGCGCGGCCGGCCCTTCGGCCTCTTCCTCCCCGCGAGGCGAGGAGCGCTTGCGCCTCGCGCGGCCGTTGCGTCCGCCGAGCAGCACCCCCACCAGGGCGAGAAGGGCCAGGGGGAAGATGAGGAAGCCGGGGAAGAGGGCGTTGCCCTCGCCGGGGCTGCCGGTCTTCAAGAAGCCCAGCTTGTCGTAGAAGTAGTTCTGGGGAAGAACGCGCAGGTAGTCCCCAGATTTGGCGGAGGAGACGATGTTTATCGCCGGCTCGCTCTCCTTCTCCGGCATGTTGCGGTGGAGGCGAAAATAAGGCAGGGCGAAGGGTATCACCAGCAGCATGCACAGGACCAGCACCCCCACCGCGTAGAGCACGTATCGCAGGTACTCCCTGCGCCGCGGCGAGACCAGGCGCCAGAGGATGAAGAGCCCGATGGGGATGGAGGAGAAGGCGAGCTGGTACCAGCTCATCAGCGCCTGGGCGGTGAAGGCGATACCCAGCCCCACCAGGAAGCGCGGCCTCCCCTCGTCGAACCAGCGGAAGAGGAAGAGCAGGATGAGGGGCTGCAGGAAATAGATACTCACGTGCACGTGCACGATGGTGGAGAAATGGTAGGGGACGAAGGCGAAAAAGACCCCGGACAAGAAGGCGGCATACCGGTTCCCGGTCAGATACTTCACCAGCAGGTACATGGTGTAGGCGCAGAGGGCGAAGCCGACGAGCAGGACCAGGTTGTAGGCGAAGACGGCGTTGCCGGTTATCCAGGAGACGGGAGCCGCTACCAGGGCGAGGGAGAAGAGGACCTCGGAGAAGGCCAGGCTGTCGGGCGAAGGGTAGTTCATGTTCGCCTGGAAGAGGCCGGCGGGACTGGTGGTGAGGGCGTGGCCGTCCCAGGATATGATCCACACGTTGAGCAGGTTGTCCACGTGGCTCGAGATCACCGCGTCCCACGCGTGCAGCGCGAAGGGCACGGTGAAGACCAGCACCAGGACGAGGAAGAGGCACAGGACCAGAAGATGCTCTTTCCACCCGGTCATGAGACTACCTTTTCCCTCGGGGCTTTCGCCGTAAGAAATTCGCTGTTTATTCTACCGTATGGACGAATCGGGTGAACACTCGTTCCCCCTGGGGTCAGCCCTGGAAGGGGAACGAGCCTCGCTCCGCCTGGGGGCTGGCGGGAACCTCGCCTACGGGAAGCAGCTCTCCTTAATGGCCGGTTCGGCCGCATGGAATGGACATCTTCTTTCGGCGGCATCATCCCCGTTCCCCTTCCAGGGCTGACCCCAAGTGGGATTACGTTCCCCTTCCAGGGCTGACCCCAAGTGGGACTGGCGCGCGGTTGTTGTAGAATGTTCCAAGCAACATGACGGTTACGATGTCGTATGTATTCGTGTTAATATGACGGCGCTCTAAGCGCTTACATGAAAGGAGATGCAACATGCCGGAGCGGGTTGGATTGGACGCTTTCTTCGCGCCCCGCAGCGTGGCGGTGGTGGGAGCCACCCCAAACGAACTCAAGGGAGGCCACAGCATCATCAAGAACATGCTCGAGTCCTTCACGGGCCCCGTCTACCCGGTCAATCCAGGGTATGACGAGATCCTGGGCGTGAGATGCTATCCCTCGGTGCGGGACCTGGAGGGCAAGGTCGAGATGGCCATCATCTTCATCCCCGCCGCCAGCGTGCCCGGGGCGCTCGAGGACTGCGCCGCCGCCGGGGTGAAAGCGGCGGTGCTCGAATCGGGCGGCTTCGCCGAGGTGGGGGAGGAGGGCAAGCGCATCGATGCCGCGTGCCGCGAGATAGCGGCGCGCACCGGCCTGCGCCTGTGGGGGCCCAACTGCACCGGCCTGGTGAACACCGATCCCTTCATCTTCACCCCCTTCATGCGCGCCCCCAACGCCTACGAGAGGCTCAAGCCCGGGACGCTGGGGATCATCGCGCAGAGCGGCATGCTGGCGGCGGGATTCATGCTGCAATACGTCATCTCCGGGTACTTCACCGTCTCCAAGGCCTGCGCCGTCGGCAACAAGATCGACGTGAACGAGGTCGAGGTCCTCGAATACATGGCGGCGGACCCCAAGACAAGGGCGGTGGTAGCCTACCTCGAGTCCATCGCCGACGGCCCGGCCTTCCTCGAGGTGACCAGGAACATGGCGGGCAGGAAGCCACTGGTGGTACTGAAAGGAGGGCGGTACGAGGAATCCGCCAAAGCCGCCCTTTCGCATACCGCCAGCCTGGCCGGCTCCGACGAGGTGATCGACGGCGCCCTGCGCCAGGCGGGGGTGATCAGGGTGGACGACTTCCAGGAGATGATGAACCTGGGCAAGGCTTTCTCCATCCACCCCGAGCCCTTCCGGCTCAGCTCCCCCACGGGGGACGGCGTGGCGGTGATAACGGTGACCGGCGGAGGGGGCGTGGTGCTCACCGACCTCCTGCGTTCCTCCGGGCTGCGGGTGCCCGCGCTGAAACGCGAGACGCTGGATATCCTGCAGCGCGACGTGTTCCCCGGTTGGATGGCTCCATCCAACCCGGTGGACATCTGGCCGGCTATCGAGCAGAAGGGTCTGGCGGCCTTCGGCGATTCCATCAAGGCGGTGCTCGCCGATGAGCGCGTTGACGGCGTGATCCTGCTGCCGTTCGCCTCGCGCATGATGGACTTCTTCCCCTTCGAGGAGTTGGGGGAAGCCGTGAAGGCGAGCGGCAAGGCCGTGGTCTCGTGGATGTTCGGAGACAGCCGTTACTTCGACACCCTCGAAGAACGCATGCGGGAGTTCGGCATACCCGTTTACAACGACCTGCATTCCTGCGTGCTGGCGCTCAAGTCCTTCCTCGGCTTTTCCCGCCAGGCAAGGGGGAATGCGAGGCCCGGGTGATGGGCATCTTTTCCGGTTCTTACGCAAAAAGTCAGTCGGTCGGGTAGCCCTCGGTGTTGTGGCCGCCGGCTATGCTCCCGTTGTAGAGGAAATACACCGGCCGCTCGGCCATGATGGGCACGTCCGAGGTCACCCTGATGGAGACGTCGCCGCGGGCGTTGTCGTGTACCCCGATGCCCAAGGTATCGCCGTGCACGGCCACGGTGGCGCGGGAGCGCGCGCCTATGGTCAGCTCCTTGCGCACGTTGGCGCCGTCGCCGCACAGGTAGTCCAGCTTCACCCTGGCGGGGGCGTCTCCGGGATTCTGCAGGCACAGCCAGGTATGGAAGGCCGGCCTGGTGCAGCCCTCGGCGAATATCCATTCCCGATAGGGCTGTGGAGAGCCGACCACGTTGTGGCCCCCCTTCCATACGCCGTTGTAGCTGAAGTAGATGGGCCGCTCGGCCACTATGGGATTGTCCGATGAAACCCTGATGGAC
>CAZQFX010000181.1:0-5124 GCA_964592775.1 uncultured Actinomycetota bacterium
CCGAGCTGCATGGCGACATGCAGAGTCCGGCAGAAATGACCGGACCCTCGAATCGGCAGGCAACGCCGTTCGGGAGTAACAACACTGTCGGTCCCTATCCGCTGCAGGCGTAGGAGAATTGAAGGGAGTTGCCCCTAGTACGAGAGGACCGGGGTGAACGGACCTCTGGTGTGCCAGTTGTTCCGCCAGGAGCACGGCTGGTTAGCCACGTCCGGATCGGATAACCGCTGAAAGCATCTAAGCGGGAAGCTGACCCTAAGATCAGTTCTCCCACCGGGAAACCGGGTAAGACCCCTTGTAGAACACAAGGTTGATAGGCCGGAAGTGGAAGCGCGGCAACGTGTGCAGCTGACCGGTACTAATAGGTCGAGGGCTTGGTCTTAAACCTCGGAGATCGCTGTGCAGTTTTGAAGGTACGAGGAAGAGCTGGCAGCTTGAAAAGAGAATAAGATGTTCTCGGTGGCCATAGCGGAGGTGATCACCTGTTTCCATTCCGAACACAGAAGTTAAGCCCTCCAGCGCCGATGGTACTGCTCGGGGGACCGTGTGGGAGAGTAGGTCGCCGCCGGAACACTTTTCAAGGGCCGGGAAACCGGCCCTTTTCTCGTGGGCGGGCTGAAAGGGAGCCGCCAGGGTGGCTTCTTCGAGGATGAGCATGGCGATCGTCGACGGTGATGATCAATCCCCGGTTACATCGAGGTGACGCGAGCCGCCACACGGATAGATGTACCTATTTCAGCAGGTGAGAGGACCTGAGCGCCTGTTCCCCCGGCTCTGCGAGAACAGTCACGGGGGAGCCCGTCTCGGCGTAGACGATCCTCATGGGCCGCATGGGCGGGATAGCGAAGGAAAGGGAGGAGAGATCGAGGTGGAGCGGCCCTATCCCGATAGCATCGCAGCGGCACTCTCGATACGACACCGTATTTTCGGACCGGAGCGCTTATATGGGTTTGCCCACGGTATTGATCTTGAAAGCCTTGTAAAGAGGGCAGTAACCCGAGAAAACGGAGGACAAGATCATACCGGCCTTGAATGCGGCCAGGACCCCTGGCTTATCATGCCGCCTCCACGCGAAAGCGAAGACCGCCACGGAAAGAAAGGCCCTTACTGCCTTGTCAAGGGTGCCGACGTTACGCTGCATGGCGCACCTCCAGAGATGGTATCGAGTTCTTCGAGACGTACCCACTCCCTAGATTAGTGATGTATGAAATCGTGCGCAACGGGCTTTCGGGCGGTTTTCATATAGGCATAATGGGTGGGATTTGGAGTGGGTAGATGTCGCCACAACAAGCAACTGGGAGGGCCTGGCCCGTGGCACGGAGCCGCGAATCAGGTCTGATACAATGGTGGGACGGGTTGGGCCGCGGGCTGACCCGCGGAACGGCAAAGGAGTTTGAGAGACACTATGATCGAGGTATATCCAGGTACGGCCTGTGTAGCGTCTGTTTGAGGTCATCCGCCCGGCCTGATCGAGTCACGGTTAGTGGCTGCATGGAGATAGGCGGGGGAGAAGGTGACGCACCTGCTGCCCTGCGGTCAATATATTCAAAGGGGCAATATGAGCGAAGCTGTGGATCTGAGGGCTGCCCTGTTCCAGTTCGCTACGAACGCGGCGGGCAAGGTACCGGCGATATTCGAGAACATGCTCACGCTGTATATCACGAACGCCCTGGAAAAGGCGGCCGGCATCCACGTGGTGGATCTCACCACCCCCACCCGGGAAGGCGAGGTCCTGACTCTGACCCAGGAACTGGGCGAGGGCGAGGTCAGGGAGGCCGCCGCTCGTGTTGGGGCCCATGTGTCAATATGGGGAAGCCTGGCGTTCTTGCCCGACGGCCATCCGGTCATCGAGGGGCTGGAGGTCGCCATAAAAGCGGTGAAGAGCGAGAGTGGCGCGGCGGTGGAGGCGCGCAGGATATTCTTCGACGCCCTGCGCGGAGACGAGAGGACGGGTATGCTGAACGTGGATATGGCGGCGCTGGAGGACCTGGTCGAGGAGATCCTGGCCGTTGTGGCAGAGATACTCGGCCTCGCCAGCGACGGATTGCGGCCGAACAGGATAGGGGAGGGTCTCTCCAATTCGGACCGCGCAGTCGGGTATTTCATCTATGCTTTGCGCATAGCCGACGACACCGAGAACAAGCTGCGCCTATACCTCAAGGCCATAACCGCGGACCCCGAGTTCGCCTTCGCCTATACCAACGCGGCCCAGTTGCTGCTGGGAGAAGGCAGGTACGGTGAGGCCATGAGATTGCTCCTGCGGGCGGAGGCGCGCCTGGGGGGAAGCGGCCTCGAGCCGGATATCCTCAACCTTTTGGGAGTGGCCACCATGAACATGGGCATGTGGGAGGATGCGGTGAGCGTCTGGGAGCGCGCCCTGGACCTGGAGCCGGAACACGTCGAGGCGTTGTGCAACCTGGCATCCGCATATGCCATGCGCGAGATGCCCGAGACGGCGGAGGAGTATTACGCCAGGGCTCTGTCTTACAGGCGCGATTACCCCCTTGCCTGGTTTTCCCTGGGAAGGCTGCAGGCGCGGGAGGAGAAGTACGAGGATTCCGAGACGTCCATGCGCCACTATATCGAACTCTGCCCTGGCGACCCCTGGGCATATTGCATCCTCGGGACCAGCCTGGCCAAGCAGGGGAGGGACAACGAGGCGGAGTTCGCGCTGGCCAAGGCGGTCCAGCTCGACCCGGACGGTGAGGCTGGCGCCCTGGCCCGCCTGGAGCTGAACGAGCTAAAGAAATAGCGCCAAATCCCAACCTGGGGTCAGCCCTGGAACGGGATCGTCCTGAAATCCCAACCTGGGGTCAGCCCTGGAACGGGATCGTCCCGATCCCGTTCCAGGGCTGGAATGATAAAGAGCGGACACCTCCGATCAATTAGGTGACACACCCAGCCCGCCCCAAGGGACCGGAACGGCTTCCTTCCAGGGCTACCCTAAAATAGCAACCAGCATTTTTGTCCTCGGTGGTGTCGCGGCCGTGCGACATGGACGACTGACACCTGCTTTGAGTCACGGAGCGTTGTTGGAAGGCAGCCCTTGGGGTCGGACCTGAAAACCCGCGGTGAGGACACCGCAACTTTTCAGGTGCCGACCCTGCCCCTCTAGCGGCCTTTGTACCGGGGTTTGCGGTTCTCCAACATGGCCTTGACGGCCTCCTGGTGGTCCTCCGAGACGAGGCACAGGGTCTGGGCGATGGCCTCGAACTCCAGTGCCGTCTCGGGATCGGAATCCCAACACCTGGTGATGACCTGTTTAGCCATGGCGATGCCGAGGATTGGGCCGTCGGCAAGCCTCTGGGCAAGCTTCATAGCCTCGGGCAGCACCTGGTCCCTGGGGTAGACATGTTCGACCATGCCGACGCGGTAGGCCTCCGCGGCGTCGATGGTGTCACCGGTGAAGATGAGCTCCTTGGCGTAGCCATTGCCTACGAGGCGGGCCAAGCGCTTGCAGGCGCCAAGGTCGGGGATGATCCCGAACTTGATCTCCATGAGGTTGAACTTGGCGTCGTCGGAGGCGATGCGGATATCACAGGCGAGCACGATCTCCATGGCTCCCCCGAAGGCCAGGCCGTTCACCGCCGCTATGACCGGCTTGTCCATCACCTCGTAGGCCAGGTAGGTGCCCTGTACGTCCTTGAGGAAAGCGTGGATCTGCAGTGCCGAGAGCTGGGCCAAGCCGGCAAAGCTCCCCAGGTCGAGACCGCTCGAGAACGATTTCCCGGCCCCGGTCATCACCACCGCGCGCACCTCCGGGTCGTTCTGCAGCTCCTTGGCCGCCGTGCCCAGCTCCAGGAACATGACATGGTTCATGGCGTTGTGCACGTCGGGCCGGTTCAGGGTGAGGACGGCGACACCGTCCTTCTTCTCGATGGTCAAGGTCTCGTAAGCCATGTCTCATCCTCCTTCCCGTGACCAGGTAATGGGCTGTGCCATTCTCCGCAAGGCCGCAGCGAGGATCTCCACCCTGGCGGAGAAACCTCTGCCGGGAGCGACCGCTTGCGGCACTTGATTATGTCACGGCGGCCGAACCGGGCGCAAACCTCAAGCGGCGAGGTTTCTCTGCCTTTGGAAGTCGATCTCCCGGAAAACCTCTTGTTCTTGCGCGATAGCGCCGCGTTCTTTGCTGTTATAATATCTTTCTGGAGGTGAGAGATTTGCCGATCTACGAATACGAGTGCAAGGAGTGCGGGCACTCTTTCGACCTCATGCAGCCCATGGACGCGGAGAAGGTGGCCGACTGCGGGAAATGCGGCGCGCCCGCGAGACGGGTGTTCAGCGCCCGCATAGCCGTGAAATACGAGGGTTGGGGGTTCAACGCCACCGATAAGCTCCTGCCCGAGAGCAGCCGCGCGAAGAGGGATTTCAAGCAGCTGCGCGAGAAGGCGGAGCAGATCATGGACGGCGACTTCACTCCCTGAGGGTCAGGTCCAGCCCATGAGGATGCGGAAGATGTTCCAGCGCCTGAAGCGGCTTCCCGTCACCGGCCACATCAGTTCTTCCTTGGGAAGGTAGAGCTGCTTCGAGAGTTGCAGCGATTCGCGGCGCAGTTTCTCCAGCTCCGACGACTGCGTCTTGGGGTCGGCGATGACGAGGATGTCGTCGACCATGGTCAAGAGGGAGATGGTATCGCGGATACGGCGGTCGTTGAGCGTCGCATGTTCGGGGGATATCAGCCCACAGCTCGCCTTGATGGAATTTAGGGCCAGAAGGGCCTCATAGGTGACGTCGACTATATCTTGCCTGGTCATCCACCCGGTCTCGTAGCCGAGAAGGTCACGCCAGTGTGGAGAGAGGGAAGCGCGAATGTGGTCCTCCAGGGTGCGGTGTATGAGGCGGAAACCGTAGCGCTCCGGTTCGCGGTAGTAAGAGCATCCCGGATCGATGAAGGGAGCTAGGGGCCCTATGGAGGGGTTGACGCACGGTCCGTAGTTACGCAGCAGCTCCCCGCAGTAGTCGATCGTCCGCATCGCGGATTCGCGCGTCTGGCCGGGCAGGCCGATCGCACTACCAGATAGCCAAGTCCCTGCTGTGCCTGTGGCATGATTAGCTCCAGCCGCCACACAAAACCACATCTCAATTCCGACCGTGCTGTCAAATGTCCATGTGGCAGCCGTT
>CAZQFX010000182.1:0-5121 GCA_964592775.1 uncultured Actinomycetota bacterium
CGCAAGCGCGCGTGCGATCGGCGCTGCGATCCCCGGCGTGATGTCCAAGCTCCGCGTCGTAGGCGCGCGTCATGGATTCGCGCGCTTCCTCGAGGATGCGCCGTGCCTCCACCACGCCAGCCCCCAGCGCCTCCGCCAGGGCCCCGACCCTCCAGCCCATGGCGTCGCCCATGATGAGGCATGCGCGTGCCCGCGGGCCCAGAGACTGCAAGGCCGCTATAAAAGGCAGCGAAATGCCCTCACGCTCGCCGTAGATCTTATCACCGCCGTATTCACCCTCGGGGCAGGGTTCGTCCGGGAAGGGCTCCAGCCAGAAGTCATCCTCCTCCGGTTCCAGGGGCGGCAGGAAGGGGTCGGAAGGCGGGTTGGAGAGATAGGGAAGGCCGCGCGGTGGTTGGTCCGCCAGTACCCGCAGGCACGACCTCGTGGTGATCTTGAAAAGCTCTACGCGCGTGGACGCGGTATCGGTGAGGGGGAGAGGCAGGCTGCCCGCCTGAAAGAAGGCCTCTTCGGCCAATCCCTCCGCATCCCGCAACGAGCCGCCCATGCGGTAGCAGAAGAGCCGCAGCTCGTCGCGGAACCCCTCCAGCGGCAGGCGCCTGTCATCCTCCATGGCATTGTTTGCACTTTCTCCCGCTGCCGCAGGGGCAGGGGCCGTTGCTTCCGGCACGCGAGAAGGCCTTCCGCAAGGCCGCGTCCCGGCCGGCCATTATGTCCATTATCTCGCAGGCATAGCGGCCTTTCTTCAGGAGGTCCGTTATGGTGCGCATGGCCGCGCCCGTGAGTTTGGCCATGACGTGAAAGGCGCGTGGCGCTTCCCGGTCCGACAAAATGCACCTCCGGCAGCAGCGATCCACTCCAGAAGCCGTCTAACAATTATGGCACGCCGGGAGGATGGGGTCAGCCCCGGACACGCATCCAGGCAAGTCCTTTCTCGCCATCCACGCTCATCGGAGAAGAACCCCAAGCTCGAAAACCGGAAACAAAGATCTTCCAGATGGTTATTCATCCCACTGCCGGCTGGATCTTGCGGGTGTCTGGCGCTACCGGCATGGCACTGCCGGCACACTTCAGCCCGGACGTTATTGTACCGATTCCAAATATGGCGGTTTGGCAAAGTGTGGGATATGCGAGGAGTCCGGATAATGGGAATAGTAGTCGATTTTGAAAGCGGCCTCGATGCCATGCTCGACGAACTCGAGGAGACATACGACGGCAGGATCCTCTCCCCCCAGGGAAAGGTAATAAGGATCATGCCCCAGGCGCTCAGAACAGAGAGTAACGGCGGAGAGATATTTCACGGCAAGATATACGTGACCACGCTCGTGCATGGCGAGATCTACCAGGCGGTGATCGAGACACCAATCGTGAACGGCTACGAAGACAAGGAGGCGAGGTGGCAGGAGGTCCGCGAGGAACTGCGGAAGCTGACGGAGAAGATAGAACGTGAGATCGCGGAGAGGGGCTTCATCATCCGCCGCGGCCGCTACCTTTTCAAGGGAGAACAGCCGCGCGCGGCGGATTGAAAGCCTTTCCATGCCTAGGAAAAAAGCAAGGAGGTTGCGGCGATGACCATACGCATCGATGCCCCCCTGTCCTCACTCCCCCACATGTCCGCCAGGGACCTGCTGGGCGATATCTGGTTCTACCGGGATGAGTGCCGCTATCTCCAGGAGGCATGGCTCGAACACCCGCAGGATTACGGCCCCAAGGACCTCATCGACAGCGAGGACGAGGCGGTCTTCTTCCGGGCCCACGGGAAATTCGCCATCCCGGAGTATGAGGAAGGAGCTGCCTATCCCGATGGAGAGGAGACTCGTCAGCCAGAAGGCGCGGGAGAGCGAGATGCCGACGAGCACCATACCCAGCAGGACAATACATCCCTTGATGATCGCCCGCTCGGGGAAACGGCGGTTCAGCCAGGTCACCAGCGGCGCGCCCGCGGCCGCCCCCACCCCGGTGAGGCTGAGCAGCACGCCGTACGCATGCGCGTCCAGCGCCAGGACGTCGCGCGCTACGGCGGGGTAGATGACGACGCAGGAAAAGCCGAAAAACGAGGCCAGGCCAAGGGCTGCGAGCGTTCCCACCATCCAGCGCCGTTTCACCACGTAGCGGAAGCCTTCGGCGATGTGATGGAATGCACCCTCGGCTCCCAGGGTCTTCCTCTCCAGCTTTGTCTTGAGAAGGGCGATGGCCGCGACGAAGAAAGCGAAACTCACGGCGTTGACGTAGAAGGCCGTTCCCACGGACATGGAGGCGATGATCGCGGCGCCGATCGCGGGCCCGACCACCCGACCGATATTGAACTGGGCCGACGAAAGGGCGAGGGCGTTGAGCATCTCTTCCTTCGAGACCAGCTCCGGCAGGATGGTCAGCCCGGCCGGAAGGGCGAGGGTGTAGGCCGTTCCGGATACGAAGACCGCCACCATGATCGCCGCCAGGGAGAGGACACCGCCGCTGGCGCATATCCCCAGGGCAAGGGCGCTGAGCAGCATGACCGTGAAGGCAGCGAGCACCAGCCTCTTGCGGTCGGTGGTGTCCGCCAGGTAGCCCGCGAAGAGGATGAATAGCAGGACGGGCACGAAGTTCGCCATGTTCACGGCGCCCACCCAGGCATCCGAACCCGTGGACGTCTTCACGTACCACAGGAGGGCCGCGTTCTGTATCCAGGTGCCGGTGTTGGAAATGAGGGCGCCGCACCAGAAGAGCAGGTAATCGCGGTGACGCAGGGCGGACAGGACGCCGCCTCGCGTCTCCTCCGTGCTCCCCCCTCCACCCACCGTCATCTCCTCCTCGCATGGGACCGGTCAACGTGCCGTGACCCCGGGGCCGGTCTCTTCGATCTATCAAGCGGCGCGCGAGGCCTGAAGAGCGGAGCATGTGAGCTCGACATCGGACCAGCTCACCCGGCGCGTGCTCCGGTCAGGGCTTGATGCCGAAGATCTTGTGCACGAATCCCTTCCTCCAGAGAAAGCGGAATAGGCCGTAATACAACGATGGCGAGATGCGGAAGAGGATGAACTGCGGCAGCGAATGGGAGGGGGGCGCCAGGATGATCCCCTTGTCCTTCTCCAGCCCGCGCAGGGCCGCCTCGGCCACGATGGAGGGATCCACCCCCTGTTTGCGATAGAAATCCACCACCTCTTCCTTCGAGCTCTTCCCCGTGCTGTTGCAGAGGTAGATCCTCCCGTCCGCGACGATCCTGGTGTTGATGAAACCGGGGCAGAGGACGCTTACCCTGATGTTGTGCACGATCAGCTCCATGCGCAGGGTCTCTCCCAATCCCAGCACCGCATGCTTGCTGGTGTTGTAGGGGGACATGCAGGGGATGGAATAGAGGCCAGCGTCGCTCGCCGTGAGCATGATGGAGCCCTGTTCCCGTTCGATCATCTTGGGGACGAAATGGTAGAGCATGTAGACGGCGCCGAAGAGGTTTACTCCCAGTACCCAGTCCCAGTCCTCCAGGGGGGTCTCCTCGAACCTTCCTCCGTGGCCGACGCCCGCGTTGCTGCACAGGATATCTACGTGCCCCCAGTCGGAGAAGAATTCCCCCGCGAAGCGCTCCACGTCCTCGCGCCGGGAATGGTCGACCAGGTAGCCCCCCGCCTCCACACCCTTTCCCCGCAGTTCGTCCAGCACCGCATCGATGCGCTCCTGCACTATGTCGGTTATCGCGACCTTGCAGCCGGCGTCGGCCAGGGCCAGCGCGAGGGCCCGGCCGATACCGCTTCCCCCGCCGGTCACGACGGCCGTCTTCCCCCGGAAAAAACTCATGCTCGGCACCTCCCGGTCAGTGGTCGCCAGTGCGTCAGGATAATTATACAGTCCCACCGAGGTGTCAAGCCTCGGATTCAAAGTGATTCAAAGGATCAGGAGGCTGTCGCACAAACCCCGCGCCAGACATATCGCTCTCCACATATTCACCGAAATGGCCCGTTATTGACGGTTCGCCCTCCATTACGATGCCTATTTTGCCGCAATTTTGGGAGAGCGGGATTCGTACGAGGTTTATGCAACAGGCTCATATAGGGACGGAACGTCGTCTTCACGAGGAGAAAGGGGAGGGTACGTACTCCGAGGTATGGCCGGGCAGCTCGGTGCAGAAATATCCCGTGGCCTTCATCATCTCGAAACGGTAGCGCTCGTTCGCGATCGGGCCTTCCCCGTCCAGCTTCTCCCACATGCGGGGGTAGAGGTCCTCGCCGCCGTGCGTGAACTTCAGCAGCCAGGCCATGTGGTTGATGCCCGCCCACTCCACCTCGCATTCCTCCTCCGGCACGCGCAGCCATTTGCACAGAAGGTCGGTGGTGTGCTGGGTCCCGTGGCAGAGGCCGACGGAATGCAGAGCGGGAAAGGCCTTCTGCACGGCCCAGGTACAGATGGCCATGGGGTTGGCGTGGTTGAGGAAGAGGGCGTCCGGGCAGAGTTCCTCCATGATATGATCTGCGGCCCACATATGGCAGCCGGATTCCCGCGTCTGGGATGTTTAGCCCTCTCCAGGGCGTTACGTTATAATTAGTATTCGGCGGAGCCGGACGCGAGGCAAGCGGCCGGACGCATCGCGTCCTGAAAGGGTTTGACCGATGGAACGAGGAGGAATCAGGAGATGAAGCACCCCAGGTACATGGTAGCAGTGGCAGCTTTCGTCCTCGCGGCCCTCGTCCTCACCGTAAGCGGATGCGCGCTGGACGGCGAGGTAAAGGAGTACAAAGACCCCGCGACCCTCATCGAGGTGGAGAAGGGCGAGGAGTTCGCTATCGTCCTCGAATCCAACCCCACAACCGGGTATCAGTGGAAGCTGGCGGAGCCCCTGGACGAGGAGATCGTCGTCCTGGTGAAGACCGCGTTCATCGAGCCCGACACGGAACTCCTGGGCGCGGCGGGAGAGGAGAAATGGACCTTCAAGGCGCAAGGGCTCGGCGATACCTCCATCACGCTGTTCCATGTACGGCCTTGGGAGGAGGAAGAACCGGCGGATTCCGGGGAAGTGGGCACGGAAGCCGGAGAGACCGCGGCGGGGGAGCATCCGGCTGAGACCGAAGGCGAAGGCGCCGTTTCCGGGACCGCGGGAAGCGAGGAAGCGCAGGGAGCCGGAGCGGTCTCCGGCCAGACCACGGTCAC
>CAZQFX010000183.1:0-5100 GCA_964592775.1 uncultured Actinomycetota bacterium
GAGGATGTCTTACATTCGTAAAAGGCCGCGGCTATGAAGGCAGTCCACTCCCGAGCCCGGAAGGCGCGCCGGACTAAAAACCCCCCGCCTTCAATGACGGAGGAGCCATGAGGACGATCCGGGGGTTTTCAGTCATTATAGGCCGGCGCGGTGACATGCCGCCCTCGAGAGATAGGTTATAGGAGAGAGGAGGAGCCATGTCCAAGCTGTCATCCAGGCTCTTCAGGCTGTCCCGGGTGATCCGCGACTTAGAGGTCATCTCCTCGGGGAGCCCGAAGAAGATGGCCCGGAGGGCCAGGAACAAGCTCCTGGGGCGATACCTCTCCCGCCTCTTCAGGTGGTGATCCTCTGGATGGCCTATATCAGGAAGCGCGGCTATGAGGACGGCTCCGAGAAATACACCGTGGGCTTCAAGGACCAGCACGGCCGCTGGCGCGAGCGCGTGGTGAGCGGGAATAAGCGCGCCGCTGAGGCATACCTCCGCCGCGCCCTGGAGGAAGTGGCAAAAGGCACATTTGAGGTAGAGCGGGAGGATCCCACCTTAAAGCAGTTCTATGAGCGCTGGATCACTTCCAAGGAAAAAAGCCTCAAGGCCTCCACGCTCGCCAGCTATAAGAGCGCCTTTGATAATCACGTCTTGCCCGCCCTGGGTAAAAAGAGGTTGAGAAATATCCGGCCCTTAGACGTCCAGGCGTGGGTTTCGGGCCTCGCGGCCGGGGATCTTGCTCCCGCCACCGTGGGCCGCTGTTACCGTTATCTGCGTTCCTGCATGAAGTCAGCGGTAGCGTGGGAAGTGATATCCAATGATCCATTCAAGAAGATAAACCTTCCCAGGGTGAACAGGGAGGAGCTCACCTTCCTGGACCATAAGGAGATCCGCAAGCTGCTGGAGAAGGCCAAGGAGCCCGAGAAAGCATTATTCGCCGTGCTCGCCTTATCCGGCCTCCGCCTCGGGGAGGCCCTCGCCCTCCAATGGAAGGATATAGACTTCTGTATGAAGGCCATTTATGTGTCGAAAAGCTATTCATACTGGGGAGGCATACAGGAGCCCAAGACGGCCTCGAGCCGCCGGGCCGTTACCCTTCTCCCGGTCCTCGCGGATATGCTTCTCTCCCACCGCGAGCACATGAAAAAGCACGCCCCGGATGATTACCTTTTCCAGACCCGGGGCCTCCGGCCTCTTGATCCCGCGAATGCCCGCAAGAGGTTTGACGATACGCTCACCCGGGCCAAGCTGAAGGCCGTCACCCTGCACAGCCTCCGCCACTCCTACGCGTCGATCCTGCTATCCTCCGGCGCGTCAATAAAGGCCCTGCAGCACGCGCTCGGTCACTCCAGCGCCACCATGACGCTCAACGTCTATTCCCACTTGATCGAGGAGCGCATGGAGGAGGCCACCGTCCGCATGGACGCCCTGGTGCGCGGCGTGAAGGACGGGAAGATCGTTCCCCTGGAGAAAGGGAAAGGCCGTGGAGAATAGCGGATATCGCCTCAGATTTCCAGCGCATTTCCAGCGGCGAGACTCAAGGCCTTGCGGAGCCCGCACCATGCCCCATAATATAGGGCCTTCTACCTGCAACAATAGTGGTGCGCCCGGAAGGACTCGAACCTTCAACCTTGGGATTAAGAGTCCCCTGCTCTGCCAAATTGAGCTACGGGCGCACGCGAACCTATTCATTATGGAATCGGGAGTTGAAAAAGGCAAGGGCGGAAGGGGTGGTGTCATTTAAGATCCAAAGACACAAAGGCCGCTCCCCGCGTAAGGAGCGGCCTTGCATCTTAGGCGAAGAAGTTGCGTCGCAAACAGAAGGACCGATCTATTTCTTTCCCGCCACGGCTTCCTTGAACGCCGCGCCGGGCTTGAAGGACACAACCTTGGTCGCCTTGATCTTGATAGCCTCTCCGGTCCTGGGGTTGACGCCCTTGCGGGCGGCCCTCTTGCGTACCTCCCAGGTCCCGAAACCGACCAGGGTGACCTTATCCCCCTTCTTCAGTGTATTGGTCACGATCTTGATCGTGGCATCAACCGCCGCGCCGGCATCCTTCTTGCTCATCTCGGCGTCCTTGGCTACGGCATCGATCAGTTCCGCTTTATTCATGACTCACCTCCTTAGATTCTCCAGATTTCTCGAGGAATAATTCGTTGTGATAGTGATTTTCCCTTTATACGGCTAAAATAAGCGGAATTCGGAGCAAAGGCTCTTCTCCGAGGGCCGTGAGTGGCCGTGGAGTCGTTGGCATCAATGTCTTTCGCTCATAGCTTCCGCTTGTAGCCGCCCGTGCTTCTTGGAGACGGACCGGGTTAAGTGAGGAGTCTTACATCAGGCGCAGGATTATTCGTCGGAACCGTAGATACTCGAATCCCCGATGGCCTGCAGGGCGGCCGTGATGGCCTCCAGGACCTTGTCCCGGCCCTCGCGGGCCTGGGCCGCCAGAAGGGGCTCGACGGCCCTGATGCTGCCGATCCTCCCCAGGGCCTTGGCGGCTTCAAGGACATCGCTCTCGATGCCGCTCTGCAGCAAGGGGAGCAGGCAGTCGATCGCCCTCAGGTTGTGCATCTCCCCCAGGACGCGGGCCGCGACGGCCCTCACGCCCGCCGACGAATCGGTCAGCATCTCGCTTATCGGAGCCCACAGGCTGGGCTCGTCCATCTGGGAGAGCGATTCGACCGCGCGCAGGCGCACGATGCTCGCGGAATCGCTCAAGGCCTCTACGAGGAAGGGGACGGCCTTGCGGTCTCTCAGTTTCCCCAGGGCCCTCACGGTGCTGTAGCGCAACGAGAGGCTATGGCTGCGCGTGGCCTTGCACAAGTCGTCGACGACCTGGAGGTCGCCGATATCCGCCAGGGCATCGACGATGAACTGGCCCACCCCGGGGTTGTCCTTTTCCAGGCGGGAAAGGAGGGGCCGCACGGCCTTCCTGTCTCCGATCAGGCCCAGGGCCCTTGCAGCCCCCTTTCTCACCTCCGGATTATCGCGGGAAAGCGCCTCGATGAGATAGGGTAAAGCGACCCTTCCCTTGGAGGCCAGGAGGTCGGAGGCGGTGAATCGCATGAAAGGCTGGGCATGCCCCATGGCTTCCACCAGGCCGTGGAAGTCGCCGGCGGCTGCCAGTTTCTGTAAATCCTCGCGATCTTTCATGGTATAGATTATAGTCCATCGTGTTTCTACTGTCCCACGCCCAGCCTCTCGGCCAGGAGGCGTGGCAGGCCCGCGGCGATGATCTTCGCCTGGGAGGCGGCGATATCGTAGCGCAGGAAGCGGAATTCCACCGCCATGGCGTCGGTGTCCGCCATACACATGGTCGCTATGGGGATGCCGCCCCGGTACTGCCCGCAACTACCCGCGTTGAACATGTAATGGGCGCCGGGCTTGACGGCGAAACGGTCGCCGTTGCCGACCCCCATATCTCCTACACGATGGTTTTCCGGATCGAAGACGTAGGCCGCGCAAACATGGGTGTGGCCGATGATACACATGAGGTTTGCGGGCGGGCCGTAATCGAAGGCCAGTGACTTGAAGGCGTACGCCGCTTCGAAGGGATCGAAGATATACTCGTCCGGGTCGGCGGGAGAACCGTGAAAGAGGTAGAAGGAATCCTCGACGGCCAGTTCCTCGGGGAGGGACAACAGCCAGTTCCGGTTGTCCGCGCTCAATGCTCCGCTCGTGAAATGCAGCGCCTCCATGGCAGCGGGATTCATATTGGGGACGATCCCCTCGTCCAGCTCGCGCAGGCCGCGCTCGTGGTTTCCCTGGATGCAGCGCACGCCCTTCTCGCGCACCAGGTCTACACAGGCATCGGGATCCGCGTTGTATCCGATGACGTCCCCACAGCAGAGGATGCCGTCCACCCCGAGGCGCTCCGCCTCGTCGAGCGCCGCCCGCAGCCCTTCCAGGTTGGAGTGGATGTCCGAGAGCACGGCGAACCTCAATGCACCACCCCTTTCATCTGTAATGATTATATACGGTTCTTATATGGGAAACGTGGGCATGATCCCTCGATCCCGCGGCCATTCTCTTCCGCTCTTCCCGCCCACGCCGCCCGGAAAAGAACCATATATGTGATTTGACCGTCAGAGCCTCCGGGTCTTCGTCTTGTGCCGGCCGATAGCCGTACCGGCATGCGTGCGAGAAGCTCCGGAAAAGCTGGCTGGAGACCGACATATGACGTAAGATGAGGGCGAAGAAAGGAGAGGCGCATGAAGCGAATAGCCATGGCAATGCTGATAGCGGCAGCGCTGGTGTCCTGCGTGGGGTGCAAAGGGGGCACTACCGTCAAGGAAACCTTTGACACCCTGGCGGAATCTACGACGGCGATGTCCGAGGTCAGCGGCTACCGCATGAGCGGGAGCGTGGAGATGGGCTCCGGGACGGGCGCCGTGAGCGGGCAGAGCCAGGTCATAACCATGGACATCAGGGCGGACGTGCAGAAAGTGGACGGGGAGATGCGCCAGCACATGTTCGTGACCATCGGCGGATACGAAGTGGAGGCCTACAGAGTGGATGGCATGTATTACCAGAACGTGCCGGGCCAGGGATGGGTGAAGAGCAGCGCCGGGGCATACCAGACCCAGAACATGAGCTTGGGCTTCGTGGACGCGGCGCAGATGGATATCATGGTCAGGATGGCCAGGGATGCGGAGGTCTTCGAGGAGAACGAAGAGACCGTCGGCCTCTCCTTCAACCTCGACAAGGAATACTTCGCCGCCTCCATCGATCTCTTTCGCGAATACGTCGCGGAGGGCGGCCAACAGGCATCCGAGGAGTGGTTGAAGATGATGGAGGAATCAATTACTGATTTCCAGGCGGACATCCGCATCTGGATAAGAAAAGCGGATGACCTCATCCAGCGCATGGAGATCGAGTACGTGATGAGTGGGGTGCCGCAGGTAGGAGATGCCGCGGGCTCCATGATGGTGGATTTCTTCGATTACAACGAGGACATCAAGGTAGAGCTCCCGCCGGAGGCCGCTCAGGCACAGTAAATCCCACCTTGGGGTCAGCCCTGGAACGGGATCGGGATTTCCGGATCCCGATCCCGTTCCAGGGCTGTTCCGAAAATAGCCTTTGCGGTACCATATCTTGTTTCCCATTCATGGCG